>NZ_JBIRYZ010000021.1:33338-138703 GCF_044390325.1 Streptomyces sp. NPDC018964
GTGCGGGGTTGGCCCTCCCCCCCCCCCCCCCCCCCCCCCCCCCCCCCCCCCGGCGGGGGGGGGGGGGGGCCCGCGCGGGGGGGCCCCCCCCCCGGGGGGGCCCCCCCCCCGCGGCCGCGCGGGGTGTGGATCAGTGGGCGCCGGTTCCGGTCAGGGACCGGACCTCCAGTTCCGCGTACTTCTTGACGTCGGGCTCCTCCTTCGACAGGACGGTGCCGAGCCAGCCCATCAGGAAGCCGAACGGGATGGAGATGATGCCCGGGTTCTTCAGCGGGAACCAGGCGAAGTCGACGTCCGGGAACATCGCCTTGGGGTCGCCGGAGACGACGGGCGAGAACAGCACCAGGCCGACGGCGACGACGAGACCGCCGTAGATCGACCACAGGGCGCCCTGGGTGGTGAACCGCTTCCAGAACAGGCTGTAGAGGATGGTCGGCAGGTTGGCGGACGCGGCGACCGCGAAGGCCAGCGCGACCAGGCCGGCCACGTTCAGGTCGCGGGCGAGGGCGCCGAGCGCGATGGAGACGACGCCGATGGCGACAGTCGCCCAGCGGGCCGCCCTCATCTCCTCCTTCTCCGTGGCCTGCCCCTTGCGGATGACGTTGGCGTAGATGTCGTGCGCGAAGGAGGACGAGGAGGCCAGGGTCAGTCCGGCGACCACGGCGAGGATCGTCGCGAAGGCGACCGCCGAGATGGTGGCGAGCAGGATCGCGCCCCAGGCCGAGTCGACGCCGCCCAGGTGCAGCGCGAGCAGCGGGGCGGCCGTGTTGCCGGACGGGTTGGACGCGATGATCTCGTCCTGGGAGATCAGCGCGGCGGCGCCGAAGCCGAGGGCGATGGTCATCAGGTAGAAGCCGCCGATGATGCCGATGGCCCAGTTGACGGACTTACGGGCGGCCTTGGCGTTGGGCACCGTGTAGAAGCGGATCAGGATGTGCGGCAGACCGGCGGTGCCGAGGACCAGGGCGATGCCGAGGGAGATGAAGTCCAGCTTGGTGGTGCCGTCGGCGCCGTACTGCAGGCCGGGCTCGAGGAAGGCGTCGCCCTTGCCGCTGTTCTCGGCGGCGCTGCCCAGCAGGTCGGAGATGTTGAAGTTGAACTTCAGCAGCACCAGGAACGTGATGAGGAGCGTGCCGCCGATGAGCAGCACGGCCTTGACCATCTGGACCCAGGTGGTGCCCTTCATGCCGCCGATGGAGACGTACACGATCATCAGGAGGCCGACGAGGGCGACGATGAGGATCTTGCCGGCGTCGGAGGTGATGCCGAGCAGCAGCGAGACGAGGACGCCCGCGCCCGCCATCTGGGCCAGCAGGTAGAAGATCGACACGACGATGGTGGAGGTGCCGGCGGCGGTGCGCACCGGGCGCTGGCGCATGCGGTAGGCGAGGACGTCGCCCATGGTGTAGCGGCCGGAGTTGCGCAGCGGCTCGGCCACCAGGAGGAGCGCCACCAGCCAGGCGACCAGGAAGCCGATGGAGTACAGGAAGCCGTCGTAGCCGAAGAGGGCGATGGCGCCGGCGATGCCGAGGAAGGACGCGGCCGACATGTAGTCGCCGGAGACCGCGAGTCCGTTCTGGAAGGCGCTGAACTGGCGTCCGCCCGCGTAGAAGTCGGCGGCGTCCTTGGTCTGCCGGCCCGCCCAGACGGTGATGCCGAGGGTGGCGAGGACGAACAGCGCGAACAGGGTGATGATGAGTCCGCGGTGTTCGCTGGCCTCGTTCGCGGCGAGGGTGACATGGGTGATCGCGGGGCTCATGCGCCGCCCTCCATACGGGTCTTGATGGCCTCGGCCTTGGGGTCGAGCTTGGCGGCGGCGTGCCGGGAGTACCACCACGCGATGAGGAACGTGGTGACGAACTGCAGGACACCGAAGACGAGGGCGACGTTGATGTTGCCGAACAGCTTGGCGCCCATGAAGTCGCCCGCGTAGTTGGAGAGCAGGACGTACAGCAGGTACCAGATGATGAAGGTGATGGTCAGCGGGAAGGCGAAGGAGCGGTGGGAGCGGCGCAGTTCACCGAACTCAGCGCTCTCCTGCACCTCGGTGAACTCCTCGGGGGTGGGGAGTTTGCGTCGTTCTGTCGAGGGGGGCGGTGCTTCGGCGGCCACGGGGTCTCCTCGCGGTGCGTTCCGGTTCGGGCGGGGACGAAAGGCGAGTGTCCTCGCGCTTCCTGCCCAAGGGCACGGCGCCACGCGAGGACCGGTTCAACTCTCCGCCGTTCTTTTCCCCCGGCGCTTTGCGAAGCCGTTTCCGGCAAAACATTGCTGACCAGCGAGAGCGCGGGATAGCTTCACCCTGCACCCCCGTCATGTACCTGCCCGAGCACCACCCTTGTGCGCCGGGCCGGTTCCGTTTCCGGATGATGTGGAGACCCCATGGCTCATCTGCGTGCCAGACGCCGGCTCGCCCTCGCCGTGCCCCTCGTGCTGTCCCTGACCGCCTCGCTCGGTTTCCTTCCGGCGGCGGCCTCGGCGGCCCCGCGGACGGCACCGGCCGAGCAGGCCGCGGACGCGCCCGCCCTGGCGTACGTCGTCAACACCGACGTGGACCGCCGCACGATCGCGTCGGTGGAGCGGGCGATAGCCGCGGCCGGCGGGAAGGTCGTGGTCACGTACGACAGGATCGGCGTGATCGTCGTCCACTCGGCCGACCCGGACTTCGGCGAGGAGATACGCGGGGCCCGCGGGGTCCGGTCCGCCGGCGCCACCCGCACCGCGCCGCTGACCGCGGCCGGGACGACGGACGAGGGCGCCGCCGACCGCCTGAGCGACGCCGAGGCCGCGCGGACGCGGGCCGCCTCCGCGCGGACACCCGGCAGCGAACCGCTCGAGGCCGACCAGTGGGACCTGCGGGCGATAGGCGCCGACAAGGCCGCGAGGATCAACGACGGCAGCCGCAAGGTGACCGTCGCCGTCATCGACACCGGCGTCGACGACACCCACCCGGACCTCGCCCCGAACTTCTCCGCCTCCCAGTCGGCCAACTGCGTCGGCGGCAAGGCGGACACCAGCGAGGGCGCCTGGCGCCCGTACACGGCCGAGGACTACCACGGCACCCACGTGGCCGGTGAGATCGCCGCGGCCCGCAACGGCGTCGGCGTCGCCGGTGTCGCCCCCGGCGTGAAGGTCTCGGGCATCAAGGTCAGCGACCCGGACAACGGCCTGTTCTACCCGGAGAACGTCGTCTGCGCCTTCGTGTTCGCCGCCGACCACGGCGTGGAGATCACGAACAACAGCTACTACGTCGACCCGTGGCTGTACAACTGCACGGACGACCCGGACCAGAGGGCGATCGTCGACGCGGTCAACCGGGCCCAGCTGTACGCGCAGCGCAAGGGCACCCTGCACCTGGCCTCGGCCGGCAACTCCAACCACGACCTGGACTCCGACGCGATCGTCGACGACTCCAGCCCCGACGACTCCACGCCGGTGCCGCGCACCATCGACCCGCACGAGTGCTTCGACGTACCGACCCAGCTGCCGGGCGTCGTCACGGTCAGCGCGACGGGCGTGCGGAACCTCAAGTCGTACTACTCCACGTACGGCAAGGGCGTCATCGACGTCGCCGCGCCGGGCGGCGACCGCCGCTACCAGCTGCCGGACACGCCGTCGAAGGACGGCCGCATCCTGTCGACCATGCCGAACGGCGAGTACGCCTGGCTGCAGGGCACCTCGATGGCATCCCCGCACGCCGCCGGTGTCGCCGCGCTGCTGAAGTCCGAGCACCCGCGGGCCACGCCCGCCCAGTTGCGGGCGCTGCTGAAGGCCCAGGCGGACAACCCCGGCTGCCCCGACTCCTACGACCAGGACGGCGACGGCGCGCAGGACGCCACCTGTGAGGGCGGCGACCGGGTCAACGGCTTCTACGGCTTCGGCATCGTCGACGCGCTGCGCGCCGTCAAGTGAGCGCCGCCGCCTCCCCCTTCCCGCCCTCCGACCGCATCCGTGAACGAACTGGAGACTCCATGACCGCGTCCCACCCGCGCCACCGCCGCGCGCTCGTCGTCCCGGCCGGGATGGCCATGGCGACCGCGCTCGCCTTCCTGCCGAACACCGCGGCCACGGCCGCCCCGGCCCCCGAGCGGCCCGCCGCGGCCTCCGCCGACTCGGCCCCGCTCAGCTACGTGGTCAACGTCAAGGGCGGACACGGCACGGCGGCGCACGTGAAGAAGGCGATCGGCAGGGCCGGCGGGACCATCGTGGCCTCGTACGACAGGATCGGCGTCATCGTCGTCCACTCCTCGAACGCCGACTTCGCCAAGACCGTCCGCACGGTGCGCGGAGTGCAGTCGGCCGGTGCCACCCGCACCGCGCCGCTGCCGTCGGCGGCCACCACCGACACGGTCACCCCGAAGGCGCTCAGCGACGCCGAGATCGCCCGGGCCGAGTCCGCGGCGGCCGAGGGCCAGGACCCGCTCCAGGGCCTGCAGTGGGACCTGCCCGCCATCAAGGCGGACAAGGCGCACGAGAAGTCGCTGGGCAGCTCCAAGGTGACCGTCGCCGTCATCGACACCGGCGTGGACGACACCCACCCGGACATAGCGCCCAACTTCGACCGGGCCGCGTCGGTCAACTGCGTGTCGGGCAAGCCGGACACGAGCGAGGGCGCCTGGCGTCCCGGCCCCTCGGAGAGCGCGCACGGCACGCACGTCGCCGGTGAGATCGCCGCCGCCAAGAACGGCGTCGGCATGACCGGTGTCGCGCCCGGCGTGAAGGTCTCGGGCATCAAGGTGTCCAACCCGGACGGCTTCTTCTACACCGAGGCCGTGGTCTGCGGCTTCGTGTGGGCGGCCGAGCACGGGGTCGACGTCACCAACAACAGCTATTACACCGACCCCTGGTACTTCAACTGCACCGACGACCCGGACCAGAAGGCGCTCGTCGAGGCCGTCACCCGGGCGTCGAGGTACGCGGAGCGCAAGGGCGCGGTGAACGTGGCCGCGGCCGGCAACGAGAACTACGACCTCGCGGCCGACGAGATCACCGACCCGGTCTCCCCGAACGACTCCACCCCGTCGGACCGGGTGATCGACCCGTCCGAGTGCTACGACATACCGACCCAGCTGCCGGGTGTGGTGACGGTCGCGGCGACCGGTGCGAAGGGCCTGAAGTCGTCGTTCTCCAACTACGGCCTGGGTGTCGTCGACATCGCCGCGCCCGGCGGCGACTCAACGAGGTACCAGACGCCGGAGCCGCCCGCCACCAGCGGTCTGATCCTGGGCACGCTGCCCGGCGGCGAGTGGGGCTACATGGCGGGTACGTCGATGGCGTCCCCGCACGTCGCGGGCGTCGCCGCGCTGATCAGGTCGACGCACCCGCACGCCTCGCCGGCGCTGGTGAAGGCCCTGCTGTACGCGGAGGCCGACGCCACCGCGTGCACGGACCCGTACGACATCGACGGCGACGGCAAGGTCGACGCGGTGTGCGAGGGCCCGAAGAACCGCAACGGCTTCTACGGCTGGGGTATGGCCGACGCGCTGGACGCGGTGACGCGGTAGTCGCGCGGGAAGTGTGGGCGGCGGGGGCCGGGCGTTCGCGTCCGGCCCCCGCCGCGTCGTGGTACGGCGTGGTACGACGTGGTACGGCATAGTGCGGTCATGAACGATCTCGCGGCCGTGTGGTCCGCCCTGGGCGGCGATCCCGCCCTCCTCACGCGCGTGTCGGCCGTCGAACGGCCCGGTGTGCTCCCCTCCCGGCTGCCGGTGCGGGAGGCGGCGCGCGCCTGGGTGGGCGCGTGCGCGCTGGCCGCCGCCGAGCTGGGGGCACGGCGGACGGGCGGCGAGGTCCCGGCGGTGCGGGTGGACGACGGGGCGGTGGCCACGGCGTTCGTCAGCGAGCGGCACCTGCTGGTCGGCGGGCGGGCCCCGGAGACCTTCGCGCCGCTGTCACGGTTCTGGCGCACGGCCGACGGGTGGGTGCGCACGCACGCCAACTACCCGCACCACCGGGCCCGGCTGCTGTCCGTACTGGGCGTGCCCGAGGACCCGGAGGCGGTGGCGGAGGCGCTCGCGGAGCGTTCCGCGCGTGAGGTCGAGGAGGCGGTGAGCGCGGCCGGGGGCCTCGCCGTCGCCCTGCGGACACCCGAGGAGTGGGCGGTTCACGAGCAGGGCGTGGAGGTGGCGAAGCGGCCCCTCGTAGAACGCGAGCGGCTGGACGCGGCCCCCGCGCGGGTGCTCGCTCCGGTGGGCCGGGATCCGCTGCTGCCCGCGGCAGGGCTGCGGGTGCTGGACCTCACCCGGGTGATCGCGGGCCCGGTCGCCACCCGCACGCTCGCCCTGCTCGGCGCGGACGTGTTGCGCGTGGACGCGCCGGGGCTGCCCGAACTCGTCGGCCAGCACGCCGACACGGGTTTCGGGAAGCGCTCGGCGCTGCTGGACCTCTCGGCCGGCCGGGAGGTGTTCGAGGAACTGCTCGCGACGGCGGACGTGGTGGTGACGGGGTACCGTCCGGGCGCCCTGGACCGCTTCGGGCTGACGCCCGGCGCGCTGGCCGAGCGGCGGCCCGGAGTGGTGGTGGCCCAGCTGTCGGCGTGGGGCGCGTACGGGCCGTGGGGCGGGCGGCGCGGCTTCGACAGCCTGGTGCAGGTGGCCACGGGGATCGCGGCGGTCGAGCGCGGTGCTCGGGCGGGGCGGCCGGGCGTGCTGCCCGCGCAGGCGCTCGATCACGGTACGGGGTACCTGCTGGCGGCGGGGGTGTTGCGGGCGCTCGGTGAGCAGACGGAGACGGGCGGGAGCAGGGTCGTGCGGGTGGCGTTGGCGCGGACGGCCGGGTGGCTGCTGGAGGGGCCCCGGAGCGGCGGGGCGCCCGCCGGGGTGCCCGCGGCCCGGTGGCTCGCGGAACGGGACAGCGCGCTGGGGAGGCTGCGGTACGCCCTGTCGCCGGTGGTGTTCGAGGGCGGGCCGCGTGACTGGGGGCGGGCGCCGGGGCGTTGGGGAGCCGATCCGGCGCGGTGGGTCTGAGGGACCGCGCGGGGGTGTCACTCGCCGGCGTCGGCAGGATGCCGCTGCGCCCGCCCGTACCGGCCTGGGGGGAGGCACGGGTGCCCGCAGCTACGTCGGCACGACTTCCCGCATGCTACGTCGGTACGACTTCCCGCAGGGGGAAGCCCCGTACTTGCCCTGTTCTGCGGGAGCTTGTGAAGATCCCGGGGTGAGTTCGATGAGGGCCGGGGACAAGACGGACGGTGTCGACGGGGGCGGGCGGGGGCGGGCCGTCGCCGTGCTCGTGCTGGTGACGCTCGGGGCGGTGATACCGCTGTTCGGGCCGTCGCCCGCGTTGCACGGCACCGGGGAGGCCGACGCGCCCGGTACCGGTGGCATAGCCCTGCTGCGGGCGGTGCTGTTCGCGGCGCTGTCCGTGTCCGTGGGCGAGTCGTTCGTGCGGCGGCTGGCACGTTCCGTGCCCGGCGCTCCCCCCGCCCTGCCCCGCGGCTGGTCCACCGCGGCGAACTCCGTCGGCTTCGTGGCCGCCCTCGGCCTGGCCTCCGTCGTGGCCACCGGCAACCTGGTGCCCGACGGCCTCGCCGACATCGACGTCGGCGGCCTCTACGACTCCAGGGACGGCAAACTCGCCCTCCTCGAGGTCAACGCCTTCCTCGCGGCGGCCCTGTGCGCGGCGTCCGGCCGCCCCGGCACCCAGGTGTGGCCACTGGCCGCGGTGATCGTCGCGGAGGCGCTGCGCGCGCATCCGACGACCGAGTACAGCCCGCTCGTCGGCTCCGCGCTGACCCTGGTGCACCTGGTCTGCGCGGCGCTCTGGACGGGCGGTCTGCTGCACGTGCTGCGCACCCTGCGGCTGTGGCCGCGCGCGGAGGCGGGCGCCGCGCTGCTGGGACGCTACGCGCGCGTGGCGGCCGTGCTGCTCGCCGCCATCACCGCGACGGGCGTGTGCAGTTCGCTGCGCCGGATGCCGCCGGAGACAGTCCTGGAGCAGTTGACGGACACGGCGTACGGGCGTGTCCTGCTCGCCAAGGTGGTCCTGACGGCCGGGGTCGCCGTCCTCGCCCTGTGGGCCCGGATCCGGCTGGCCCGCGCGCGGGACCCGCTGACCGCCTGCTCCCCCGCGCGGGCGGAGGTGTACGCGCTCGGCGTGGTGGTCGCGGTGTCGGGCCTGCTGACCGCGCTACCGGTACCGATCCGCTGGTGAACGGGGCCCACGCCCCGCACGGACATTCCCGGCACCCGAGGGCGTGAACCGTGCGCCGGGGACCTGACGACCGGGGTCGCCGTCCTCACCCCCTGGGCCCGGATCCGGCTGGCCCGCGCGCGGGACCCGCTGACCGCCTGCTCCCCCGCGCGGGCGGAGGTGTACGCGCTCGGCATGGTGGTCGCGGTGTCGGGCCTGCTGACCGCGCTACCGGTACCGATCCGCTGGTGAACGGGGTTCCACGGCCCGTACGGACGTTCCCGGCGCTCGGAGGTGCGGGCCGTGCGCCGGGGGCCTGAGGGCCGGCGGTGTCAGTCCGGGCCCGTATCCTCGTGAACCATGCTCGACGACCTCACGACCGCAGCGTCCTCCCCCACCGAGTGGCCGACCGCGTACCCGCAGGGATACGCGGTCGTCGACGTGGAGACCACGGGGCTGGCCCGGGACGACCGCATCATCTCCGCGGCCGTCTACCGGCTGGACGCGCGCGGCGAGGTCGAGGACCACTGGTACACGATGATCAATCCGGAGCGGGACCCGGGCCCGGTGTGGATACACGGTCTGACGAGCGACGTGCTCGAGGGCGCGCCCCTCTTCCAGGAGATCGCCGCGGAGTTCGCGACCCGGCTGGAGGGCCGGGTGCTGGTCGCGCACAACGCGGTCTTCGACTGGCAGATGATCGCCCGGGAGTACGCCCGCGCGCGGAGCGAGGCGCCGGTGAAGCAGCGGCTGTGCACCATCGCCCTCTCCAAGGAGCTGAAGCTTCCGCTGCCCAACCACAAGCTGGAGTCGCTCGCCGCGCACTTCGGTGTCGTGCAGCGGCGGGCGCACCACGCGCTGGACGACGCACGGGTGCTGGCGGAGGCGTTCCGGCCCAGTCTGCGGGCCGCGGCGGCGGGCGGCGTACGGCTGCCGCTGCACGAGTGCCGGCCGCTGACCGAGTGGACGGACGGGCCCCGCACCGGGCAGCAGGCGGGCTCCGGCGGCTACCGGACGGCCGGCTGGCGCCCGTCCCGCAAGCGGCCCGCGTGCCCGTACCCCAACCCCGGGCGGTACGCACCGGGCGGGCAGCTCAAGCAGGGCATGCGGGTGGCGTTCTCCGGGGACACCTCGATCGAGCGGGACCTGCTGGAGGACCGTGCGACCGAGGCCGGGCTGCACGTCGCCGGCAGCCTGTCCCGGCTCACCAGCCTCCTCGTCACCAACGATCCGGACTCGGGCACGTCCAAGGTGGTCAAGGCCCGGCAGTACGGCACCCCGGTCGTCGACGAGGCCGCGTTCGGTCAGCTGCTCGGGAACGTCGAACCCGCGTCGGAGGGCTGACCGGGGGGCGGCTCCTCGCAGCCCGCTCACCCGCACCGGGCCGACGGATCGCCCTGCGGCGGCAGGCGGAGTACGCGGCGACGGCTGGTCCGGGTTCCGGATTCGGAAGGCGCTCCGGGCAGTGCTCGTTCGTCCGGCCGGGAGCCGGGGAGGCGGGTTCGATCCCGCGGAAGGGACCGCTCCCTACGCCGGGGATCCCACCTTGTCGACGATGCCCGTCTTTCCCTCCGCGCGGGCGCAGTGGGCGCCGCAGTACCAGTGGCCGTCGGCCTCGACGCCCTGGCCGATGATCTGCACCCGGCAGTGCTCGCAGATCGGGGCCATGCGGTGGATCGCGCAGGCGAACGAGTCGAAGACGTGGCGAGCACCGTCCTGGGTCTCCACGGTGAACGCCAGCGCGTAGTCGTTCCCGCACACTTCGCAATGTGTCATAGCCAGCATGGTCAGCCGCCGGGAGGGGGCCCGCAAGCCGACGGCGCCGCGTCGGCCGGGTGCCGCGCCCGGCCCGCGCGGCGTCGTTCCGTGTCCGTCGGTTCGGCGATCCCGTCCCTGCGCGTCTCGGTGAGGGCCGGGGCTCCCGGCAGCCGTCCCCGCGGAGGGGAGGACGGGGACCGTCGACCGGACCCGAAGGGACGTACCCGCCTCAAAACACCCCGCGACCGAGTTGTACGGTCGTGGGGTGTACCGCTTTCTCTTGTCCCGCCAATGGGTGACCATCACACTGGTCGCCCTGCTCCTCATCCCCACGATGATCTGGCTGGGCTTCTGGCAGATGGACCGCTACGGGGAGCGCGACGCCCGCAACCGGCTGGTCGCCGACGCGCTGGCCGCCGATCCGGTGCCGGTGGAGCGGCTGGCCGCGCCGGGGGACACCGTGACGCGCGCCGAGCGGTACCGCACCGTGACCGCCACGGGACGCTTCGACACCGATGACGAGGTCGTCGTCCGCCGCCGTACCAACGCCGACGACCGGGTCGGCTTCCACGTCCTCACCCCCTTCGTCCTCGACGACGGCAAGGTCCTCCTCGTCAACCGGGGCTGGATCCCCTCGGAGGCGGGCCAGACCTCGTTCCCCGAGGTCCCCGCGCCACCGCGCGGCGAGACCACGATCAAGGGCCGGCTGATGCCCGACGAGACGACCGAGGCGAGCGGCATCAAGGACCTCGAGGGCCTGCCGGACCGGCAGATCATGCTGATCAACAGCGAGCGGGAGGCGGAGCGCCTCGGCGCCCCGGTGCTCGGCGGCTACGTGGCGCAGACGGCGCCCGAGCCGAAGGACGGCACCCCGGAGCAGCTCGGGAACCCCGGCAAGGAGAACGCGGCGCTGAACTACGCGTACGCCGTCCAGTGGTGGCTGTTCGCGGCGGCCGTGCCGGTCGGCTGGTTCGTGCTGGCCCGCCGCGAGGCCCGGGAGCGGGCCCGGGCGGCGGCCGCGAAGACGGACGCCGAGGCGACGGAACCGGCGGCGGTGTAGCCCTCCCCGGCGGACCCCGGTGCCGTCCTCCTCCGGTGACGGCGCCGCGGCAACCGACGGGCCGTCACTCCCCGGGCCCGCCCCTGATTGCCGCCCCCGGTTGCCGGGAACCCGCACCCCGTGCACCGTATCGAGGACTACGCGCTCATCGGCGACGAACAGACCGCTGCCCTGGTGGGCACGGACGGCTCAGTGGACTGGCTCTGCCTGCCCCGTTTCGACTCCGCGGCCTGCTTCGCGCGGCTGCTCGGGGACGAGGACAACGGGCACTGGCGCATCGCCCCGGCCGGCGCGGACCGGTGCGCCCGCCGCTCCTACCGCGAGGACACCCTGGTCCTGGACACCGAGTGGGAGACCCCCGGAGGGGCGGTGCTGGTCACCGACCTGATGCCGCAGCGCCACCGCGCGCCGGACCTGGTGCGGATCGTGCAGGGCGTACGGGGTGAGGTGACCGTGCGCAGCACGCTGCGGCTGCGCTTCGACTACGGCTCGGTCGTGCCGTGGGTGCGCAGGGAGGACGGCCACCGGGTGGCGGTGGCCGGGCCGGACTCGGCGTGGCTGCGCAGCGTCCCGGAGGTCGAGACCTGGGGCGAGGACCGGTGCACCGTCTCGGAGTTCACGGTGCGGGAGGGCGAGCGGGTCGCGTTCGTGCTCACCTGGCACCCCTCCCACGAGCCGCGGCCCCCGCTGGTCGACCCGTACTCCTCGCTGCGGCACAGCGTCAAGGACTGGCGCGCCTGGGCGGCCCGGTGCCGTTACGACGGCCCGTACCGGGACGAGGTCGTCCGGTCGCTGATCACGCTCAAGGCGCTCACCTACCGTCCCACCGGCGGCATCGTCGCCGCGCCCACCACCTCGCTGCCGGAGGAGCCGGGCGGGGTGCGCAACTGGGACTACCGCTTCTGCTGGCTGCGCGACGCCACGCTGACCCTGAACGCGCTGCTGGCCGCCGGGTACCAGGACGAGGCGGAGGCCTGGCGCAACTGGCTGCTCCGCGCGGTCGCGGGCGATCCGGCGGACCTGCAGATCATGTACGGGCTCGCGGGCGAGCGGCGGCTTCCCGAGTTCGAACTGCCGTGGCTGTCCGGTTTCGGCGGCGCCGCGCCCGTACGGGTCGGCAACGACGCCGTGAACCAGCTCCAGCTGGACGTGTACGGCGAGGTCATGGACTCCCTGGCGCTGGCGCGGAGTTCGGGGCTGTCCCCGCAGCCGGACGTGTGGGCGTTGCAGTCGGTGCTGATGGACTTCCTGCGCACGGCGTGGCGGCAGCCCGACGAGGGACTGTGGGAGGTGCGCGGCGGCCGGCGCCACTTCGTGCACTCCAAGGTGATGGTGTGGGTGGCCGCCGACCGCGCGGTGCGCACCCTGGAGGAACACCCGGACTTCGACGGGGACCTGGACGGCTGGCGGGAGCTGCGCGACGAGGTGCACCGGGAGGTGTGCGAGAAGGGCTACGACCCCGCGCGGAACACGTTCACGCAGTCGTACGGTTCGCGCGAACTCGACGCCGCGCTGCTGCTGATCCCCCGGGTGGGTTTCCTGCCGCCCGACGATCCCCGGGTGCTGGGCACCATCGAGGCGGTCCGCGCGGAGCTGGGGCAGGACGGGTTCGTGCGCCGCTACACGCCGGACGCGACGGCCGTCGACGGGCTGCCCGGCGGGGAGGGCACGTTCCTGGTCTGTTCGTTCTGGCTCGCGGACGCCCTGCACATGACCGGCAGGACGAAGGAGGCGCGCGCGCTGTTCGAGCGGCTGATGGGGCTCGCCAACGACGTGGGTCTGCTGGCGGAGGAGTACGACCCGGTGGGCGGGCGGCTGCTGGGCAACTTCCCGCAGGCGTTCAGCCACATCGGCCTGGTCAACACCGCGCTCGCCCTGTTCGGGGACGAAGGGGCAGGATAGGGCCATGGATCTTGGACTGAAGGACCGGGTGTACGTCGTCACCGGGGCGACCCGCGGGCTGGGCAACGCCTCCGCGCGGGAGCTCCTCGCCGACGGCGCGAAGGTGGTCGTCACGGGGCGGGAGGAGAAGTCCGTCGCCGAGGCGGCGTCCGCGCTGGGGCCGGACGCGGTCGGGGTGGCCGTCGACAACGCCGACCCCGAGGCGCCGGCACGGCTGATCGCCACCGCGCGGGAGCGGTTCGGGCGCTTCGACGGCATCCTCGTCAGCGTGGGCGGGCCGCCGCCGGGGTTCGTCGCCGACACCACCGACGAGCAGTGGCGGGCGGCGTTCGAGTCGGTGTTCCTGGGTGCGGTGCGGATGGCGCGGGCGGCCGCGGCGGAACTGGGTGAGGGGGGTGTCATCGGGTTCGTGCTGTCGGGGTCGGTGCACGAGCCGATTCCCGGGCTGACCATCTCCAACGGGCTGCGGCCGGGGCTGGCGGGGTTCGCGAAGTCGCTGGCGGACGAGTTGGGGCCGCGGGGGATCCGGGTGGTGGGGCTGCTGCCGGGGCGCATCGACACGGACCGGGTGCGGGAGCTGGACTCGTTGTCGGCGGATCCGGAGGCCACGCGGCAGGCGGCGGAGTCCCGGATTCCGTTGCGGCGGTACGGGACGCCGGAGGAATTCGGCCGTACGGCCGCGTTCTTGCTGTCACCGGCGGCGTCGTATCTGTCGGGGGTGATGGTGCCGGTGGACGGCGGGGTGCGGCACGGGTTCTGACGCCCTGTTCGGCGGGTGCGGTGACGCCGGGGCGCTGTGCCGGTGCGCTGTGCCGGTGCCGGTGCTGGGCGGGGGTGGGTTGCGCGGCCCGGCGCTTACGGGGTGCCGTCGCGCCCACCCGTGCCGCCCTGCGGCACGATTGCCCGCGGTCGCGGGGGACGCGGGGGCGCGGTCAGGTTACTCGTTCCGGGGGGTGCTTCACGGCTTGCAGGCGGGCCTCCGTGGGGAGGGTGGGGTGGCCTGTGGAGGTCCGGGCGTGGGTGAGGGGGCCCTTCGCCAGGGCGCGCAGGGCGGTCACCGGGTCGATGTGGGGGTGCAGGCGGAGGAGTACGCGGGTTCTGGGGGCGTTCCTGTGGCCGGTGAGGAGGACGTGGGCCCGGTCCACGCCGTCCAGGTGGCTCGCCTCCTCGGCGAGGGCCTGCTCCAGGGCCCTTCCGCGCAGTGACGCGCCCTCGTCGTCGCCGGTGTCGACGAGTACCTCCGCCGGTCGCCGCCTGCGCAGCACCGCGAGCAGCCACCACAGGGAGAGCAGCACCAGGACGGCGAGCACGGCGATGACCGCCGGCCACCACCAGCCCTCGTCCCGCCACCGGGTCCGCTCGGCCTCGTCCAGCAGCACGTCGTGCCGTCCGTCGTGCGGCCACCAGGAGGGCGCCGGAGCCCCCAGCCCGATCGCCAGCACGGACCCGCCGAGGACGAACAGCACCAGCCCCGTGATCCCGAGCAGCACCCGGTTGACGCCCTTGAGCATCCCTACCGCCCCTTCCGGCCGGGCCGCCGTACGCGCAGCGACAGCGAGGGCGGCCGGGCCAGGCCGAGCCCTGCCACGGCGTCGTCGAGCGTCGCGGTCAAGTCGGCCCGTACGTCGTCCAGTTCACGGAAGTGCGACACCGCGCGGACGTCCGCGCGGGCGCGTTTCACCCTGACCCGCACCGACCGTACGCCGGCCACCTCCAGGGCCCGGTCCCGCAGCACCATGGCGGCGGCGTCCCGGTGCAGCCCCGCGCGGACGTCGGGATCCACGGGACGCATCGGCAGCAGGGCGCGCAGACCGGGGGTCAGGGCGAGCAGCAGCAGCCAGAGTCCGAGGGCGCCGGCGATCCCGGCGCCGGTCAGCACCCAGATGTCGTCCAGGGGCCGTTCGGCGAGTTGCCGGGCCAGTTCCCGGCGCCAGCCCGGCGTGGCACGGTGGGTCCGTACCGCGACGACGTCGTACAGGAACACGCCCGCGATCAGCAGGATCAGCAGCGCGACCAGGCCCGCGGGGACCCGGCGGGCCGACCAGAAGCGCCGGTGGACGCCGGAGCCGCCGGGTGCCTCCGCGGGCGGCGGGTCCTTCTCCAGGACCGTGCCCTCGGGGCCGCTCATCGCGTCCTCCCCCGGGCCGCTTCCGGCGCGGTCGTCAGGTGCAGCCGTTCGACCAGGACGACGACCTCCGGCACGTGCATCCCCGCCAGGGAGCGCACCCGGTCGACCACCTGGCGCCGCACCCGCGCGCACCGGGCGCCGATGTCACCGGGGTAGCCGAGTTCGACGTGCACCCGGACCCGGGCGGCCTCGTGGCGCACCACCACCGTGGCGTGCGCCGGAGCGGCGCCCGGCGGCAGGGAGCCGACCGCCTCTCGGGCCGCCTGGGAGGCGATCTTCGCGACCACCCGGTCGGCGATCCTGGTCGCCCCGCGCTCACCCGGCGCGACGGCGGCCGGACCCCGGCCGGGCTCGGCGATCGTGCTCACCGCCGTCACCGCCGCCGTTCGTCACGGGGACGGAAGAAGTCGCCGAGTTCCAGGTCCCCCTCGAGGAACCGCCCGACGACGAAGCCGACGGCGCCCAGTGCCGCCACCAGCAGGAAGGCCCCGAATCCGCCGAAGTATCCGGCGAAGCCCAACGCCATGCCGACGATCATGCCGACCACGGCCATGTTCATGGTGCGCTCCTCCGCTCACCGAACCTCACCGAACCTCACTGAGCCTCACTGAGCCTCACCGAACCTCACTGAGCCTCACTGAGCCTCACTGAAGGCGGGTCTCCGGCTCCTCGTCCTCCTCCTCGGGCAGTTTCACGTCGCTCACCGCGATGTTGACCTCGACGACCTCCAGGCCGGTCATCCGCTCGACCGCCGCGATGACGTTCTCCCGTACGGCCCTGGCGACGTCGGCGATGGACACGCCGTAGTCGACGACGATCTCCAGGTCTAGCGCGGTCTGCACCTCGCCGACCTCGGCCTTCACGCCGCGCGTCACCGACTTCGAGCCGCCGGGCACCCGGTCGCGCACGGCGCCGAAGGTCCGTGACAGGCCGCTGCCCATGGCGTGCACGCCGAGCACGTCCCGTGCGGCCAGCCCCGCGATCTTCTCCACGACGCCGTCGGCGATGGTGGTGCGGCCGCGGGTCGCGGGGTCACCGCCGCCGCGCCGGGTTCCCTGGCCCCTGCGGGGGGTGGTCTCCAAGAGGTTCTTCTCCGGGTCGGGTGCCCGTACCGGGCCTCCCTCGGTCATGTCGGTCATCGCCGTATATCCCTTCGATCGTCCTCCTTCGACCACCGTATGCGCGGTTGCCCGGTACCGCGCCGGAGATGCGTCAGGCTGGAGGAATGACGGTGGACCGGTGGACTCGGGCGGTACGGCACCAGGTGGGGCTGGGCAGGATCCTGCCCCTGGGAGGAGCTCGCGACGGCGCGTGGATCACGGAGCGGGCGGCGGAGACGGTCCTGCGGCGTGCGGTGGTGCGGGATGTGCCGGGCGTGCGCCTGGACGGTGTGCGGATCGGGCTCGCCGATCCGGGGGCGGCGGCGCGCTCGGCGGAGCCGGTGGTGCCGCCTCCGCCGAGCGCGCTGCCGCCGGGGCCGTTGCGGCTGGCCGTCGAGTTCGCGGCCACGGCGGCGGAGCCGGTGCCGGTGACGGCGTCGCGGCTGCGGGCGGTGCTGGCGGAGGCGGCGGTGGGGTGGGTCGGGTTGGCCGTCACGTCGGTGGATCTGCGGGTGACGGAGTTGCTGGATGCGGGGTCGGGGCCCGGGCCGGTTGCGGGGCTGGTTGCGGAGCCTGTTGTAGAGCCGGGGCGGGAAGCGGTGGCCGAGCCGTCGGATTCCGGTTCCGAGGCGGGGCGGGTCGCGGTGGTGGCGCGCGCTGTGCCGGGGGTGAGCCGGTTGGCGGGTGCGCTGGGGCGGTCCGTGCACCTGGTTGAGCGTTCGGGTGAGAACGCGCTGTCCCGTCGTCACGTGCGGGTGGAACTCGCGGTTGCGGCGGATGCCCGTCCGTTGGACGTGGCTCGGGGGGTTCGTTCGGCGGTGGCGTCAGCTCTGTCGGGTGGGCCCACGGTGGCCGTGCTGATCACAGCGGTCGACTGAGCAGGGCCCTCGGCCGGTGGGGAGTTTTCCGCTGGGCCGCGCTGGTGTGGGGCGGGGGGTGCTCGCGCGGCCCGGCGCTTACGGGGTGCCGTCGCGCCCACCCGTGCCGCCCTGGGGGTACCTCCCAGGCCCTTAAGGCACTGGGGGAGGCACGACTGCCCGCGGGAACGGGAGCGCGACGGCCCGCGGGAACGGAGGCGCGACGGCCCGCGGGAACGACGGCGCGGCAGCGCGCAGGGAACGGAGGCGCGGCGACGCTGCCCGCGGGAAGCGGTGGAGGTGCTGCTCGTGGGGGTGGGTCAGTCGTCCAGGTCGGCCAGGTCGCGGAGGCGGCGGGACTGGGCGGCTCGTTCGGCGGTGCGCTGTTCGTCGTAGGTGCGGGTCCGGGCATCTCGGAGCAGGGCCTTGGTTTCGATGACCGCGTCCCTGGGTGCGGCCAACAGGGCCGCGGCGAGGTCCTGGACCGCCGCGTCCAGGTCGGCCGCGGGCACGGCGAGGTTGGCCAGGCCGGTGGTCACGGACTCCTCGGCCGTGACGAAGCGCCCGGTCGCGCAGATCTCCAGCGCGCGGGCGTATCCGACGAGACCGACCAGCGGATGCGTGCCGGCCAGGTCGGGGACGAGACCGAGGCTGGTCTCGCGCATGGCGAACTGCACGTCGTCCGCGACGACGCGCAGGTCACAGGCGAGGGCCAGCTGGAACCCGGCTCCGATCGCGTGCCCCTGGACAGCCGCGATCGACACGATGTCGCTGCGCCGCCACCAGGTGAACGCCTCCTGGTACCCGGCGATGGTCGCGTCCAGCGCGGCGTCGTCGCGGCGCGCCAGGTCGAGGAACGACGGTTCGCCCTCGATTCCCTCCGGCGTGAACATCTGCCGGTCGAGCCCGGCGGAGAAGGACTTGCCCTCCCCGCGCAGCACCACGACCCGGACGGAGCCGGGCAGCAGCCGACCCGCCTCGGTCAGCGCCCGCCACAGAGCGGGGCTCTGCGCGTTGCGCTTGGCCGGGTTGGTCAGCGTCACCGTGGCGATCGCGTCGTCGACGGTGAGCCGTACGCCGTCCTTGTCGAGTACGGGACCGAGGTCCTGGGCGGACGAAGCCATGGGGCGCCTCCGATGGGTGCGGTCATCCAAGTGACTGCACAGTAACCACCCGGCCGGTCAGTCGGCCGACCGGGTGGCCACCATCGGGAGAGCGGGGCGCCCGAGGTCAGGCCGTAGGAGCCTTTTTGCCCCGTGTCGCCCCGCCACGCCCTCGCAGCGTGACGCCCGATTCGCTGAGCATGCGGTGCACAAAGCCATACGAGCGGCCGGTCTCCTCGGCCAACGCCCGGATGCTCGCACCGGCGTCGTACTTCTTCTTCAGGTCTGCCGCGAGCTTGTCGCGCGCGGCGCCGGTCACCCGGCTGCCCTTCTTCAGAGTCTCGGCCACCCGTGCCTCCTCATGGGAAGTGCGCTCTGGTCTCCTCATGATCACCCCTCCCGGCCCACATGGCCACCCATTCGGCAAGGTCGGTGGGACAAGGTTGTGACGACGGGAGTGCGTCCCCACATACGGAATCAAGAATTCCGCAGTGCGCCGGCGGTACCTCCGAACGGGTTCTTCCATGAAATGCCAGGTCAGAAAGGCACGACGGCCGAGCCCCGGTATTCCGGGAGCTCGGCCGTGAAATCCGTGTAGGACACACCTCGGGATGAGGAGATCTCACACGAATGATGGATCACCGATGGGCCGAATGATCCATACATGGTGGATCATCTTTTCGATCAATCCCGGTTGACGTCTCTCAGGCGAGGGCGACCAGATCCGCGTAGCCGGCGCCCCACAGGTCCTCGACGCCGTCCGGCAGCAGGATGATCCGCTCCGGCTGGAGCGCCTCGACGGCGCCCTCGTCGTGCGTGACGAGGACGACCGCGCCCTTGTACGTGCGCAGCGCGCCGAGGATCTCCTCGCGGCTGGCCGGGTCGAGGTTGTTGGTCGGCTCGTCGAGCAGCAGCACGTTGGCGGAGGAGACCACGAGGGTCGCCAGCGCCAGACGGGTCTTCTCGCCGCCGGAGAGGACACCGGCCGGCTTGTCCACGTCGTCGCCGGAGAACAGGAACGAGCCGAGCACCTTGCGGACCTCGACGAGGTCCATGTCGGGCGCGGCGGAGCGCATGTTCTCCAGGACCGTGCGGTCGGGGTCGAGGGTCTCGTGTTCCTGGGCGTAGTAGCCGAGCTTGAGGCCGTGGCCGGGGACGACGGTGCCGGTGTCCGGCTGTTCGACGCCGCCCAGGAGCCGCAGCAGGGTGGTCTTGCCGGCGCCGTTGAGGCCGAGGATGACGACCCGGGAGCCCTTGTCGATGGCCAGGTCGACGTCGGTGAAGATCTCCAGGGAGCCGTACGACTTCGACAGGCCCTCGGCCATCAGCGGGGTCTTCCCGCAGGGCGAGGGCTCGGGGAAGCGCAGCTTGGCCACCTTGTCGGACTGGCGGACCTCCTCCAGGCCGGACAGCAGCTTCTCCGCGCGGCGGGCCATGTTCTGCGCGGCGACCGTCTTGGTGGCCTTGGCGCGCATCTTGTCGGCCTGCGCGTTGAGCGCGGCGGCCTTCTTCTCGGCGTTCTGCCGCTCGCGCCGGCGGCGCTTCTCGTCGGCCTCGCGCTGCTGCTGGTAGAGCTTCCAGCCCATGTTGTAGACGTCGATCGTGGCGCGGTTGGCGTCCAGGTAGAACACCTTGTTGACGACCGTCTCGACCAGGTCGACGTCGTGGGAGATCACGATGAAGCCGCCGCGGTAGGTCTTGAGGTAGTCGCGCAGCCAGGCGATCGAGTCGGCGTCGAGGTGGTTGGTCGGCTCGTCGAGGAGCAGGGTGTCCGCGTCGGAGAACAGGATGCGGGCGAGCTCGACGCGGCGGCGCTGACCGCCGGAGAGGGTGTGCAGGGGCTGGCCGAGCACGCGGTCGGGCAGGTTGAGCGCGGCGGCGATGGTGGCGGCCTCGGCCTCGGCGGCGTATCCGCCCTTGGTGAGGAACTCGGTCTCCTGGCGCTCGTACTGCTTGAGCGCCTTCTCGCGGGTGGCGCCCTGACCGTTGGCGATGCGCTGCTCGTTCTCGCGCATCTTGCGGATCAGTACGTCGAGGCCGCGGGCGGAGAGGATGCGGTCGCGGGCGAGGACGTCGAGGTCGCCGGTGCGGGGGTCCTGGGGCAGGTAGCCGACCTCACCGGAGCGGGTGACGTTGCCGGCGGCGGGGATGCCCTGGCCGGCGAGGACCTTGGTGAGGGTGGTCTTGCCCGCACCGTTGCGGCCGACGAGGCCGATGCGGTCGCCCTTGGCGACGCGGAAGGTGGCGCTTTCGATGAGGACGCGGGCACCGGCGCGCAGCTCGATGCCGGAGGCGGAGATCACGGACAGACTCCTGGGCGGGGTGTGGGTGGCGGTGGGCGGCTGAGGACGTTCCCGCCGTCTAATGCGCGAGGAGAATGGCCATGCGAGCCATTCTAACGGGGTCGTGCAACCACTTTTTCTGGGTGCGGGTGTGCCCGGCGGCCGTCGGCGGCCGGGGCGCGAGGGCGGGGACGGCACCGTGACGCCGGGCGCGAGGGGGCGCGACAGGGTGTTCGACACGGTGGTGGAGGGCGCGGGCCCGGGCCGGGGCGTACGCCGTCGTGGACGGCTCCGGCGCACACCACCGGCGCGCGGTGGGCCGGGGCGGGCACGGGGGATCCCGGTGCCCGACGGACCGGGGGCGCGGCTTCCTCGCCCAGCGCGGGCCACAGGCTGCGGTCTGCGGCCCGCGCGGTCTCGAGGACGGTCTCCGGAGCCGGAGCCGGAGCCCGGACCCTGCGCCGGAGCGGGAGCCCGAGGCGGGAAACCCGGAGCGAAGCCCGGAGCCGGGGCCCGAGCCGGGAGCCGGGGCCCAAGGCGGAAGCCTGGTGCCACACCCGGAACGGGGCCCGGAGCCGGAGTCCGAGCCCGGAGCCGGGGCCTGGGGCCCGGAGCCGGGGCCCAGGCGGAAGCCCGGCGCCACACCCGGAACAGGCCCCGGAGCCGGAGCCCGAGGCGGGAGCTCGGACCCGGAGCCGGTACCTGGAGCCCGGAGCCGGGGCCCAGGCGGAAGCCCGGCGCCACACCCGGAACGGAACCCGGAGCCGGAGCCCGGAGCCGGAGCCCGGGGCCCGAGGCCGGAGCTCGGGCCCGGAGTGCGGCGCCCGAGCCCGGTCAGCCGCCCCTGTGTACCTGGAAGGCGGCCCGTCGGACCGCCTTGGCCAGGGCCGGGTCGGGGTGGGCGGCGGCCAGGGCGACCAGGACCTGGACGGTGCGCGGGTGGCCGACGGCGCGCACCTCGGTGAGCAGCGCGGGGACGGTCGGCTGGACCGCGGACTCCAGGTGGCGGACCAGCAGCGGGGCCTCGCCGTGGTCGGCGACGGCGGCCGCGGTGTCCACCCACAGCCAGGTGGCCTCCTCGCGGGTGAGGACCTCGTGGGCGTCCTCGGGGTCGGCGCCGTCGTGCTCGGCGAGCCACAGCAGGGCGTACGGCCGCAGCGTCGGCTCGTCGAGCACGGCGCGGACCTCGGGCTCGGCGGGGGCGCCGACCACGCGCAGCGCCTCGAAGGCGAGGCCGCGCAGCAGGGCGTCCTCGCCCCGGGCCGCGTCGATCAGCTCCGTGACGGCGCTGCCGACCGGCCGGGCGGCGAGCCAGGCGCGGTATTCGGCGCGGGCCGCGTTGGGGCGCAGCTGGGCGCAGCCGCGCAGCATGTCCTCGGCGCCCTGCTCGATGTTCCCGGCGGGGCTCTGCGCGGCGACGCAGATCTGCTCCAGCTTGACCCACACCGCCCAGCTGCCGAGCGGGGTGAGCGTGGCCTGTCCGTCGCCGTAGGTGAGGGCCCCGACGGAGGCGAGGGCGCGCAGCGCCCAGTCGAGCAGCGGCTCGAGCGGGGCGTCGGCGGTGGGCGCGGCGAGCGCGGGCCGGGGCCGCTGGAGCGGCACCCTGGGTCCGAGTCCGGGCTCGGACCGGGTCCCGGCGGCTCCGGACGCGTCCGGCCCCGGCGCGTCGGACGGCCGGGAGGCCTCGGGCGGTGGGGCGTAGTCGACCTCGCAGCGTTCCGTGCGGAGTTCGGTGACCCGCTGCTGGAGGAGGTCGAGGAGCTGGGACACGGGGACCGGGCCGGCGGAGAGCTGGAGGAAGGAGAGGACCTGCGGCATGGCCGTGACGACCTCGGCGACGGCGGCGGCCTCGTACTCCTCGGGTTCCGGGTGGGCGAGCGACCAGGCGTCGCAGAGGGCGACCCAGCCGCGCAGCACGGCGCTGTCGTCGCGATCCCAGGCGCGCAGCCGCCAGCCCGGGCGGGCGCTGTCGCCGTGCACCTCGATGAGGCCGGCCAGACGGGCGGTGTCCCAGTCGGCGCGGACCTGAGCGGGGGTCAGGCCCAGGGCACGGGCCGCCCGTTCGGCGGTCGCGTCGGAGAGGGTGGCCTTGCCGTCGGCGGTGGCGCTGTCCCCGCCGGGGCCGAGGGCGGCGTCGGCCCAGCGGGCGACGCGGGCTGCGGCGGCCAGACCGGAGCGCGCCATTCTGGCCAGCTCCGCCGGTGCCGGCGTGCCCTCCGGGGGGCGTGGCGCGGGGCGGCGCGAGCGCCGCTGGTTCATCGCTCTGGGGGCGGCGGCCAGGGGTCGCGGGCGGACGAGTCGGAGCCTGGAGTCGCGCGGGATACGGGACGTCACGGGTGCAGTCTCGCGGTTGACGGTCCGAAAACCCAAACGGAATGTCGACGGAGGCTCCGGGACGGCACGCGCGTCCGCCCCGGAGAGGGTCGCGGGGAGCGATTCAGGCCACTGGTACGACCGTAAACGGAATCCTCGTCACTGGCGTCCGGTGCTCCCTCCGGGCGGTCACATCAGCGGGGTGAGGAAGCGCCGCAGCGCCTCTTCGTAGGCCGCCGGGTCGGCGTTCCACATGGCGCCGTGCGGGGCGCCCCTGACGGTGTGCAGGGTGATGGTGTTCGAGTGGTCGGCGGCGAGGCGGCGGGAGAACCGCCACGGCGCCACCGTGTCGTCGGGGCCGTGGAAGATCTGCGTGGGGACCGTGATCCGGTCCAGGTGGACGGCGCCGGGCCTGCGGTCGCCGTACAGGCCCGTGCGGCCCTGGGCGGCGCGGACCGCGAGCGGCAGCAGCGCGCCCGGGGTGTGCCGGGCGGCGGCGAGGGCGCGCAGGGTCGCCTCCCAGCTGAGCACCGGGGAGTCGAGGACGAGACCGGCGACGCGTGCGCGCACCTCGGAGCGGGCGGCGGCGCGCAGCGCCATGGTCGCGCCGGTGGACCAGCCGTACAGGACGACCTGGCGGGCGCCGGAGTCCACGGCGTGGTGGAGCGCCGCGTCGAGGTCGCGCCACTCGGTCTCGCCGAGGTGGCTGAGGCCGTCCGGGGAGCGCGGCGCGCCGGGGTCGCCCCGGTGGGCGGGGGCGAGCACCGGGAAGCGGTGGCGGTGCAGGAACTCCATGAGGTTCATGGTGTGTTCCCGGGTGGTGCCGAGGCCGTGGACGGTGATCACCCAGGTGTCCCGGGCACCCGGCACGAACCAGGCGGGCAGGGGGCCGAGTTCGCCGGGGATCTCGAGGTCGGTGTGGTCCAGGCCGAGGGCGCCGCCCGGGTCGCCGACGTACAGGTTCGGGGTGAGCCAGGCACGGTCGCCGGGCTCCAGGGTGCCGTACGTGACGCGTTCGAGGCGGCGTACGACGGTGTCGGCGGAGTCCGGGGTGCCGGGCAGGACGGGTCCGACGACCGCGTGGAAGCCGTCCCCGGTGAGGCCGTGGCGTCCGGGCCGCAGGGTGGCGAAGTCCCGGGTGAGGGCGACCTGGCCGGCGGCGGTGGCGTGGACGGTGAGTCCGGGTTCGGTGGGCAGGGGACCGCCCGGGGGCGTCCTGAGCGCGGCGTCGCTGGCGAACCGGCCGACGGCCACCGCGGCGGCGCCGGCCCCTATCACGGCGGTGACGGCGGCGGCCGTCGCTCTGGCAGTGCGCACGTTCTCCAGTGTCATGGCGGAACGTGTACCCGGCCAGTGGGCACCGTACGGTGGGGCGGTGCCCGGCGTCTCCCGGCCGTGGGACGCCGTCACGCGGGCGTGGGGTCCTGGGGTGGGCGGGGGGTCTCCTGGGGTGGGTGGGATTTTCGCCCCCGCCGCCCTTTCCCGCCCTTTCCCTTCCCCGGGGGCCGCGCCCCCGGACTCCCGTCGGCCCTGCGCGTGCCTCGCCCTCGAGCGTCGGACGGGCTCAGCGCTGCCCGTACCCCCGCAGCCGTTCCCCCACCTCCGTCAGCTGCTCCGGGGTCAGCAGGTGCGGGGAGAGGCCCGGGACGGATGACGCGGTCAGCCAGAGGCGGCACATCCACTCCAGCTGGGCCGTGCGGTCGTAGGCCTGGTCGAGGGTCGTGCCGTGGGTGACGGTGCCGTGGTTCCGCAGGAGGCAGCCGGTGCGGCCGTCGAGGGCGCGGAGCATGTTCTCGGCCAGTTCGTCCGTGCCGTACGTCGCGTAGCGGGCGACCCGGACGGGTCCGCCGAGGGCCGCGGCCATGTAGTGGATCAGCGGCAGCTCGTCGAGGAGCGTGGAGACGGCCGTCGCGTGCACGGCGTGCGTGTGCACGACGGCCCGCGCGCCGGTGGTCCGGTAGACGGCCAGGTGCATGGGCAGCTCGCTGGTGGGGACGAGCGTGCCGAGGACCTGCCGGCCGGTGAGGTCGACGCCCGTCACGTCGTCCGGCGTCAGCCGGTCGTACGGCACTCCCGACGGTGTGACCAGGACGGTCTCGCCGACCCGTACCGAGACGTTGCCGGAGGTGCCGACGACGAGCCCGTCTGCCACGGTCCGGCGCGCGGTGTCGACGAGGTCCGCCCAGGCGCGCGCCTCCTCCTCGCCCACACGTCTCCCCCGCGGATCTCCCGCGTCCCGGGCGCCGACCCCGGCGCCCCCCGCTTCCCGCCCGTCCCGTCGCCGCTCAGCCATGCCGCGATCCTGCCAGGCGACTGCCCGGACCGGGGCGCCGCAGGCCGGAAGCCGACCCTCCGTAAGGGTGCGTACCGGCACATACATCCCTTCGGGTCCTCTTGGCCGGAGATCGTCAGCCGTTCAACGATCTTCCAGTGACGTCCGGGGCCTCTCGTGCGCCACGTCGCCGCTCCGGGGGAGACACGGCCCGCGATCACACGTCGTCGCCCCGCCTCCGCGTCCGCCGCCCGGCGATCCGCACGACCGCCCACCGGCGGAACACCCGCACCGGGAACAGCCGCGCCTTCGCCGCCGACCACGCCCCGTGGCTCGCCCGGTACGGCGCGTCGGACCCCGGCCCGCCGCCCACCGGCCGGTCGACGTGGACCCTCCGGCAACACGCCAACGGCGGCGGCGCGCTTCCGGGTGACCAGGATCCCCTCAACGGCTCACCCGACCGGCTGAAAAGGTTCGCCCGGGGCGCCTGAAGGCCCGCGCCGCGGGGCCTTTCGTACGGCACGGCGGACACGGCGGCGGCTGCGCCATCCGGCGGAGCGCCAGCCCCCTCTTACGGTCACCGCGATGCCCGTTCCAGTTCATCTTCCGTTCACCCTGGTTACCTACGTTCGACCAGTCAATGACCTCGAACGAATGCCTGGGTAAATGGAAAGCTTCTCGCTGATCCTCGCGATTGTGGTGGTGACCGCACTCGCGTTCGATTTCACGAACGGTTTCCACGACACCGCGAACGCGATGGCGACGACCATTTCGACCGGTGCACTCAAGCCCAAGGTCGCGGTGGCCATGTCCGCCGTGCTGAACCTTGTGGGCGCCTTCCTGTCGGTGGAGGTCGCCAACACGATCTCCAAAGGACTCGTCGACGAGTCCGGCATCCGTCCCGAGGTCATCTTCGCCGCGTTGGTCGGCGCGATCCTCTGGAACCTCCTGACCTGGCTGGTCGGTCTGCCGTCCAGCTCCTCGCACGCCCTCATGGGCGGTCTGATCGGCGCCACCGTCGCCTCCGCCGGCATCGGCGCGGTGCACGGCGACGTCCTCGTCACCAAGGTCCTGATCCCCGCGATCGCCGCCCCGCTGGTGGCCGGAATCGCCGCGATGTTCGCCACCCGGCTGACCTACCGCCTGGGCCGGAAGACCGAGGCCAACGCCTCCGCGAAGGGCTACCGCGCCGGACAGATCGCCTCCGCCGGCCTGGTCTCCCTGGCCCACGGCACCAACGACGCCCAGAAGACGATGGGCATCATCACCCTCGCCCTGGTCGCCGGCGGCGCCGTCGCCCCCGACTCCGACCCGCCGCTGTGGGTCATCCTCTCCGCGGGCGCCGCCATCGCGATGGGCACCTACCTCGGCGGCTGGCGCATCATCCGCACCATGGGCAAGGGCCTGACCGACCTCCAGCCGCAGCAGGGCTTCGCCGCCCAGACCAGCGCCGCGACGGTCATCCTGGCCTCCTCGCACCTCGGCTTCTCCCTCTCCACCACGCATTCCGTTTCCGGTTCCGTGATGGGCGCCGGCCTGGGCCGCAAGGGCGGTGTCGTCCGCTGGTCGACGGCCACCCGGATGTTCGTCGCCTGGGGCCTGACCCTGCCGGCCGCGGCCCTGGTCGCGGCGCTCGCCGAGTGGGTCTGCGGCTTCGGCGACCTGGGCACCGCCCTCGTGGCCGTCTTCCTGATCGCCTCCAGCGCCGCGATCTGGAAGATCTCCCGGCGCGAGGTCGTCGACCACACCAACGTCAACGACCACGACGGGGCCGACCAGGAGCCGGCCGGTGTGGTGACCACGGCCATGGCCGCCGTCACCCCGCCCCCGGCGGGCGCCGTGACCGAGAACCTCTCGGCCACCATCCCGGCCCCGGCCCCCACCGACCCGACGACCCCGACGGCCCCACCGGCCGCGACCGCCGTCTGACCGCGCCCCGGTACGAAGGAAAAGGAACACCATGAAGATCGACTGGGCGGCCCTCGGTTCCGTCTTCGGCGTCAGCCTCGTGGTCACCGTGGCCCTGGTGGGTCTGTTCACCCTCGGCATCAACGGCCTGTCCCGCCGCGAGCGGGCCGCCGCGCAGGGCCAGTCCGCGGCCCTGGCGGTCACCGGCGCCTACGCCTGCTTCGCGGCGTGCGCGGCGGCGGTGGGATACGGGATCTACCTGATCATGGCCTGATCACGGCCTGATCACCGATCGTCTCCGTCCGGCGGGCGGTGCGGGAGCCCCGGCCCCCGCACCGCCCGCTCGCGTATGCGCGCGTCCACCCGCGGTTCACCCACCGGGGCCCCTCTGTGGGCCTGAGCACACTTCAGCCTCGCAGGTCAACGGCAAGTTGACGGCCCTTCCGGGGCCGTGGTGGACTGCCTCAGCCACTACGGCGGCAGGAGAGGAAGCCGGTGCGATTCCGGCGCGGTCCCGCCACTGTCACCGGGGTAGACACCCCGGGAGCCAGGAACTCTCACCGCCGGTCTCGTCGAACCAGGGCGTGGACACCCTGAGTGAGGACATAACGCCATGCGCGGCTGCCTGCCGAGGTCGATCAGCGACGCTCCGCCCCTTCCCGGGGCCTTCCCCTCCGGATCCTCGGCCGGCTGACCCATGGGTGCCGATCGCGTGTTCGCGTACGGCGCCGCCGCCGGCCTCCTCGGCGACCTGCTGTTCGGCGATCCCCGCCGAGGGCATCCGGTCGCCGCTTTCGGGCGGGCCGCGGCCGCCGTGGAACGGGTGCTGTGGCGGGACGACCGGGGCCGGGGCGCGGTGCACACCGCCGTGTGCGTCGGCGGGACCGTCGCGCTGGGCGCCCTCGCCGCCCGCTGCGTACGCTCCTCCCCCGCCGCCTCCACGGCCCTGACCGCCGTCGCCACCTGGGCCGTCGTCGGCGGCACCTCGCTGGCCCGGGAGGCCCGCGCCGTCGGGCGGGCGCTGGAGGCCGGGGACGTCGAGGCGGCCCGGGCCCGGCTGCCGCACCTGTGCGGCCGGGACCCGCAGGCGCTGGACGCCGACGGGATCGCCCGCGCGGTGGTCGAGTCCGTCGCCGAGAACACCTCCGACGCCGTGGTGGGCGCGCTGGTGTGGGGTGCCGTCGCCGGGGTGCCGGGCCTCCTCGGGTTCCGGGCCGTCAACACCCTCGACGCGATGGTCGGCCACAAGTCCCCCCGCCACCTCCGCTACGGCTGGGCCTCCGCCCGCCTCGACGACGTCGCCGGCTGGCCGGGGGCGCGGCTGACCGCCGTACTCGCCGCGCTCGCGGGACCGGACCCGCGCGGGGCCGTACGGGCGTGGCGCGCGGACGCGGCGAAGCACCCCAGCCCCAACGCCGGGCCCGTCGAGGCGTCCTTCGCGGGCGCGCTCGGCGTACGCCTCGGCGGGACCCTCTCCTACGGCGGGCGGGTCGAGCACCGGCCCGTACTCAACGGCGGCGGACGTGCGGTCGCCGTGTCCGACATCGACCGGGCGGTACGGCTCTCGCGGCGGGTCGGCTGGCTCGCGCTCGGCGCCGGCGTCCTCGCGCGGAGCGTCATGAAGGGACGTGCATCGTGAGCGGTGGGGGGCTGCTGGTCGCCGGGACCACCTCGGACGCCGGCAAGAGCGTGGTGACCGCCGGGATCTGCCGGTGGCTGGTGCGGCAGGGTGTGAAGGTCGCGCCGTTCAAGGCGCAGAACATGTCGCTGAACTCGTTCGTGACCCGGGAGGGCGCCGAGATCGGGCGGGCGCAGGCCATGCAGGCCCAGGCCTGCCGCGTCGAGCCGACCGCGCTGATGAACCCGGTGCTGCTCAAGCCGGGCGGCGAACGGTCCAGCCAGGTGGTGCTGCTGGGCAAGCCGGTCGGGGAGATGAGCGCCCGCGGGTACCACGGCGGACGGCAGCAGCGACTCCTCGGCACCGTGCTGGACTGTCTGGAGCGGTTGCGGGGCACGTATGACGCGGTGATCTGTGAGG
Organism: Streptomyces sp. NPDC018964; assembly: GCF_044390325.1. NCBI lineage: Bacteria > Bacillati > Actinomycetota > Actinomycetes > Kitasatosporales > Streptomycetaceae > Streptomyces > Streptomyces sp. NPDC018964. Next base: position 62,187 of record NZ_JBIRYZ010000021.1, read on the forward strand.
GAGCCGGCAGCCCGGCCGAGATCAACCTGCGGCGCACCGACATCGTGAACATGGGGATCGCCCGGGGTGCGGGGCTTCCGGTCCTCGTGGTGGGCGACATCGACCGGGGCGGCGTCTTCGCGTCCTTCTTCGGCACCGTCGCGCTGCTCTCCCCCGAGGACCAGCGGCTGGTCGCCGGGTTCCTGGTGAACAAGTTCCGGGGCGACGTCTCGCTCCTGGAACCGGGCCTGGACATGCTGCGCGGTCTGACCGGGCGGCGGACGTACGGCGTGCTGCCCTTCCGGCACGGGCTCGGCATCGACGAGGAGGACGGGATGGGGGTCCCCCCGCTCGAGCGAAGCCGAGAGCGGGGGAGGGTGTCGCTGCGCGGCACCGTGCGGGAGTCCGTGGTCGCCGCGCCGGTCGGCGAGGACGTGCTGCGGGTCGCGGTGTGCGCGGTGCCGCTGATGTCCAACTTCACCGACGTGGACGCGCTCGCCGCCGAACCGGGCGTCGTGGTGCGGTTCGTGGACCGTCCCGAGGAACTGGCCGACGCCGACCTCGTGGTCGTACCGGGGACGCGCGGCACCGTACGGGCGCTGGAGTGGCTGCGGCAGCGCGGGCTGGCGGACGCGCTGAAGCGGCGGGCCGTCGAGGGACGGCCCGTGCTGGGGATCTGCGGCGGCTTCCAGGTCCTCGGCGAGCACATCGAGGACGACGTCGAGAGCCGGCGGGGGCGGGTCGACGGGCTCGGCGTGCTGCCCGTACGGGTGCGGTTCGCCCGCGAGAAGACCCTCACCCGGCCCGCGGGGGAAGCCCTCGGGGAGCCCGTCGAGGGGTACGAGATCCATCACGGGGTCGCCGAAGTCCTCGGAGGCGCCCCCTTCCTGGACGGCTGCCGGGTCGGACAGACCTGGGGCACGCACTGGCACGGCTCACTGGAGTCGGACGGTTTCCGGCGGGCCTTCCTGCGCGAGGTGGCCGCCGCCGCGGGCCGCCGCTTCGTGCCAGCCCCCGACACCTCGTTCGCCGCGCTGCGCGAGGAGCAGCTCGACCGGCTCGGCGACCTGATCGAACAGCACGCGGACACGGACGCGCTGTGGCGGCTCATCGAGTCCGGCGCGCCGCAAGGACTGCCCTTCATTCCACCGGGAGCGCCCGCATGAGCACTGTGTTGTTGTTGTCGACCGCCGACACGGACCTGCTGGCGGCCCGTGCCTCCGGCGCCTCCTACCGGATCGGCAACCCGACCCGCGTGGACGTCGCGGACGAGCTGCCCGCGCTGCTGGACGGGGCGGACCTCGCCGTCGTACGGCTGCTGGGCGGCAAGCGCGCCTGGGAGGACGGGCTCGCGGCGCTGAAGGCGTCCGGGATCCCGACCGTGCTGCTCGGCGGGGAGAGCGTGCCGGACGCCGAACTCATGGCCGAGTCGACGGTGCCGGCCGGCGTGGTCGCGGAGGCACTGCGGTACCTCGTCGAGGGCGGCCCGGAGAACCTCACCGAGCTGGCCCGGTTCCTGTCGGACACCGTGCTGCTGACCGGCGAGGGGTTCGAACCGCCGCGCGCGATGCCGGAGTACGGCGTCCACGGCTCCCGGGACCTCGCGGACGGCCGCCCGACGGTCGGCGTGCTCTTCTACCGGGCGCACGAACTGAGCGGCAACACCGCCTTCGTGGACACGCTGTGCGACGCGATCGAGGCGCGGGGCGCCAACGCCCTCCCCGTCTACTGCGGTTCGCTGCGCGGCGCCGAACCGGAACTGTACGAGCTGCTGGCGAAGGCCGACACCCTCGTCGCCACCGTGCTGGCGGCGGGCGGCACGCACGCCTCGCAGGCGTCGGCGGGCGGTGACGAGGAGGCCTGGGACATCGGGGCGCTCGCCGACCTGAACGTGCCGGTGCTGCAAGGGCTCTGCCTGACGTCGTCGCGCGCCGCGTGGGAGGAGTCCGACGCCGCCCTGTCCCCCATGGACGCGGCGATGCAGGTCGCCATCCCCGAGTTCGACGGCCGGATCGTCACCGTCCCGTTCTCCTTCAAGGAGCAGGGCCCCGACGACGTCCCGGTGTACGTCGCCGACCCTGAGCGGGCCGCGCGGGTGGCCGGGATCGCCGTACGGCACGCCCGGCTGCGGCACAAGCCGAACGGCGAGAAGAAGCTGGCGCTGGTCTTCACCGCGTACCCGACGAAGCACTCGCGCGTCGGCAACGCGGTGGGGCTCGACACCCCGGCCTCGGCGGTACGGGTGCTGGACGCGCTGCGGGACGCCGGGTACTCCCTCACCGAATACCCCGACAACGGCGACGAGTTGATCCACCGGCTCATCGAGGCCGGCGGCCACGACGTCGAGTGGCTGACCGAGGAGCAGCTGGCCGCCGCGCCCGCGCGGGTGCCGCTGGCGGACTACCGGGCCTGGTTCGAGAAGCTCGAACCGGAGCTGCGGGAGGGGATGCGGGAGGCGTGGGGCGAGCCGCCGGGGTCGCTGTACGTCGACGGGGAGGACATCGTCCTCGCCTCGCTCCGGTTCGGGAACGTCGTGGTGATGATCCAGCCGCCGCGCGGCTTCGGGGAGAACCCGATCGCGATCTACCACGACCCCGACATGCCGCCCTCCCACCACTACATGGCGGCCTACCGCTGGCTGGAGAACAGTTTCGGCGCCGACGCCATCGTGCACATGGGCAAGCACGGCACGATGGAGTGGCTGCCCGGCAAGGGCCTCGGCCTGAGCGCTGGCTGCGCGCCGGACGCGGTACTGGGCGAACTGCCGCTGATCTACCCGTTCATCGTCAACGACCCCGGCGAGGGCACCCAGGCCAAGCGGCGCGGGCACGCGACGGTGGTCGACCACCTGGTACCGCCGATGGCGCGCGCCGACACCTACGGCGACCTCGCGAAGCTGGAGCAGCTCCTCGACGAGTACGCGCTCGTCTCGGACCTGGACCCGACGAAGGCACCGGCGGTCCGCGCGCAGATCTGGACGCTGGTGAAGGCGGCCGAGCTCCACCACGACCTGCACGTGGACGACCAGCCGGACGACGACGACTTCGACGAGTTCGTCATGCACATCGACGGCTATCTGTGCGAGATCAAGGACGTGCAGATCCGCGACGGCCTGCACATCCTCGGCGGCGGCCCGGTCGGCGAGCCGCGCGTGAACCTGGTGCTGGCGGTGCTGCGCGCCTCGCAGGTGTGGGGCGGGCAGGCGAACGCCCTGCCGGGGCTGCGAGCGACGCTGGCCGAGCACTTCGGGCTGGTCGAGAAGGAACTGCTGGCCGAACCGGGCGCGCCGGTGAAGGCGCCGGTGGAGCTGACGGACCTGGTGGACGGCCCGGCGCGGTCGGCGGCGGACGCGATCGACCTGCTGGAGCAGCTCTGCCGGCGGATCGCGGAGGGCATGGAGGAGCGCGACTGGGCGGCCGACGCCGCCCCCGCGCTGGTGCGCGAGGTGCTGGGCACGGAACTGCCCGACGCGGTGGCCGTGGTGCGGTTCGCGTGCGAGGAGGTCGTGCCCCGGCTGGCCCGGACGACGGACGAGATCGGGCACATCCTGCGGGCGCTGGACGGCGGCTACGTCCCGGCGGGACCGTCGGGGTCGCCGACGCGCGGGCTGGTCAACGTCCTGCCGACCGGGCGGAACTTCTACTCCGTCGACCCCAAGGCGATTCCGTCCAGGCTGAGTTGGGAGGTCGGGCAGTCGCTTGCCGACTCACTGGTGCAGCGGTACCTGCAGGACACGGGCGAGTATCCGAAGTCCGTCGGCCTGACGGTGTGGGGCACGTCGGCGATGCGCACCCAGGGTGACGACATCGCCGAGATCCTGGCGCTGCTCGGCTGCCGTCCGGTGTGGGACGACGCCTCGCGCCGGGTGACCGGCTTCGAGGTCGTCCCGCTGGAGGAGCTGGGCCGGCCGCGCATCGACGTCACGGTCCGCATCTCCGGCTTCTTCCGGGACGCGTTCCCGCACGTGGTGGGGCTGATCGACGACGCCGTACGCAAGGTCGCCGAGCTGGACGAGCCGGCCGAGTCCAACTTCGTGAAGGCGCACGCCGACGAGGACACCGCCGAGCACGGCGACCGGCGGCGCGCGACGGCCCGCATCTTCGGCTCCAAGCCGGGGGCGTACGGGGCGGGTCTGCTCCCGCTGATCGACGCCCGCAACTGGCGCTCCGACGCGGACCTCGCCGAGGTGTACGCGGTGTGGGGCGGCTACGCCTACGGGCGCGGACTCGACGGGCGTGCGGCGCGCGGGGACATGGAGACGGCGTTCCGGCGGATCGCGGTGGCGGCGAAAAATGTCGACACACGGGAACACGATCTCGTCGACGCCGACGACTACTTCCAGTACCACGGCGGCATGGTCGCCATGGTGCGGCATCTGACGGGGGCCAGTCCCGAGGCGTACGTAGGGGATTCGGCGACTCCGGACCAGGTGAGAACCCGGACTCTGGGCGAGGAGACGCACAGAGTCTTCCGGGCCCGCGTGGTCAACCCGCGCTGGATGGCGGCGATGCGGAGGCACGGCTACAAGGGTGCCTTCGAGATGGCGGCGACCGTCGACTACCTCTTCGGCTACGACGCCACGGCCGGGGTCGTGGACGACTGGATGTACGAGAAGCTCAGCGCCGAGTACGTCTTCGACACGGAGAACCGGGACTTCATGAAGAAGTCCAACCCCTGGGCGCTGCGCGGCATCACCGAGCGGCTGCTGGAGGCCGCCGACCGCGGGCTGTGGGCCGAGCCCGACGCGGACACGCTGGAGCGGCTGCGTGCCACCTATCTGGAACTCGAAGGCGATCTGGAGGGCGACGACCAGTGACCACCCCCTTTCCGTTCACGGCCGTCGTCGGCCAGGACGATCTACGGCTGGCCCTGCTCCTCAACGCGGTGAGTCCCGCGGTCGGTGGAGTACTCGTCCGAGGTGAGAAGGGCACCGCCAAGTCCACAGCTGTCAGGGCGCTTTCGGCGCTGCTGCCCGAGGTCGCCGTGGTGCCCGGGTGCCGGTTCTCCTGTGACCCCGCCTCCCCCGACCCCGCCTGCCCGGACGGGCCGCACGAGAGCGGCGGCGGTGCCGCGCGGCCCGCCCGCATGGTCGAGCTGCCCGTCGGTGCCTCCGAGGACCGGCTGGTCGGCGCGCTCGACATCGAACGGGCGCTGAGTGAGGGTGTGAAGGCCTTCGAGCCGGGACTGCTGGCCGACGCGCACCGGGGCATCCTGTACGTCGACGAGGTCAACCTCTTGCATGACCACCTCGTGGACCTTCTATTGGACGCCGCCGCCATGGGGGCCTCCTACGTCGAGCGCGAGGGCGTCTCCGTGCGGCACGCCTCGAAGTTCCTGCTCGTCGGCACCATGAACCCCGAAGAGGGGGAATTGAGGCCCCAACTGTTGGACCGCTTCGGACTGACCGTCGAGGTGGCCGCCTCGCGCGAACCCGACCAGCGCGTCGAGGTCGTGCGTCGGCGGCTCGCGTACGACGACGACCCCGCCGCCTTCGCCGCGCGGTGGGCCGACGAGGAGGCCGCCGTACGGGCGCGGATCGTGGCGGCGCGGGAGCTGTTGCCGAAGGTGCGGCTCGGGGACGGGGCGCTGCGGCAGATCGCGGCGACCTGTGCGGCGTTCGAGGTCGACGGCATGCGGGCCGACATCGTGATGGCGCGTACGGCGACCGCGCTGGCCGCCTGGGCGGGGCGGACGGACGTACTCGCTGAGGACGTGCGGCAGGCGGCCCTGCTGGCCCTCCCCCACCGGCGGAGGCGAAACCCGTTCGACGCGCCGGGCCTCGACGAGGACAAGCTCGACGAGACGCTGGAGGAGTTCGGGGGCGGCGACGATCCCGACACCGATCCGGACGGGCCGGACGGGCCCGACGGGGGTGGCGGGCAGCCGCCCGCGGAGGGTCCGGAGAGCCCGGAGGGCGGTGGTGACGCGGAGGCGTCGGCCGAGGCCGGGGAAGCCGGGGAGGCCGGGCAGCCCTCGGGTGCCGGCTCCGGTGAGCGGTCCCCGGTGGGTGCCGGCGAGCCGTTCCGTACCAAGGTGCTGAGCGTGCCCGGGATCGGTGAGGGTGCCGCCGGGCGGCGGTCGCGGGCGCGGACCGAGCACGGGCGGACGACGGGGGCGCGACGGCCCAGCGGTGCGCTGACCAAGCTGCACCTGGCCGCCACCGTCCAGGCCGCCGCGCCGCATCAGCGGGCGCGGGGCCGGACCGGGCCGGGGCTGGTGGTGGGGCGGGACGATCTGCGGCAGGCCACGCGCGAGGGGCGCGAGTCGAACCTCGTGCTGTTCGTCGTGGACGCCTCCGGGTCCATGGCGGCGCGGCAGCGGATGAGTGCCGTGAAGGGTGCCGTGGTGTCGCTGCTGCTGGACGCCTATCAGCGGCGGGACAAGGTGGGTCTGGTGACCTTCCGGGGGTCGGCGGCCGATGTGGCGCTGCCGCCGACGTCGTCGGTGGACGCGGCCGCGGCGCGGCTGGAGTCGCTGCCGACCGGTGGGCGGACCCCGCTGGCGGCGGGGCTGCTCAAGGCGCACGACGTGCTGCGGGTGGAGCGGCTGCGGGATCCCGCGCGGCGGGCGCTGGTCGTGGTGGTGACGGACGGGCGGGCGACCGGCGGCCCGGAGCCGGTGGCGCTGGCCTCGCGTGCGGCGCGGTTGTTCGCCGCCGAGGGTGTCGCGTCGGTGGTCGTGGACTGTGAGTCGGGGCCGGTGCGGCTGGGGCTCGCCGGGCGGCTGGCCGGTGAGCTGGGTGGCAGTGCCGTGACGCTGGACGAGTTGCGGGCCGACTCGATCGCCGGGTTGGTCAGGGATGTGCAGGGGACGTCGAGGAGGGCCGCGTAGTGCCGAAGGGACAGCCGAGTGTCGTACCGGACGACGGGCTGACGACGCGGCAGCGGCGTAACCGTCCGCTGGTCGTCGTGCACACGGGCATCGGGAAGGGGAAGTCGACGGCCGCGTTCGGGCTCGCCCTGCGGGCCTGGAACCAGGGGTGGCCGATCGGGGTGTTCCAGTTCGTCAAGTCGGCGAAGTGGAAGGTCGGCGAGGAGAACGCGCTGCGGGTGCTGGGTGCCTCCGGTGAGGGCGGGACCGTCGACTGGCACAAGATGGGCGAGGGCTGGTCCTGGGTCCAGCGCGACGCGCAGATGGACAACGAGGAGAAGGCCCGCGAGGGCTGGGAGCAGGTCAAGCGGGACCTCGCCGCCGAGACGTACAAGCTCTATGTGCTCGACGAGTTCGCCTACCCGATGCACTGGGGGTGGGTGAACACCGACGAGGTCGTGTCCGTGCTGCGGGAGCGGCCGGGGACGCAGCACGTGGTGATCACGGGGCGGAACGCGCCGGAGAAGCTCGTCGGGTTCGCCGACCTCGTGACCGACATGTCCAAGGTGAAGCACCCCATGGATGCCGGACAGAAGGGGCAGAGGGGCATCGAGTGGTGAGTTCCGTCCCACGGTTGGTGATCGCCGCGCCCTCGTCGGGGAGCGGCAAGACCACCGTCGCCACGGGGTTGATGGCCGCGCTGTCCGCGCGGGGGTTCGCCGTGTCTCCGCACAAGGTGGGGCCCGACTACATCGATCCCGGGTACCACGCGCTGGCCACCGGGCGGGTGGGGCGGAACCTCGACGCGTATCTGTGCGGGCCGGAGCTGGTGGCTCCGCTGTTCGCGCACGGTGCGGACGGGTGTGACATCGCCGTCGTCGAGGGTGTGATGGGGCTGTACGACGGGGCCGCGGGGGAAGGGGAGCTGGCGTCCACCGCGCAGGTGGCGAAGTTGCTGCGGGCGCCGGTCGTGCTGGTCGTCGACGCGTCGTCGCAGTCGCGCTCGGTGGCGGCGCTGGTGCACGGGTTCGTGAGCTGGGATCCGGAGGTGCGGGTCGGGGGCGTGATCCTGAACAAGGTCGCCTCGGACCGGCACGAGGGGTTGTTGCGGGAGGCGTTGGACTCCGTCGGGGTGCCGGTGATGGGGGTTCTGCGGCGGGCCGCTCAGGTGGAGACGCCGTCTCGGCATCTGGGGCTGGTGCCGGTGGCCGAGCGGGGGGCTGTGGCTGTCGAGGCTGTTTCCGCGATGGCCGCGCAGGTGGCCGGCGGGTGCGATCTGTCGGCGTTGGTCTCGCTTGCTCGGAGTGCGGGGGCATTGCACGGTGCGGGGTGGGATGCGGGTGAGGTTTTGGTTTCCTCGCCCCCGCCGCCCCTTCCCGTCCCGTCCCTGGGGGCTTCGCCCCCAGACCCCCTTTCGGCCCTGGACGGGCCTCGTCCTCAAGCTCCCCCAGAGGGGGTACCCCCAGACGGGCTGGTTGTGGCTGTTGCCGGTGGGGCTGCGTTCACGTTCTCGTATGCCGAGCATGCCGAGTTGCTCTCCGCCGCCGGGGCCGAGGTCGTCACCTTTGATCCGTTGCGGGACGAGGAACTGCCCGAGGGGACCGCCGGGCTGGTCATCGGTGGGGGATTTCCCGAGGTGTACGCCTCCGAGCTGTCCGCCAACGAGTCGCTGCGCAAGGCCGTTGCCGAACTCGCCCTCAGTGGGGCTCCCGTCGCGGCCGAGTGTGCGGGGCTGCTGTATCTGTGCCGGGAGCTGGACGGGCTGCCCATGTGCGGGGTGCTGGACGCCTCCGCGCGGATGTCGGAGCGGTTGACGCTGGGATACCGGGACGCGGTCGCCGTGAGCGACAGCGCGCTGGCCGGCGCCGGGACGCGGATGCGGGGGCACGAGTTCCACCGGACCGTCGTCGAGCCGGGGGCGGGGGACGCCCCCGCCTGGGGGATGCGGGTGCCCGAGCGGCGCGTCGAGGGATTCGTACAGCGTGGTGTGCACGCGAGCTATCTGCACACGCACTGGGCGTCCGAGCCCGGTGTCGCCCGTCGGTTCGTGGAGAGGTGCCGGACATCATGAACAGCAGGCTGATCGGGGTCGGGGTCGGTCCCGGGGATCCGGAGCTGGTGACCGTCAAGGGGGTCAACGCGCTGCGGGACGCCGACGTCGTCGTCGTACCGGTGCTGGACAGCGGTGAGCGGGGGCGGGCCGAGGCGACCGTGCTGCACTACGTGCCCGCCGAGAAGGTCGTCCGGGTGGTGTTCGCGCTGAACGAGCGGACCGACCGGACGCGGCGCGAGGCCGCCTGGGACGCCGCCGGTGAGCGGGTCGCCGGGCTGCTGCGGGAGCACGGGTCCGTCGCCTTCGCGACCATCGGGGACCCCAACGTGTACTCGACGTTCACGTATCTCGCCCAGACCCTCGTGGAGCTGGTGCCGGACACCGTCGTCGAGACCGTTCCGGGGATCACCGCCATGCAGGACCTCGCGGCGCGTTCCGGGGCGGTGCTGACCGAGGGGACCGAGCCGCTCACGCTGGTTCCGGTGACCGCGGGGGCCGCCGTGCTCAAGGATGCCCTGGCCGGGCCCGGGACCGTCGTCGCGTACAAGTTCGGGCGGCAGGCCGGTGAGGTCGCCGAGGCGCTGCGGGAGACCGGGCGGATCGGTGACGCGGTGTGGGGGTCGGCGCTGGGGCTGCCGGAGGAGTCGGTGCGGCCGGCCGCCGAGCTGGACGGGGCGCCGCTGCCGTACCTGTCGACGCTCATCGCGCCGCCGCGGCGGGACGGCGGGCGGGGCGGCAAACTGTGAGCCGGGCCGGGTCGCGCTCAGTGCGCGGTGCCCACCACCAGCCAGATGAACAGCGCGCCCGCGATCGTGCACAGCAGGGTGGAGCGGGCCGGGTGTTCGTGGTGGGCCTCGGGCAGGATCTCGGCCGCCGCGAGGTAGAGCAGGGCCCCGCCGAACAGGCCGAGGTAGCCGCCGAGCAGGGGCTCGGGGATGGTGAGGAACAGCGTCGACGCGGCTCCTACGACCGGTGCCGCCGCGTCCGCGAACAGCATTGTCAGCGCGCGGCGGCGGGCGTTGCCGTAGACGCGCGTGAGCGTGTACGTGTTGAAGCCGTCCGCGAAGTCGTGGGCGATCACGGCCACCGCGACGGCGGCGCCCATGCCCTCGTCGACCTGGAAGGCGGCGCCGATCGCCACGCCGTCCATGGCGCTGTGGCCGACCATCGCGGCGGCGGCCGTGAGGCCCACCTCGGGTGTGCGGCCGTTCGTCTCCTCGGCGCCGTGCGCGGCCTGCCGGTGGGCCAGCAGGCGTTCCACCAGATGGGCCAGCAGGAAGCCGGCGACGAAGAGCAGCAGGGCCGCGGGGACGCCGTACACCTCGGTGCCGGCCGCCTCCAGGGACTCCGGGAGGAGTTCGAGGCCGACGACGCCGAGCATCAGGCCGCCGGCCAGGCCCAGCACCAGGTGGCGGCGGTCGGTGACGCGGTGCGCCGCCCAGCCGCCGGCCAGCGTCATCAGGAACGCGCCGAGCGCGACGAGGACCGCCATGTGTTCTTCGTATCCGATCGGCGGCCGTTCGCGCACGCGTGACAGCCGCTCACCACCCACCGTCTTTGATCATTCGCCAGAGAGGACCGATTTCCATGGCCGACGCCCCCACCGGCAAGGTGACCTTCGTCGGGGCCGGGCCCGGCGCCGCCGATCTGCTGACGTTCCGTGCCGCCCGCGCCATCGCCGAGGCCGATGTCGTGATCTGGGCCGCCAGCCTGGTGCAGGAGGAGGTCCTCCAGCACGCCCGGGAGGGCGCGGAGATCCTCGACTCGGCGACGATGTCCCTGGAGGACGTCGTGGCCGTCTACGAGCGGGCCCGCGCGGAGGGGCTGAGGGTCGCGCGGATCCATTCGGGCGACCCCGCGCTGTGGGGCGGGACGCAGGAGCAGGTCGACCGGTGCGCGGAGCTCGGCATCGCGACGGAGATCGTGCCCGGGGTGTCGTCCTTCTCGGCCGTCGCGGCGCTCGCGCAGCGCGAGCTGACCATCCCCGAGGTGGCGCAGTCGGTCGTGCTGACCCGGCTCGGCGGCGGCAAGACGCCGATGCCGCCGGGTGAGGAGGTCCGCGAGTTCGCGCGGCACGGCACCACCATGGCGGTCTTCCTGTCGGCCGCCCGCAGCGGGCAGCTGGTGCGGGAGCTGTTGGAGGGCGGCTATCCGACGTCCACGCCGGTCGTCGTCGCCTACCAGGCGACCTGGCCGGAGGAGCTGGTCGTGAAGTGCACGATCGGCACGCTGGAGGAGACGGTCAAGGAGCACAAGCTGTGGAAGCACACGCTGTTCCTCGTCGGTCCGGCGCTCGCCGCGCACGGCACCCGCTCGCATCTGTACCACCCGGGTCACTTCCACGGTTTCCGCAAGGCCGATCCGGAGGCGCGGCGGGCGTTGCGTGCGCGGGGTGCGAGCACGTGATCACCGTCGTCGGGATGGGGGCCGGGGCGGCGGTCGACGCCGAGGTGGCGGCGGGGGCGGAACTGGTCGTCGGCGGGCGGCGGCACCTGGACGCCGTACGGCTGCCGGCGGGGGCCGAGCGGGTCGTGCTCGGGCCGCTGGCGCCCGCGCTCGACACCGTGGAGAAGTACCTCGCCGAGGAACGGCCGGTGGTGGTGCTGGCGTCCGGGGATCCCGGGTTCTTCGGGATCGTGCGGGCGCTGGCCGAGCGGTTCGGGCCGGAGCGGCTCGATGTGCGGCCCGGTGTCTCCTCCGTCGCCGCCGCGTTCGCGCGGACCGGGCTGACGTGGGACGACGCCGTGGTGGTGAGCGCGCACGGGCGGGATCCGCGGACGGCGGTGAATCTGTGCCGGGCGCATCCGAAGGTCGCCGTGCTGACGGGTCCCGGGGCCGGTCCGGCCGAGCTCGGGGCGGCCCTGCGGGACACCGGGCGCGTGCTGGTCGTCGCCTCCGCGCTGGGTTTTGCCGAGGAGCGGGTGGAGCGGGTGACGCCCGACGAGGCCGCCGCGCGGGACTGGGGTGCGGCGGTGAGCGTGGTGCTGTGCCTGGACGAGGCGCGGGCGCTGGGGCCCGTACGGACCGTCGCGGGCGGGCCGGGGCGGCCCACCGGCTGGGCGCTGGACGAGGCGGAGTTCGACCACCGCGACTCCATGATCACCAAGTTCGAGGTGCGGGCCCTGGCCCTGGCCCGGCTCGGGCCGCGCCCCGGTGAGCTGGTGTGGGACGTCGGCGCGGGGTCGGGGTCCGTGGCCGTGGAGTGCGCGCGGCTGGGGGCCGCCGTCACCGCCGTCGAGAAGGCGGCGGACGGGGTGGCGCGGATCCGCGCCAACGCCGCCGCGCACGGGGTCGACGTGCGCGTGGTGCACGGGACGGCGCCGGACGTGCTGGCCGGTCTCGGCGAGGAACCCGACGCGGTGTTCGTCGGCGGAGGCGGGCGGGAGCTGCCGGCCGTCGTCACGGCGTGCGCGCGGCGGGCGCGGCGGACGGTCGTCGTCGCCATGGCCGCGCTCGACCGGGTGCCGGCGGCCCGTGCGGCGCTGACGGACGCCGGTTTCTCCTGCGACGGCGTGCTGGTGCAGTCGTCGCGGCTCGCGCCGCTGCCCGGGGACGTGACCCGGCTCGCGGCGACCAATCCTGTTTTCCTGCTGTGGGGCGTCAGGCTCCCGGCGCACAACGAAGGAGTCGACGAGTGATCGGCCTCATCTCCGCCACCGCCGCCGGAGCGGCCGCGCGGGACCGGCTGGCCGCCGTGTGGCCGGACCGTACACGCGTGTACGAGGGTCCCGTGCCGGACGCCGTACGGGCCGCGTTCGCCGAGTGCGAGCAGCTCGTGTGCTTCCTCGCCACGGGGGCCGTGGTGCGGCTGGTGGCGCCGCTGCTGGGCGGCAAGGCGAGCGATCCGGGGGTGGTCTGCGTCGACGAGGGCGGACGGTTCGCGGTGTCGCTGGTCGGCGGGCACGGCGGCGGGGCGAACGAGCTGGCCCGCGCGGTCGGCGAGGTGCTGGGCGCCGAGCCGGTGGTGACGACGGCGACCGACGCGGTCGGTCTGCCGGGTCTGGACACCCTCGGCCTGCCGGTGGAGGGGAACGTCGCCGCCGTGTCGCGGGCCCTGCTGGACGGCGAGGCGGTGGCGCTGCGCGCCGAGGTGACCTGGCCGCTGCCGCCGCTCCCGGTCGCGGACGAGGGCGCGTACACGATCCGGGTCACGGACCGGCTGGTCGAGCCGGGCGAGCGGGAGGCGGTGCTGCGGCCGCCCACGCTCGTCGTCGGCGTCGGGGCCTCGAAGGGCGCCCCCGTGGACGAGGTGCTCGGCCTGGTCGAGGACGCCCTGCGCGGGGCCGGGCTGTCGGCGGCGTCGGTCGCCGCGCTGACCACCGTGGACGCCAAGGCCGGCGAGCCCGGCATCGTGGAGGCGGCGCGGCGGCTCGGGGTGCCGCTGGTGACGTACGCGGCCGAGGAACTGGCGCGCGTCGAGGTGCCCAACCCGTCCGACGCGCCGCTCGCCGCCGTCGGCACACCCTCGGTCGCGGAGGCCGCCGCGCTGGCGGGTGGGGGCGGACTCCTCGTGCCGAAGCGGAAGTCGGCGGCGCGGCCCGCGATGGCGACCTGTGCCGTCGTACGGCGGCCGGGGCGCGGGCGGCTCGCGGTGGTGGGGCTGGGGCCGGGTGCCCGGGACCTGCTCACCCCGCGGGCGAAGGCCGAACTGCGGCGCGCCTCCGTGCTGGTGGGGCTCGACCAGTACGTCGACCAGATCCGCGATCTGCTGCGGCCGGGCACGCGGGTGCTGGAGTCCGGTCTCGGGGCGGAGGAGGAACGGGCCCGCACGGCCGTCGCCGAGGCCCGGCGCGGGCGGGCGGTCGCGCTGATCGGCAGCGGGGACGCCGGGGTGTACGCCATGGCGTCCCCGGCGCTCGCGGAGGCGTCCGACGACATCGACGTGGTCGGGGTGCCGGGCGTGACGGCGGCGCTGGCGGCCGGGGCGGTCCTGGGGGCGCCGCTGGGCCACGACCACGTGTCGATCAGCCTGTCCGACCTGCACACGCCGTGGGAGGTCATCGAGCGGCGGGTGCGGGCGGCGGCCGAGGCGGACCTCGTGGTGACGTTCTACAACCCGCGCAGCCGGGGCCGCCACTGGCAGTTGCCGAAGGCGCTCGCGATCCTCGCGGAGCACCGGGAGCCGGCCACGCCGGTCGGGGTGGTGCGCAACGCGTCCCGCGCGGACGAGTCGAGCCGGCTGACCACGCTGGCCGGACTGGACCCGGCGACGGTCGACATGATGACGGTCGTGACCGTGGGCAACACGGCGACCCGTGAGATCGCGGGGCGCATGGTCACCCCGCGCGGCTACCGCTGGCAGGAGGAGGCGCGGTGAACCGCGTGGTGCACCCCATCGAGCAGGAGTCCTTCCGGCGGCTGCGCGCCCGCCTCGACACCTCGCGCTTCCCGCCGCTGACCCGGGCGGTGGTGGAGCGGGTCGTTCATTCCGCGGCCGACCTGGAGTACGCGTCCGATCTCGTCATGGACGAGGGCGAGTTGACGAAGGCGCACGCCGCGCTGCACGCCGGGGCGCCGGTCGTGACGGACGTGGAGATGGTCGCCGCCGGGATCACCCGGCGGGAGACCGTGTGCCGGCTGAGGGACGCGAGGTCCGGGCCGGGGCTGACGCGTTCGGCGCACGCCGTGCGGCTGGCGTACGAGGAGGTCGGGCCCGGCGCCCTGTGGGTGATCGGCTGCGCGCCGACCGCCCTGGAGGAGCTGCTGACCCTGGACACCTCCCCCGCGCTCGTCATCGGGCTGCCCGTCGGTTTCGTCGGGGCGGCCGAGTCCAAGGCCGCGTTGCGGGAGAGCGGGCTGCCCGCCGTGAGCAACGTGTCCGAGAAGGGCGGGTCGGCGGTCGCCGCCGCCGCGCTCAACGCCCTGCTGTACCACCCGATCTCACCTGAGGAGAACCTGTGACCACCCCGCCGCCCGCCCTGCTCATCGCCGGTCACGGCACCCGGGACGACGCCGGAGCGGAGGCGTTCCGCGACTTCGTGCGGGAGCTGGGGCTCCGCCACCCCGGACTGCCCGTCGCGGGCGGCTTCATCGAGCTGTCCCCGCCGCCGCTGGGCGAGGCCGTCGCCGAGCTGGTGGAGCGGGGGGCGCGGCGGTTCGCCGCCGTGCCGCTGATGCTGGTGTCCGCCGGGCACGCCAAGGGGGACATCCCGGCGGCGCTGGCCCGCGAGAAGGAACGGCACCCCGGGATCTCGTACACGTACGGCCGTCCGCTGGGCCCGCACCCCGCGCTGCTGAGCGTGCTGGAGCGGCGGCTGGCGGAGGCGGTCGACCCGTCCTGGGACCCGGCCGAGGTGACCGTGCTGCTTGTGGGGCGCGGGTCGACGGACCCGGACGCCAACGCCGAGGTGTTCAAGGCGGCGCGGCTGCTGTGGGAGGGGCGCGGGTACGCCGGTGTGGAGACGGCGTTCGTGTCGCTGGCGGCGCCGGACGTGCCGAGCGGGCTGGAGCGCTGTGCGCGGCTGGGGGCGCGCAGGGTCGTGGTGCTGCCGTACTTCCTGTTCACCGGGATCCTGCCGGACCGGGTGCGGCAGCAGACCGAGGAGTGGGCGGCGGCGCACCCGGAGACCGAGGTGCGGTCGGCGGACGTCATCGGACCCGAGCCGGAGCTGCTGGATCTGGTGTGGGAGCGGTACGAGGAGGCCGTGCGGGGTGATCTGCGGATGAACTGCGACTCGTGCGTGTACCGGATCGCGCTGCCGGGCTTCGAGGACAAGGTGGGGCAGCCGCAGCAGCCGCACTTCCACCCGGACGACGACGGCCACCACCATCACGGGCATCACCACGGGCACGGGCACGCGCACTCCCATGCGCACTGAGCCTGCGGCCGGTGGGCACGATCTGCGGCACCACGGGGACGCCGAGGTCCGCGACGACGGCTCCGCGCTGGTCGACCTCGCGGTGAACGTCCGCGCGGACACGCCTCCGGGCTGGCTGCGGGAGCACATCGCCGGGTCGCTGTCGGGGCTCGCCGCCTACCCGGACGGGCGGGCCGCGCGGGCGGCGGTGGCGGCACGGCACGGGCTGCCGGTGGAACGGGTGCTGCTGACGGCCGGGGCGGCGGAGGCGTTCGTGCTGCTGGCACGGGCGCTGAAGGTGCGCCGGCCGGTGGTGGTGCATCCGCAGTTCACGGAGCCGGAGGCGGCGCTGCGGGACGCCGGGCACACGGTCGACCGGGTGCTGCTGCGGGCGGCGGACGGCTTCCGGCTGGACCCGGCGGCGGTGCCGGAGGAGGCGGACCTGGTGGTGATCGGCAACCCGACGAACCCGACGTCGGTGCTGCACCCGGCCGGGGCGGTCGCCCGGCTCGCCCGGCCGGGGCGGACGCTGGTGGTGGACGAGGCGTTCATGGACGCGGTGCCGGGCGAGCGCGAGGCGCTGGCCGGGCGGACGGACGTGCCCGGCCTCGTCGTCCTGCGCAGCCTCACCAAGACGTGGGGGCTGGCGGGGCTGCGGATCGGTTACGTCCTGGCGGCCCCGGAGACCGTCGCGGAACTGGAGCGGGCGCAGCCGCTGTGGCCGGTGTCCACGCCGGCGCTGGTGGCGGCGGAGGCGTGCGTGGGGGCGCGGGGCCTCGCGGAGGCGGCCGACGCGGCCCGTCGTGTCGCGGTGGACCGCGCGCATCTGGTCGCGGGGCTGCGGGGATTCGCCGGACGCGGTCTGCGGGTCGTGGAACCCGCGGAGGGGCCCTTCGTCCTGGTCCGGCTGCCGGGGGCGGCGGCGGTACGGCGGCGGCTGCGGGCGCTCGGTTACGCGGTGCGGCGCGGGGACACGTTTCCGGGGCTGGACGAGGAGTGGCTGCGGGTGGCGGTGCGGGGGCGGGGGACGGCGGACGGGTTCCTGGGCGCGCTGGGGGAGGCTCTGGGGACAGTTTGATTCGCCCCCGCCGCCCCTTCCCGTCCCGAACCCGGGGCTCCGCCCCAGACCCCGCTCCTCAAACGCCGGAGAGGCTGGAGTTAGCCCCTCCGGCGTTTGAGGAGCGGGGGTCCGGGGGGGGGGGCAGCGCCCCCGGAGGGACGCCGCCGCACCGTCACCCGACCACGCGCCCGTTCAGCACCACCCGGCGCGGAGCCGTCAGCACGCGCAGGTCCGCGCGCGGGTCGGAGTCGTAGACCACCAGGTCCGCCGGCGCGCCCTCCTCCAGACCCGGCCGGCCCAGCCACGCGCGGGCCGCCCAGGTCCCGGCGGCCAGCGCCTCGACCGGCGGAATGCCCGCCTTGGCCAGCTCCGCGACCTCCTCGGCCGCCAGGCCGTGCGGGAGGGTGCCGCCGGCGTCCGTACCGACGAACACGGGGACACCGGCGTCGTACGCGGAGCGCACGGTGTCGTAGCGGCGCGCGTGGAGCCGGCGCATGTGGGCCGACCAGCGGGGGAACTTGGACTCGCCGCCGTCGGCGAGCGCGGGGAAGGTGGCGATGTTGACGAGGGTGGGGACGATCGCGACGCCCCGTTCGGCGAAGAGCGGGACGGTGTCGTCGGTGAGGCCCGTGGCGTGCTCGACGCAGTCGATGCCGGCCTCGACCAGGTCCCGCAGGGAGTCCTCGGCGAAGCAGTGCGCGGTGACGCGGGCGCCCAGCCGGTGCGCCTCGGCGATCGCCGCCTCGACCGCGCCGCGCGGCCAGCAGGCCGACAGGTCGCCCAGGTCGCGGTCGATCCAGTCGCCGACCAGCTTCACCCAGCCGTCGCCGCGCCGGGCCTCCTGGGCGACGTACGCGACGAGGTCGTCGGGTTCGACCTCCCAGGCGTAGTCGCGGATGTAGCGGCGGGTGCGGGCGATGTGCCGCCCGGCCCGGATGATCTTCGGGAGGTCGTCGCGGTCGTCGGTCCAGCGGGTGTCGGAGGGCGAGCCGGCGTCGCGCAGCAGGAGGGCGCCGGCGTCGCGGTCGGTGAGCGCCTGCTTCTCGGCGACGTCCGCGGGGACCGCGCCGTGCCGGTCGAGGCCCACGTGGCAGTGGGCGTCGACCAGGCCGGGCAGTACCCAGCCGGTGACGGTGCGGACGTCGTGGGCGCCGGCGGGACGGTCGTAGGAGATCCGCCCGCCGACGACCCACAGTTCGTCACGGACCTCGTCCGGGCCGACGAGGATCCGTCCCTTCACGTGCAGCACCGCGCGTTCGCTCATGCACCGCACCCTAGTGACCCGCTACCCGGACTTGCCCACCTGGTCGGAGCTCTCCTCCTCGACGTCCGCCATGGCGGGGTCGAGGAGGCGGGAGAGGAAGTGGCGGGTGCGCTCGTGCCGGGGCCGGCCGATGACCTCCTCGGGGGTGCCGTCCTCGACGATCACTCCGCCGTCCATGAAGACGACCCGGTCGGCGACCTCGCGGGCGAAGGTCATCTCGTGGGTGACGACCATCATCGTCATGCCCTCGTCGGCGAGCATCCGCATGACGGCGAGGACGTCGCCGACCAGTTCGGGGTCGAGCGCCGAGGTCGGCTCGTCGAACAGCATCACCTCGGGGCCCATGGCCAGCGCGCGGGCGATGGCGACGCGCTGCTGCTGGCCGCCGGAGAGGGAGGACGGGTAGGCGTCCGCCTTCTCGGCGAGGCCGACGCGCCCCAGGTTCTCCGCGGCGACCTTCGCCACCTCGGCCTTGCCCCGGCGCAGCACCCTGCGCTGCGGCAGCGTGAGGTTCTCCGTCACCGTGAGGTGCGGGAAGAGGTTGAACTGCTGGAAGACCATGCCGATGCGGCGGCGTACGGCGTCGATGTCGACGTCCGGGTCGGTGAGTTCCGTCCCGCCGACGAAGACCTGCCCCTTGCTGGGCTCCTCCAGGAGGTTCACGCACCGCAGCAGGGTCGACTTGCCCGACCCGGACGGGCCGATGACGCAGACGACCTCGCCCTGGCCGATCTCCAGGTCGATGCCGCGCAGCACCTGGTTGTCGCCGAAGGACTTGTGCAGACCGCTGACGCGGACCTCCGGTCGGCTCGTGCTCATTTCACGGCCTCCTGGGCCTTGGCCTCCATGCGGCGCACGACGAAGCCGAGCGGGACGGTGATCAGCAGGTAGCACAGGCCTGCCACCAGGATGGGGGTGGAGTTGGCGGTCTGGCTGGCCAGGTCGCGGCCGTACTTGGAGAGTTCGCGCTCCTCCAGGGTGACGCCGAGGAACAGCACCAGCGAGGAGTCCTTGAAGAGCAGGACGAGTTCGTTGGTGAGCGGCGGCAGGATGATGCGGAAGGCCTGCGGGATGATGATGGAGACCATGGCGCGGGCGGGCGAGAAGCCCAGCGAACGGGCCGCCTCCATCTGCCCCTTGGGCACCGCCTGGATGCCGGCCCGGATCGTCTCCGCCATGTAGGCGGCGGCCACCAGGCCGAGCGCGAGGGCGACCTTGCCGTACGTACCGCCGACGATCTCCGTGCCGGGGAAGGCGAGCGGCACGGCGACGCCGATGAAGATGAAGATCAGCAGGGCGGGCAGGCCCCGGAAGATCTCGATGTAGACGCCGGCCAGCCAGCGGTACGGGCCGACGGACGACAGCCGCATCAGCGCGATCACCATGCCGAGGGCGAGCCCGACGGCGAAGCCGGTGACCGTGTAGAGCACGGTGTTCTTCAGCGCCAGCGTGATGACCTCGGGGAACATCCGCTCGGCGATGTCGGCCTGCGCGAACTGGTTCTGCAGCCGTCCCCAGTCGGCCGTGACCGCGAAGGCGATCACGGCCGCGACGAACACGGCGTACTGGATGCCGCGCGACAGGCTGCGCTTCTGGCGCCGCGTCAGGCCCTTCTTCTTCGGCTGGAGCGGCGGCTCCTCCGTGTCGGCCATGGGATCAGGACGCGGCCGGGGAGGCGGCGGACTCGTCGTACGGGCCGATCCACTGCTCGTACAGCTTCTTGTACGTGCCGTCGGCCTTGGCGTCCGCGAGCGCCTTGTTCACGGCCTCGCGCAGCTTAGTGTTGCCCTTCTTCACCGTGAAGCCGTACTCCTCGCCGGTGTCGATCTGCTCGGCGACCGTGAAGGCGCCGGCGTTGGCCTTGTCCTTCAGCCAGCCCTGGACGACGGGGTAGTCGATGACGACGGCCTTGACCTGGCCGGTGCGCAGGCCGTTGAGGACGGCGTCGGAGGACTCGAAGGAGACCGGGTCGAAGCCCTGCCCCTTGACGTAGTCCTCGCCGGTGGTCTGCGCCTGCGCGCCCAGCTTGACGTTCTTCGACTTCACGTCGGCGAGGGAGGTGACCCCGCTGTCCTTGTCGACGAGGACGGCCTGGGTGGCGTTGAAGTACGGGTCGGAGAAGTCGACGTTCTTCTTCCGCTCCTCGGTGATGGTCATGCCGGCCGCGGCCAGGTCGCACTCGCCGGAGTTGAGGAAGGCGCCGGTCTTGAAGTTCTCGAACGGCGTGTCGAGGATCTCCTGCTTCACGCCCAGGTCCTCGGCGACCAGGTCGATCAGCGCGACGTCGAAGCCCTGCACCTTGCCGTCGATCTCCGACTGGAAGGGCGGGTACGGGAGATGGGTGCAGGTGGTGAGCTGCCCCGCCTTGACGACCTCGACCCCGCCGGCTGCGGTCTTCGAGCCGCTGCCCCCGTCGTCGCTGGAGGTGCAGGCGGACAGGAGGACCAGCCCGGCCGTCGCGGTGGTGGCGGCCAGCACACGGGTGCGGCGGCCGAGGAGCGTCTTCACGGGAGCCTCCTGTCAGGGAACTGTGAGTTCCGATTATAAGGAGAGGTTTGAGGTCCTCAAACCAAACCGATGGTCGCGAGGGCGTCCGGCCTGAGAACCCTGTGGTCGGTCCGCACCCCGGGCGAAGGTTTACCCTCGACTCCGTCGTACGTACCCGCGCAGTCGTGAAGTAAAGAGAGCACCGCCGTGACCCACCTCCTCCTCGATCTGCCCCCGCTGGACGCCGCGCGCTTCGCCTCGATCGAGGACCGGGTGGCACGGCTGCTGGGCACCGGGCAGGACGTCGTGATCATGCAGGGTGAGGCGCTGCTGCCGCTGGAGGGCGCGATCCGCGCGACGGCCGGCCCCGGCACGACCGCGCTGAACGTCATCACCGGCCCCTACGGGCAGACCTTCGGCGACTGGCTGCGGGACTGCGGCGCCACCGTGATCGATCTGGCGGTGCCGTTCCACACGGCGGTGACGGCCGAGCAGGTCCGGGCCGCGTTCGCCGAGCACCCGGAGATCGACTTCGTGTCCCTGGTGCACGCGGAGGCGGCGACCGGGAACACCAACCCGGTCGCGGAGATCGGCGAGGTGGTGCGGGCGCACGGGGCGCTGTTCTACCTGGACGCGGTGGCGTCGATCGGGGCGGAGCCGGTGCTGCCGGACGCGTGGGGCGTGGACCTGTGCGTGATCGGGGCGCAGAAGGCGATGGGCGGTCCGGCCGGGGTGTCGGCGGTCTCGGTGAGCGAGCGGGCGTGGGCGCGGATGGCGGCGAACCCGCGGGCGCCGCGCCGCTCGTACCTGTCGCTGCTGGACTGGAAGGAACGCTGGATCGGCGGCGGCCGCAAGGCGCTGCCGCACGCTCCGGCGCAGCTGGAGATGCTGGCGCTCGAGGCGTGCGTGGAGCGGATCGAGGCGGCGGGGCTCGACGTGGTGACGGCGCGGCACGCGGCCGCCGCGGCGGCGACGCGGGCGGGTGCGGTCGCGCTGGGCGGAGGTCTCGAGCCGTACGTGCGTGACGCGGCTCAGGCGGCGCCGGTCGCCACGACCCTGCGGGCGCCGTCCGGGACGGTGACGTCGGAGCTGGTGGCCCGCGCCCTGGCCGCCGACCCGGCACTGCCGCTGGCCGCGGGCGGGGGCACGCTCGCCCAGGAGATGATCCGGGTCAACCACTACGGTCCCGAGGCGACGCCGGGTGCGGTGCGGGCGTGTCTGGCGGGGCTGGGGACCGCGCTGGCGGAGGCGGGTGCGGTCGTGGACCTGCCGGCGGCGCTGAGCGCTGCCGAGAAGGCCTGGCGCTGAGCGCGGGGCGGGGTCGTCCGTTCTTCTTCGCCCCCGCCGCCCCTTCCCGTCCCGCACCGGGGGCTCTGCCCCCGGACCCCCGCTCCTCAAACGCCGGACGGGCTGAGTTTCAGCCCGTCCGGCGTTTGAGGACGAGGCCCGAAGGGCCGACAGGGGGGTCTGGGGGCGCAGCCCCCGGGTTCGGGACGGGAAGGGGCGGCGGGGGCGTATCGACGGGGTGACCGGTCAGTGAATTGCGTGAGATTATTGAAATCCCTCCCCAAGCATTCTCGGCCCCATTTCCCGATAACCTTTCGGAATAGCTTCCCGTATTCTCCTGCCCGGTTTCACCGACCCTAAACGCCACGATTTCGTGAGCATTCCGAGGGGCGTCACGGGAGTTACACAGTTGTGACCGGTTCCACACCGGGCCCGCTTTGCACCCTATGCACCAGGAAAAATAGGGCATCCTGCCGGACTTTCGCGCGGACCCGCCCGCCCGCGCGATAACACAGATCAAGCGCGCACGTAACCCCGACAGGCGATGCATTTTTGCATTTACCTGGGTAAGTTCAATTCGCATGACTGCCGCACAAGCAGACCTGCAAATCGACCGCCCCACCGTGGCGGACGGAGCCGTGCTGTGGCGGATAGCCAGGGACTCGAAGGTCCTCGACCTGAACTCGTCGTACAGCTATCTGCTGTGGTGCCGTGACTTCGCCGCCACCTCGGCCGTCGCCCGCGACGAGCACGGAGAGCCGATCGGCTTCGTCAGCGGATACCTGCGGCCGGACAGCCCGCGCACCCTGCTCGTCTGGCAGGTCGCGGTCGACGCGTCGTACCGCGGCCGGGGCCTCGCCGCGGCAATGCTCGACGCACTGGCCGCCCGGACCGCCGACGAGCACGCGGTGGACACCGTGGAGACCACCATCGCCCCGGGGAACACCGCCTCCGAGCGCCTGTTCACCGCGTTCGCGGAGCGTCACGGCGCCCTGCTGGAGCGCGAGGTGCTGTTCGACGCCGGCCAGTTCCCCGACGGGCCGCACGACCCCGAGGTGCTGTACCGCATCGGGCCGCTCACCCGCTGACCGCGCGGCCCGGCCTTCGGCCTTTCGACTTCTTCCGACTCCCTCTGACCTCCCACGCCACCGAGGAGCGATTCGTCGTGACCATCACCCAGCCCGACCTCAGTGTCTTCGAGACCCTCGAGTCCGAGGTGCGCAGCTACTGCCGCGGCTGGCCCACCGTCTTCGACCGTGCGCACGGCAGCCGCATGTACGACGAGGACGGCCACGAGTACCTCGACTTCTTCGCCGGAGCCGGCTCGCTCAACTACGGGCACAACAACCCCGTGCTGAAACGGGCCCTGATCGACTACCTGGAGCGCGACGGCGTCACCCACGGCCTCGACATGTCGACGACGGCCAAACGCGCCTTCCTGGAGTCCTTCCAGAACTACGTCCTGCGCCCGCGCGACCTGCCGTACAAGGTCATGTTCCCGGGCCCGACGGGCACCAACGCCGTGGAGTCCGCGCTGAAGCTGGCCCGGAAGGTGAAGGGGCGCGAGGCGATCGTGTCGTTCACCAACGCCTTCCACGGCATGTCGCTGGGCTCGCTCGCCGTGACCGGCAACGCCTTCAAGCGGGCCGGCGCCGGCGTCCCGCTGGTGCACGGCACTCCGATGCCGTTCGACAACTACTTCGACGGCAAGGTCGAGGACTTCCTGTGGTTCGAGCGGCTCCTGGAGGACCAGGGGTCCGGCCTCAACAAGCCCGCCGCCGTGATCGTCGAGACCGTGCAGGGCGAGGGCGGCATCAACGTCGCCCGGCCCGAGTGGCTGCGCGCCCTGGCCGACCTGTGCGCACGCCAGGACATGCTACTGATCGTCGACGACATCCAGATGGGCTGCGGCCGCACCGGCGCCTTCTTCTCCTTCGAGGAGGCCGGCATCACGCCCGACATCGTCACCGTCTCCAAGTCGATCAGCGGCTACGGGCTGCCCATGGCGCTGACCCTGTTCAAGCCGGAGCTCGACGTCTGGGAGCCGGGCGAGCACAACGGCACCTTCCGCGGCAACAACCCCGCCTTCGTCACGGCCACCGCCGCCCTGGAGGCGTACTGGGCCGACGGCTCCGCGATGGAGAAGCAGACCCGTGCGCGCGGCGAGCAGGTCGAGCAGGCGCTGATCGCCGTCGCCGAGGAGAACCCCGCCGACGTCAAGGAGTACCGCGGCCGCGGCCTGGTGTGGGGCATGGAGTTCCACGACAAGGACCGCGCGGGCCGCATCGCCAAGCGGGCCTTCGAACTCGGGCTGCTCATCGAGACGTCCGGCCCCGAGAGCGAGGTCGTCAAGCTGCTCCCCGCGCTGACCATCACCCCGGACGAGCTGGACGAGGGCCTCAGGACCCTCGCCCGCGCCGTCCGGGAAACCGCCTGACACACACATCCGAGCCGAGGAGGCATCGCAACACCGTGATCGTCCGTTCGTTCAAGGAGCTCGAAGGCACCGACCGGCACGTGAAATCGGCGTCCGGCACCTGGGAGAGCAAGCGCATCGTCCTCGCCAAGGAGAAGGTCGGCTTCTCCCTGCACGAGACGATCCTGTACGCGGGTACGGAGACGTCGATGTGGTACGCGAACCACATCGAGGCCGTCGTCTGCACCAAGGGCGATGCCGAGCTGACCGACCGCGAGACCGGGAAGACGTACCACATCACCCCCGGCACCATGTACCTCCTGAACGGCCACGAGCGGCACACGCTCAAGGTCAAGGAGGACTTCCACTGCATCTGCGTGTTCAACCCGCCCGTGACCGGACGGGAGGACCACGACGAGAACGGCGTCTACCCGCTGCTCACCGAGGAGGTGTGAGTCACCGTGACCACCACGACCACGAACGTCACCGACCTCTACCCCACCCGCGGTGCCACCGAGGTGGCGACGCCCCGGCAGGACCCGGTGGTGTGGGGCGGCCCGGACACGCCCGGTCCCGTCTCCGCCGGTGACCTGGAGGCCCTGGACCGCGACGGCTTCCTCGCCGTCGACCAGCTCATCGGCCCGGACGAGGTCGGCGAGTACCAGCGCGAGCTGGAGCGGCTGATCGGCGACCCGGCGATCCGCGCGGACGAGCGCTCCATCGTGGAGCCGAAGTCCCAGGAGATCCGGTCCGTGTTCGAGGTGCACAGGATCAGCGAGGTCTTCGCGAGGCTGGTGCGCGACGAGCGGGTCGTCGGGCGCGCCCGGCAGATCCTCGGTTCGGACGTCTACGTCCACCAGTCGCGGATCAACGTCAAGCCCGGCTTCGGCGCCAGCGGCTTCTACTGGCACTCCGACTTCGAGACCTGGCACGCCGAGGACGGCCTGCCGAACATGCGCACCATCTCGGTCTCGATCGCGCTCACCGAGAACTACGACACCAACGGCGGTCTCATGATCATGCCGGGGTCGCACAAGACGTTCCTCGGATGCGCGGGGGCCACGCCGAAGGACAACTACAAGAAGTCCCTGCAGATGCAGGACGCGGGGACGCCGTCCGACGAGGCGCTGACGAGGATGGCGTCGGAGTACGGCATCAGGCTGTTCACCGGCAAGGCCGGCTCGGCGACCTGGTTCGACTGCAACGCCATGCACGGCTCCGGCGACAACATCACGCCGTTCCCGCGCAGCAACGTGTTCATCGTGTTCAACAGCGTGGAGAACACGGCGGTCGAGCCCTTCGCGGCCCCGATCCGGCGGCCCGAGTTCATCGGGGCGCGGGACTTCACTCCAGTGAGGTAGGCGCACCACAAGACCGCGGGCCGGGCCTCCTCGTGTGGGACAAGGAGGTACCGGCCCGCTGCCGTGTGCCCGGCGCGGGGTCAGCCGGACAGCGCGTCCAGCAGCCGGTCCACGTCGGCGGCCGTGTTGTAGAGGTGGAAGGACGCCCGCAGATGGCCCGCGCGGTTCGACACCGCGATGCCGGCCTCGGCCAGCTCCGGCTGGAGGTGCCCGAGTCCGGGCACGGACACGATCGGTGAGCCGGGTGCGGGCACGGGCGTGTGGCCCAGGGTCGCCAGCCCCGTACGGAACCGGTCGGCGAGGGCCAGGTCGTGGGCGCGGACGGTGTCCACGCCGATCTCCTCGAGCAGTTCGAGGGAGGCGCGCAGTCCCGCGTAGGTGAACAGGGCGGGACTGGAGTCGAACCGCCGTGCGGAGCGGGCCAGTTCGGCGACCGGTCCGTAGCAGCTGTCCCAGGGGTTCTCCGCCGCGACCCAGCTCGCCTGCACCGGCGGCAGATCGCCGAGGTCCTCGGGCACCACCAGGAAAGCCGCCCCGTGCGGGCCGAGCAGCCACTTGTAGACGATGGCGACGGAGTAGTCGAACGCGTCGGCCCACGCCGGCAGCCAGCCGGCCGCCTGGGAGAAGTCGACGTAGGTACGGGCCCCGTGGTCCCGGGCGGCCTCGCGCAGCGCGGCGAGGTCGGCGATCCGGCCGTCGGCGGACTGCACCGCGCTGACCGCGGCCAGCGCGGTGCCGGGCCGGACGGAGTCGGCGAGCCGCTCCAGCGGCACGGCCCGCACCTTGAGGTCGCCACGGGTGTGGAAGGCGTTGAGGACGGAGGCGAAGTCGTCCTCGACGGTGAGGACTTCGGCACCGGGCGGCAGCGAGGCGGCGATCAGCGCGGTGTGCAGAGCGGCCGTGGCCCCGGCCGCCACCCGCTCGACCGGGACGCCGGCCAGCCGGGCGTACGCGGCCCGGCACGCCTCGACGTCGGCGAAGAGCGGATCCAGCGCACGGCCCTCCGCGCGCAGCCGTACGGCGTCCTGGAGCGCGGCCACGGTACGGGCGGGCAGGAGGGCGCTGCTCGCGGTGTTCAGGTAGGTGTTCTTCGGGGTGAACTCGGCACGGACGAGGTTCTCGAAGGTCTCCATGGGACCACTGTGCGGCCCCGAGACCTCCCCGTCCATGGCCGAATTCTGTGCGATATCGCAAAGGAACCCTTATGCGTACGCGCTGACCTGCGCGTTCTACTGCTGCGGCACCGCGCACCCGTCCGGGCCACAGGCCTCCGCGTCGCCGTCGACCAGGGTCAGCGGCGGACGGTCGCCCCAGGCCCGGGTCAGCGCCTGGGTGAACACCTCGGCGGGCTGGGCGCCGGAGACGCCGTACGTGCGGTCCAGCACGAAGAACGGCACGCCGTTGGCGCCGAGCTGCGCGGCCTCCCGCTCGTCGGTGCGGACCTCGTCGGCGTACGCCTCCGGGTCGGCGAGGACCTCGCGCACCGCGCCGGCGTCGAGGCCGGCGGCGACGGCGAGCTCGACGAGCCGTTCGTCGTCGTCGAAGACGGACCGCTCCTCGGCGAAGTTCGCCCGGTACAGCAGGTCGAGCAGCTCCACCTGGCGGCCCCGCTCGCGGGCGAAGTGCAGCAGGCGGTGCATGTCGAAGGTGCTGCCGTGGTCGCGGCCCCGGGTGCGGTAGGGCAGGCCCTCGGCGGCGGCCTGGGCGCCCAGGTTGTCCTCACCGGCCTCGGCCTGGGCCTCGCTCATGCCGTACTTCCTGGTGAGCATCGAGATCACCGGCTGGACGTCGTCCTTGGCGCGGCCCGGGTCCAGCTCGAAGGAACGGTGCACGACCTCGACCTGCTCCCGGTGCGGGAAGGCGGCCAGCGCCTTCTCAAAACGGGCCTTTCCGACATAACACCAGGGGCATGCGATATCGGACCAGATTTCGACGCGCATCGTGATCGGCACTCCAGCTCGTACGGGTACGGAGACTCCCTCCGGCGGTTACGTGAACATTCAACGAGCCGCCTTCATTCCCTTCCCTCAGCTGCCGTCCCGCAGGTCACTCGGCCAGTGGGGCCGGTATTCGATGTGGTCGTACGTCACCGCGCACCCCTCCCCCATGGGCGACTGGGTCATGAAGCCGACCAGCGCGGCCCCGGTCTCCTTCTCGTCGCCGAGGGTGAAGAGGCGGACGAAGGTCCAGCGCTCGCCGTCCCGGGAGGCGTGGAAGGCGAAGGCACGACCGGTGCGGCTCACCCGGAGCCAGACGGAACTTCCGTCGACGGTGAAGGAGTTGACGTCGTCGGAGTGCCCCCGGGTGACCACCGTGCAGACGGTGGGCACGTCCGGCGAGTACTCCAGACAGAGCTTGGCCCACGCCCGCTCACCGACATGGACGTACAGCACCCCGGCGTCGAAGGCCCCGGCGAACCCGACGGTGACCCGTGC
Source organism: Streptomyces sp. NPDC018964 (assembly GCF_044390325.1). NCBI lineage: Bacteria > Bacillati > Actinomycetota > Actinomycetes > Kitasatosporales > Streptomycetaceae > Streptomyces > Streptomyces sp. NPDC018964. The sequence goes on from NZ_JBIRYZ010000021.1 coordinate 90,136, forward strand.
GATCAGCTGGAAGTCCCCCTCCGGCGCGCCCAGCAGGCGCGGCGCGTCGGAGGCCGGGTCCAGCGCCTCGCCGGTGGGCGGCACGAAACGGTCCTGCCGGGCTCCGGCCCGTCCGGTGAGGACGCCGTCCTCGTGGGACCAGTGGCCGTCGGGGCCGTAGGCGCGCAGGGGGAAGGGCAGTTCGGGGATGTCCAGATCCATGGCGGAAGTCTTCCAGGCCGGGCCCGGTGCCGGGAGCCCGGGGGTGGTCCCGGTCAGCGGTCCTGGAACGTGTCCAGGGCCACGGCCTGGGCGATGGCCAGGCGCGGGTCCAGACCGGGCGCGATCACCTCCACCACATAGCGGTCGCGCGTCCCGAACTTCTTGTCGACCCTCATCACCGGCTTGCCGTCCGTCTCGAAGTCGAAGTGGTACGGCCAGAGGAACGGCACCAGGTCCAGCGGCAGGAAGTCCCAGACGCGGCGGAGCACGGCCACGAACCGGTTGCGTTCCCGTCCGACGGCCGCGGGCGAACCCGGCTGGTCCAGCACCCACGTCGAGCGCAGCAGGGAGGCGAGGGACTTCTTCGCGAACGCGCCGACGGGGTTGCCTTCCGCGTCCCGCACGTCGTAGCCGTCGTCGAGGTCGGAGAGGCTGCGCTCCCCGACGGTGAAGGAGACCCGCGTCCTGGACCCGTCGGTGTAGAAGGTCACCTCCTCCTTCAGCGAGAACCGCTTCAGCTCGGCGAAGGCGAGGACCTCGCCGTCGGAACCGTCCGGCAGCAGCTCGCTCACGGTGTAGCGGTCGGCCGTGAGGGCGGTCTCCTGCCGGACGGTGAAACGTCCGCCGGTCCACCGCCGCACGCTGTCCGCCGTTCCGTTCCCCGAGCCGCCGGTCCACTGCTTCGCACCGTTCACCGTTCCGCTCCCCAAGCCCTCGGTCCCGCGCCGTCGCCCGTGTGCGTCCGGCGGAGCCATCGTCGCCGTGCGCCCCGCCCCGGAGCAGTCCCCGGAAGTCGTCACCGGCAACGACCAAAGAGGACAGGCCCCTTGGCGGCCGGGAGTCCACTTTCGTCGTCCGGGACCGCGCCGAAGGGGGGACGCGGGCGCCCGGGGGCGGCCCTCTATCGTCTGCGCGTGGACGTAGCAGAGACACCCCGCACCGGCCTGCCGCTCCGTTCCCGGCTCGCCGCCGCCTCCCCCTGGCCCCGCGGACGGATCGCCGGGGAGGCCGTACTCGCCGTGGCGCTCTCCGGGATCGCGGGCCTCCTCCACACGACGGAGACCGGATCCGTGGCGCGGGGCGGTGCCCTGGCCCTGTTCGTCGCCGTGCTGTCCCTGGCCCGCCGCGCCCTACCGGCGACGGTGCTGATGGTGTCGTCGGCGCTGGCCGGAGCGGCCGTCGGCACGTTCCCGCTGCTGATCTGCGCCGGCTGGTCGGCGGGCGGCCGCATCGAGCGTCCGGCGCGCGCCTTGGGCGCGTACGCGGCCGGGTTCGCGCTCCACCTCGTCCTGGGCGTCATCACCGCGGGCGACGACGGGCTCGGGCTGTCGCCGCTGATGACGGCCGTGCTGAGCGGGAGCCCGTTCCTGGTGCTGGCGGTCATGCCGGGGCTCGCCTCCCGCTACCGCGCCCAGCGCCGCGCCCTGCTCGACGCCCTGCGGCGGCACAACGCCCAGTTGGTGCGCGAGCAGGCGATGGTGGCGCGCCAGGCCCGGCTGCTGGAACGGCAGCGCATCGCCCAGGACATGCACGACAGCCTCGGCCACCAGCTCGCCCTGATCGCCGTGCACACCGGGGCGCTGGAGGTGGACCCGGAGCTGAACGGCCGCCAGCGGGAAGGGGTGGGCATCCTCCGGGAGGCCGCCAGGTCGGCGATGCGGGAGCTGCGCGAGGCGGTGGGCATCCTGCGGGACGGCGTGGAGGCGTCCGTGCCCGGCCCCGAGGAGGCGGCCGGGCCCTCGGCGGACCGCACGGCGGCCTCCGTCGGCACGCTGGTCGCGTCGTCACGGGCCGCGGGTGCGGCGGTGGAACTGCGCCGGTCCGGCACCGAACGGGCCCTCGCGCCCGCCGCCGACCGCGCGGCGTACCGCATCGCCCAGGAGGGCCTGACCAACGCGCACAAGCACGCGCCGGGCGCCCCGATCACCGTGGCGCTGCGCTACGAACCGGACAGCCTGGTGGTCGAGGTGGCCAACGGGCCGGTGCCGGCCGGGGTGCCGGCCGGGCCGCCCGCGATCAGCGGCGGCCAGGGGCTGACGGGGCTGCGGGAGCGGGCCCGGCTGGTCGGCGGCATGGTGCACACCGGCCCCACCCCCGACGGGGGTTTCCGGCTCGCCGGTGTGCTGCCGTACGGCGACGGCGAGCCGCGGCCCCGTCCGGACGGTGCGACTTCGGTCGACGCGGACGACGACTTCCGGGGGCAGATCGGCGGGGGCTCCGCGGGCGAGGGTGGTGACCACGTCGCACGCACCGATCCGCAGAAGGAGTTCACCACCATCATGAGCAGCAAGAAGAACGCCGCCCTGGGATGCGCCCTCACCACCGTGGTCCTCGTCGTGGGCGCCGGCGCCCTCCTGGTGTGGGGGGTGTGGAAGCTGATGGACGAGGTGGAGAAGGGCCTCATCCCGGCGAGCGTGTACGAGTCGGCCCGGGTCGGCGACGACGAGGCGGAACTGCGGAAGAAGTTCCCGGAAGGCGGCTCGCTGCTCACCGACGGCGTGGAGAAGGACGGCCCGCCGCTGCCCGAGGACGCCGTCTGCGAGCACTTCGTGGACGACGAGGAGGACATCGTCTACCGGTTCTGCTTCCGCGACGGGAAGCTGTCCGCCAAGGAGTCCTACGCGCACGAGGTGTGACCGGCCGTCCGTGGCCGTGCCCGCGGCCGGATCGGGCATGATGGGCGGGCCCCACCGTCCGCCCGTCCCACCGACACCGCGCAGGAGGCCGTGTGATCCGGGTCCTCGTCGCCGACGACGAGCCGCTCATCAGGGCCGGCATCAGGATGATCCTCACCTCGGCCGACGACATCGACGTCGTCGCCGAGGCGCGGGACGGCCGGGAGGCGGTGGAGACCGCCCGGAGCACCGCGGTCGACGTGGCCCTGCTGGACATCCAGATGCCCGTGATGGACGGGCTGACCGCGCTGGCCGAGCTGGGCCGCGCCGCGCCGGGGGTGCGCGTGCTGATCCTGACCACGTTCGGGGAGCGCGACAACGTCCTGCGGGCGCTCGGCCACGGCAGCGCGGGCTTCCTGCTGAAGGACTCCGCGCCGCAGGAACTGATCCACGCGGTCCGCGCGGCGGCGGCCGGCGACGCCTATCTGTCCCCGGCCGCCACCCGGCACGTGGTGGACTCCCTCGCCTCCCCCGCCGCCACCGTGCGCGGCGAGGAGGCGCGCCGCCGCCTGGCCGGGCTGACGGCACGCGAACGCGAGGTGCTGGCCCTGCTCGGCGAGGGCCTGTCCAACGCGGACGCCGGCGCCCGCCTGCACATGAGCGAGGCCACGGTGAAGACGTACGTCAGCCGCATCCTGACCAAGCTCGACTGCGACAACCGGGTGCAGGCGGCGCTCCTGGCCCGCGACGCGGGCCTGGAGCCGAGCGCGGGGTGATCCTCAGCGCTCCAGCCTGCCGTTGAACCTGCGGGGCAGCCCCAGCGGGTTGTCGTCCTTGAGTTCCGCGGGCAGCAGCGCCTCGGGCGTCCCCTGGTAGACGACCGGCCGCAGCCACCGCTCGATGGCCGTGCCGCCCACCGACGTGGAGGTGGAGGTCGTCGCCGGGTACGGCCCTCCGTGGTGCTGGGCCGGGGCGACCGCGACGCCCGTCGGCCAGCCGTTGACCAGGACCCGCCCGGCCAGCGGCGTCAGCTCCCGCACCAGCTCCGCCCCGCGGCCCTCCCCGGCCGCCTCCTCGGCGGAGAGCTGCACGGTCGCCGTGAGGTTGCCCGGCAGCCGCGACAGCACGCTCCGCACCTCGGCGTCGTCCTCGTAGCGGGCGACGACGGTGACCGGGCCGAAGCACTCCTCGAGCAGCAGGTCGTGCTCGCCCTCCTGGGCCAGCCGGCTCGCCGGGACGGTGAGGAAGCCCGCGCTGACGGTGTGCTCGCCGCCCGCGCCCGGGGTCACCGGGGACTCGACGTCGGGGAGCTGGGCGCGCTCGGCGACCCCGGCGACGAAGTTGTCGCGCATGCGGTGGTCGAGCAGGACGCCGGCGTCGGTGTCGCTGACGGCGTCCGTCAGGGACTTGACCAGCGCGTCACCGGCCGCGCCGGACGGCGCGAGGACGAGGCCCGGCTTCACGCAGAACTGGCCGACGCCCAGCGTCATCGAACCGGCCAGCCCGGTGCCGATGGCCTCGCCGCGCTCGGCGGCGGCGGCCTCGGTGACGACGACCGGGTTCAGGGAGCCCAGCTCGCCGTGGAAGGGGATCGGGACGGGCCGGGCGGCGGCCGCGTCGAAGAGGGCGCGGCCGCCGCGGACCGAGCCGGTGAAGCCGGCCGCCGAGACCAGCGGGTGCTTGATGAGCTCGATGCCGGCCTCGAAGCCGTGCACCAGGCCGAGCACGCCCTCGGGGAGGTCGTGGCGGGCGGCGGCGCGGCGCAGCACCTTGGCGACCAGCTCGGACAGTCCGGGGTGGTCGGGGTGGGCCTTGACGACGACCGGGCAGCCGGCCGCGAGGGCGCTCGCGGTGTCGCCGCCGGCCACGGAGAAGGCGAAGGGGAAGTTGGACGCCGAGTAGACGGCGACGACGCCCAGCGGGATCTTGTAGCGGCGCAGGTCCGGGACGGGCGGGGTCGCGGTGTCGTCGGGGTGGTTGATGACGACGTCGAGGAAGGCGCCCTCCTCGACGATGCCGGCGAAGGCCCGCAGCTGGTAGCAGGTGCGGGCGAGTTCCCCGGTGAGCCGGACCGGGCCGAGCGCGGTCTCCGCGTCGGCGGCCTCGACGAGCTGGTCCCTGGCCGCTTCCAGCTCGTCGGCGGCCGTGCGCAGGAAGGCCGCGCGGACGGTGCGGTCCGTCAGCGCGCCGCGCGCGTCGTGCGCGGCGCGGACGGCGGCGTCGACCTCCTGGGCTGTGGCCTCCACCGCGACCTGTTCACGCTGCTTCCCGGTTCGGGGGTCGACACTCCAGACTGGTGCTGCTGCCACCGCGGGTCCCTCCACTTGATTGCCGCATGCAATGCCGCAGTATGTACGTCACCCCACAGGATTGTTCGATATACTGAACACTGTCTCTGTGGGTGAATGTACTTTGGAGACTATTTCCAGGCGAACGAAGGGGTCAAGGGCGATGTCGGCTGGCGAGACGGGCGGCGGGGCACAGGTCAAGTCCGCGGTGCGGACCGTTGAACTGCTCGAATACTTCGCCGGGCGCCCCGGTATGCACTCCCTGGCGGCGGTCCAGGAGGCCGTCGGCTACCCCAAGTCGAGCCTCTACATGCTGCTGCGCACCCTCGTGGACCTCGGCTGGGTGGAGACGGACGCGACGGGCACGCGGTACGGCATCGGCGTGCGGGCGCTGCTGGTCGGCACGTCGTACATCGACGGCGACGAGGTCGTCGCGGCGGCCCGCCCTACCCTGGACCGGCTCTCCGACGACACCACGGAGACCATCCACCTCGCCCGGCTCGACGGCACCAACGTGGTCTACCTCGCCACCCGCCAGTCGCAGCACTACCTGCGCCCGTTCACCCGGGTCGGCCGCCGGCTGCCCGCGCACTCGACGTCGCTGGGCAAGGCGCTGCTGAGCACGTACCCGGACGAGCAGGTGCGCAAGATGCTCCCGGAGACGCTGCCCGCGCTGACCGAGCACACCATCACGGACCGGGAGAAGCTCATCGAGGAGCTGCACCTGGTGCGGGAGCAGGGCTTCGCCGTGGACCGCGAGGAGAACACGCTGGGGCTGCGCTGCTTCGGTGTGGCGATCCCGTACCGCACCCCCGCGCGGGACGCGATCAGCTGCTCGGTGCCGGTGGCGCGGCTCACGCCCGCGCACGAGCAGATGGTCAAGGATGCCCTGTTCGACGCCCGCGACCGGCTGACCCTGGCCACCCGGAGGCTCTGACCCGTGGACGTCGCCCTGCGGCCGGTGCACGACAGCGACCTGCCGGTCTTCTACCGGCAGCTCAACGACCCGGAGGCGCTGCGCATGGCGGCCTTCACCCCCGAGGACCCGGCCGACCGGGCCGGCTTCGACGCCCACTGGGCGAGGATCCGCAGCTCGCCGGAGATCGTGGTGCGCACGGTCCTGGGCGACGGCGACGTGGTGGGCCACGCGGCGGTGTACGAGGAGCAGGGCGAGCGCGAGGTGACGTACTGGGTGGACCGCGCCCACTGGGGCCGGGGCATCGCCACGGCCGCGCTGCGCGGGCTGCTGGCGGAGGTGGGCGAACGCCCGCTGTACGCGCGCGTGGCCGCCGACAACGCGGGGTCGCGGCGGGTGCTGGAGCGGTGCGGCTTCGAGGTCTCCGCGCGGGCCACGGCGTACGCGCCCGCGCGGGGTGCGGAGATCGAGGAGCTCGTGCTCACGCTGGACCGCTGACCGCCGGGGCGGCACGGCCGCTCGATGAACGTCCGATGAGAAACCGGGCGGAAGGGAACGTTCCGACGCCCGCCGTTCGTCTGTCCGAACGGAATGAACAGGACGATCAGGCGTGCCTCCGTCTTCATCCTGCTCCTGGTGTTCGCCCTGCTGGTCAGGGCGACCTGGGTGCAGTTCTACGAGGGCCGGGCGCTCGCGGACAGCAGTGACAACCGGCGCAACGCGATCGAGACGTACGCGGAGCCGCTCGGGAACATCGTCGTGGCCGGTGAGTCGATCACCGGCTCGGCGCGGACGGAAGGGGGCGACCTCGCGTACAAGCGCACGTACGAGAACGGCCCGCTGTACGCGGCGGTGACGGGCTACGCCTCGCAGGCGTACGCGCCGACGCAGCTGGAGGGCATCTACCAGGACCTGCTCAACGGCACGGACCCCCGGCTGAAGACGGTGGCGGACACCGTCACCGGCCGGCGTGCCGAGCCGGGCACCGTGGTGACGACCATCGACCCGGCCGTGCAGAAGGCGGCGTACGAGGCGCTCGGCGACAAGAAGGGCGCGGCCGTCGCGATCGACCCGAGGACGGGCCGGATCCTCGCGGCCGTGTCGACCCCGTCGTACGACCCGACGTCGCTGACCGACGCCAACACCGCGGGCGAGGCGTGGAAGGAGCTCACCGCGGATCCGGACAAGCCGCTCACCAACCGGGCGCTGCGCCAGCCGCTGCCGCCGGGTTCGACGTTCAAGCTGGTCGTCGCGGCGGCGGCGCTGGAGGACGGGCTGTACGGGTCGGTGGACGAGGAGACCGACAGCCCCGACCCGTACACGCTGCCGGGCACGGTCACGGACCTCACCAACGAGAACCCGGACGCGCCCTGCGAGGACGCCTCGATCCGGGTCGCGCTGCAGTACTCCTGCAACAACGTCTTCGCGAAGATGGCCGTCGCCCTGGGCCAGGACAAGGTGCGGGCAATGGCGGAGAAGTTCGGCTTCAACGACGAGACGCAGGACGTGCCGGTGCGCGCCTACCCCAGCGTGTACCCCTCGGACATGGAGCCGTCGCAGACCGCGCTCACCGGGATCGGCCAGTTCGACGTGACCGCGACGCCGCTGCAGATGGCGATGGTGTCGGCGGCGCTGGCCAACGGCGGGGAGCTGGTGTCGCCGCACATGGTCAGCCGTGTCACCGACAGCGGCGGCGACGTGCTGGAGGAGTACGAGGACGGGGCCGGGGCGGAGCGGATCGTCAGCGCCTCGACCGCCGAGCAGCTCCGGTCGGCGATGGAGACGGTCGTCGAGGAGGGCACGGGGTCCAACGCGCGGATCCCCGGCGCCACCGTGGGCGGCAAGACGGGCACCGCGCAGCACGGCGAGAACAACAGCAAGACGCCGTACGCCTGGTTCACCTCGTACGCGACGTCGGACTCCTCGGGCGAGGAGGTCGCCGTGGCGGTCGTGGTGGAGCAGTCCGACGCGGCCCGCTCGGAGGTCAGCGGCAACGGTCTGGCGGCCCCGGTCGCCAAGGCGGCGATGGAGGCGGCGCTGCGGGACTGAACCATCCCGGCCGGAAGGCCGTCTGTACGGATGACGGGCCGCCCCCTCCCCCCGGGGGCGGCCCGTCGCCTCGCCCGGCCGGGTACCGTCGTGACGACGACGTGGGCGACGAGGCCGGCACCGGCCGGCGCGGGGGCCGCCGCCCGGAGCGGGACGACGGCCGGCGGCGAGGTCGGGGACGACCACCCCTCGGTGTCCGGAAATCGATCCGGCGGATACCGGCCGGATCGTGCCCGCGGTGAACCTCGTGCGGGCGCGGCTCGTGTGACGGATTCGTACACCGACAGGCCGGACACCGTTCGGCCCTCCGCACGAGCCCGTACATGATCACTGCTACGCTCCGGAACTCACGCCGGTCACTCCGGATTTTCACGTGTCATCTACATGACACACACTGTCACCGGTGCCCGTCGGGCGCCCGACGCCACTGCGAGGGGAGGTCGCCCGTGGGCACCGTCGTCGACGACGCCGCCGCCGTGGAGTTCCACGCGTTCTTCGAACGCCACTACGCCGAACTGTCCCGGCTGGCCCATCTGCTGACGGGTGAGGCGGACGCCGCCGACGATCTGGCCGCGGACGCGCTGCTGGCGCTGTGGCACCGCTGGGACCGGGTGCGCGCCGCCGACCATCCGGTGGCGTACGCCCGGGGCGTGGTGGCCAATCTGGCCCGTACCCGGATCCGCAGCGCGGTGCGCGAACGGCGGCGGATCGCGCTGTTCTGGTCGCCGCGCGAGGAACGGACCGAGAACCCCGACGTGCCGGGGGTGGTGGACGTGCAGGAGGCGCTGCGCCGGCTGCCGTTCCGCAAACGGGCGTGTGTGGTGCTGCGGCACGCCTTCGACCTGTCGGAGAAGGACACCGCGCTGGCTCTGGGCGTCTCGGTGGGTACGGTGAAGAGCCAGACCTCGAAGGGGATGGCCGAACTGCAGCGGCTGCTGGGCACGCGGGAGGTTCCGCGTCAGGTGCACGCGGCGGCGGCCACCGCGGGCGGGGAAGCGGTCGGAAACGCGCGGAAACGCCCCACCGGGGCCAGGGGAAGGAACCGATGACGATGCGGCGGGACGTGCACGAGGAGCTGCGCGCCCGGCTGCACGAGGCGGCCGGGGCGCACGAGCCCGACCGGGAGCGCATGCTGGCCCGGGTGGAGCGGGGCATGACCGGACCGGCCCGCCCCGAGCACCGGGCCGCGCGCCGACCGGTGTTCGGCTGGTTCCGGGTGGCGGGCGCGACGGCCGCGGTGGCCGGGGTGCTGGTGGTGGGCGGCTACGCGGTCGCGTCGTCGGTGGGGGACGAGGAGCCGCCGCAGCGGCAGGTGGCCGCCTCACCGACACCCACGCGGTCCCCGGAGGCGACGAGCAGGCCGCCCGGGCCGTCGGCGGACCCCGCCCCGGACCTCCCGGAGCGGCCCCGGAACACGGCCACCCCGCCCGCGGGGACGCCGAGTTCGTCCGGCGGCCCCGAGAAGCCCCCGGCCGGGGTCGAGGACGGGCCGCTGTGGTCGGACGGCTCGGTGGACCCGCACAGCAACGAGTTCTGGGCGCAGAGCAACGTCACCCTGAAGACCACCGAGCGGCTGACCTCGCTCACCGTGGAACTGCGGATCGCGCAGACCGGCGGGGTGACCTCCACGGGCGCCTGGCGCTCGCTGCCCGAGGACGACTTCGAGCTCTCGGTGGACGAACGGGACGGCTTCCTCGTCTACGTCTGGACGCTCAAGGACGGCCTGACGGTCGAGCCCGGCGAGTGGATCTTCGCGGGGCAGTACGACCACGAGCGCGGCGGCCGGGACGCCGGGGAGGACACCTATACGGCACGGGCCGGCACCGCTTCCGGAGAGCTCGCGGTCGGCGGTGACTTCGCGCCGCGGGACGACCGGGACGACGAGGACGCGGCGGACGACCGGGACGAGTGAAAAAAGATCGTCCGGGACGGCAACCCTTTCCGGGGCGGCGGCGACCAGGAGACGTAAAAACCCTCTCCACGCAAGGACATCGCGCATGACCGCACGACCCGAACAGCCCGTCTCCCACCGCCGCCGGACCACCAGGCGGCGGGCCCTGGTCGCCGGAGTCTCCGCGCTCGGCATCACGGGCGCGGCGATCGTCACCACGTCGATGCTCTCCACGGCGGGCGCCGCCTCCTCCTGGCCCTCGGACACCGGCAGCAAGCCGGTGTCGAAGACCGTCCCGGTCTCCGGGACGTACGACGGCGGCATGAAGAAGTTCTACGGCACCGGCGCCCTCGGCGGCGACGGCCAGGACGAGGGCCAGGACCCGGTCTTCGAACTGGCCGACGGTGCCACGCTGAAGAACGTGATCATCGGCACCCCGGCCGCCGACGGCGTGCACTGCAAGGGCAGCTGCACCCTGCAGAACGTGTGGTGGCTGGACGTCGGCGAGGACGCCGCCAGCTTCAAGGGGAAGTCCTCGTCGGCCCAGTACAAGGTGATCGGCGGCGGCGCGAAGAAGGCCGACGACAAGGTGCTGCAGTTCAACGGCGCGGGCACGCTGACCGTGAGCGGCTTCCGGGTCGAGGACTTCGGCAAGCTGGTGCGTTCCTGCGGCAACTGCAAGACGCAGTACAAGCGCACGATCGTGCTGAAGGACATCGACGTCGTCGCGCCCGGCAAGTCGCTCGTCGGCATCAACACCAACTACGGTGACACCGCCACGCTGTCGCAGATCCGCATCCAGGGCGACAGCAAGAAGAAGATCAAGACGTGCACCCGTTACCAGGGCAACAACACGGGCAAGGAGCCGAAGGACCTCGGCTCCGGCGCCGACGGGAAGTACTGCAAGTTCTCCTCCTCGGACATCACCTACAACTGACCGCTCCCCTTCCTTGAAAGGAGGGGATTCCTGGCTCAGGCTGCCTCCCGGAGCTGCGCTCCGGGAGGTCTTGCGTCCTCGACACCAGCCGGGTTCAGACCTGCCCGGAGGAGCATCACGCGGGCGGAGTTCTTGTCCCCGGGGGAGACGGCTCCGCACGCGGTGCAGGTGTAGGTACGTTCGGACAGTGGCAGGGCGTGCTTGGCTCTCGCTCCGCACCTGGCGCAGTCCATGATGGTGTGCGCGGAATGCACCGGACACACATCCCGGCCGTGTTCACGGACGACGACGGGCAGTCGTACCTGTACTGGGGCAATGGGCACGGCTACGTGGTCCCGCTCGACGACGGCATGGTGTCCTTCGACGCTTCCCGGGTGAAGGACATCACCCCGGACGGCTTCCGCGAGGGCTCCTTCGTGGTGAAGCGCGACGGCACGTACTACTTCATCGATGTTCTCCTTCGTGGATACCCCGTCCTTCAGGGCGGGGTGGGAGCACATCCCGCTTGCGGGGGAGAAACGAAGCTTCTGCGGAGCAGGGCAGGTAAAGCCGGTTCACCGTCAGAGCGGACCGGCGTTCACCCACAACCGCCGACAGCCCGTCACAAACTGATGGTCTAGTATGTGAACCGTGAAGACCACTCACGTGAAGCGGGCGTTCAAGTACCGCTTCTATCCGACCGATGCGCAGGCAGCCGAGCTGTCGCGCACGTTCGGATGCGTGCGGAAGGTCTACAACCTCGCCCTGGCCGCCCGCACAGAGGCGTGGGCGCGGCAGGAGCGGGTGAACTACAACCAGACGTCGGCGATGCTGACGGCCTGGAAGAAGACCGAGGAACTCGCGTACCTGGGCGAGGTCTCCTCCGTCCCGCTCCAGCAGGCGCTGCGGCACCTCCAGACGGCGTTCACGAACTTCTTCGGCAAGCGGGCCAAGTACCCGCGGTTCAAGTCGCGGAAGAAGTCGCGAAAGTCGGCGGAGTACACCACCAGCGCGTTCCGGTTCAAAGACGGCCGGTTGACCCTGGCGAAGATGGCCCAGCCGCTGGACATCGTGTGGTCCCGTCCGCTGCCCGAGGGGGCGTCGCCGTCCACGGTGACCGTGTCGCAGGACGCGGCCGGACGCTGGTTCGTGTCCCTGCTGGTCGAGGACCCCACCGTGAAGCCGCTGCCGGCCACCGGTACGGCCGTCGGAATCGACGTCGGGCTCGACCACCTGCTGACCCTCTCGACCGGTGAGAAGGTCTCCAACCCCCGGCACGAGCGGCGTGACCGTGCCCGTCTGGCCAAGGCCCAGCGACAGCTTGCCCGCAAAGCCAAAGGCGAGGGCGCCAACCGCCGTAAGGCCCGCCGGAAGGTCGCCAGGGTCTACGCCCGCATCGCCGATCGCAGGCGTGACCTGCTGCACAAGCTCACCACTCGGCTCGTTCGTGAGAACCAAACGATCGTGATCGAGGACCTCGCCGTCCGGAACATGGTGAAGAACGGCAAGCTCGCCCGCGCCATCAGCGACGCGGCGTGGGCCGACTTCCGGAGCATGCTGGAGTACAAGGCCCAGTGGTACGGCCGCGAAGTAATCGCGGTCGACCGCTGGTTCCCCTCCTCCAGGCTGTGCTCCGTCTGCGGCACCTTGCAGGACAGGATGCCGCTGAACGTCCGTGAGTGGACGTGTGACTGCGGGACGACCCATGACCGGGACGTGAACGCGGCGAAGAACCTCCTGGCCGTCGGGCTGACGGCGTCTGTCTGTGGAGCCGGTGTAAGACCTCAACGGAGAACTCCGGGCGGGCGGTCGGCGATGAAGCAGAAACCCCTACGGCGCGAGCCGTAGAACTTCCCCTCCTCAGGGAGGGGAAGGAAGTCAAGTGGTCCGAGGACGACACCCGCAGCGAGGACTACCACGTGGCCTACGCGACCGGCCCGTCCCCGCTCGGCCCCTGGACGAAGCGCGGCACGATCCTGTCCAAGCGCCCCGAGTACGGCATCCTCGGCACCGGTCACCACTCCGTGGTCAACATCCCCGGCACCGACGACTGGTACATCGTCTACCACCGGTTCGCGCTGAACGGCCCCGGCAGGTCCGGCGGGGACGGCACGCACCGGGAGACCACCGTCGACCGGCTGGAGTTCGCCGCCGACGGCACGATCGAGCCGGTGGTGCCGACCCTGGAGTTGGTCAGGCCGGTGCGCCGCTGACCGACTCCAGCCAGGCGAAGACCTCGTCCTGCATCGCGGCGTCGAAGACGTGGCCGCGCTCCGGCCACGTCTTCAGCCGCAGCCGCTCCCCGGCACCGCACGCGCGCCACACGGCCCGCAGCTTGTCGTACGCGACGCGCACCCCGTCGGCGGGGAACAGGGTGTCGAGCCCGCCGTGGAAGAACAGCATCGGCTTCGGCGCGGCGATGCCCGCCACGTCGGGGAGGTCGAGGTGCCGGGCGAGCCCCGGGTGGAGCGTGTGGAACGCCGACTGCCCGCGCAGGGTGTTGTTGCCGGGCACCATCATCTCCTTGAGCCCGGTCATCCAGCACACGCTCGCGGCGGCGGCGACGTCGTCGCTGAGGGCGGCCGTCTGCCAGGCGCGGTAGCCGCCCATGGAGAAGCCGAGGGCCGTGATCCGCCGGGCGTCCACCTGGTCGAGACCGGCCAGGAAGCCGGCGGCGCGCACGTCCTCCCGGGCCAGCAGGCCGGCCAGGGAGCCGCCGAGGTGGAAGAGGGTGCTCGCCAGGGCCTGCTGCCGCTCGTAGGCGAGCGGCTCGCGGTCGCCCCAGCCGAGGGCGTCCGCGCAGAACACCACGTATCCCCGCCGGGCCAGTTCGTCCCCGACGAAGCGCCCGCCGAAGTACCGGCCGGCCCACTCCTCGGCGGAGGCGAGGCGGGTGTCGTCGTACCAGGGCCGGACGCCCTTCTCCTTGCCGATGTCGAACCGGGACCCGTGGTCGTGCAGCAGCAGCACCGCCGGGAACGGGCCGACGCCCCGCGGGGTGAGCAGGGCGCCGCGGACCCGTCCGTAGCGGGTGAGGGAGAGGGTGACCAGCTCCCGCGCGTACCCGTCGCCGTCCGAGCGGGCGGTGAACTCCGGGGCGTACGGCGTCCCGTCCTGCCGGCCGACGAGGAGGTGCTCCTCGACCACCGCGCGGGCCGTGCGCCGCCACGCGTCGAAGTCCCGGACCGGTGAGGTGCCCCAGGCGAGCGGGAAGGTCAGCTCGTCCTTGAGCGCCGCGTGGAAGGCGGGCAGGTCACCGGTGGCGGTCATACGGCCGCCAGTCGCCGAGGTACGCCTCCCTGGTGTGCGAGGCGGCCTCCGCGCGGGTGAGCTGGGGCCGGTTTTCGGGCACGGTGATCACCGCGCCGGGGCCGGTGTTGCGGTACTCGGCGAAGCGCTGGTCCTGCCAGGGGTACGCGTCCCGCATGTCGGCGTAGGGCGCGACGGCGTCGATGCCCGCGCCGAGGCGGGTCTCGCGCACGGTGAGCATGGGGCGGGCGGTGGGGTCGGAGCTGGGCACCCAGGGGCGGGCCAGCTTGTAGTAACCGTCGGGGGCCTCGCTGCTGATCCTGCTCCGGGTGACCAGGTAGCCGCGCGGGTTGGCGCCGGCGGTGGAGGGCGCGAAGACGAAGCCGTACGGCGGTGCCGTGAGGTCGGGGCGGACCAGGGTGCGGAAGTGGCAGTGCTCGAAGACGGCGGTGGCCCGGCCGAAGACGAAGTCGACGTCGCCCTCGGCATAGCAGTGGGCGAAGTACTGGCGGGCGAAGGTGTCGAGGGAGAGGGTGTCGGCGTACAGGGTGTCCTGGTGGCCGAGGAAGCGGCAGTGGGTGAAGGCGCTGCGGTCGCCCTGCACCTTGAGGGCGACGGCCTGGGTGCCGCTGGTGCCGGGGAGGTCGGTGCGCAGCCAGTCGTTGGCGAAGGTGATCCAGCGGGCGGTGAAGCCGTCGGGGCGCACGGTGGTGGTCGCCGAGCCGGAGGTGCCGTGGGTGCCGGAGCCGTCGGGCTTGGGGGTGCCGGCCGCGTTGTCGTAGACGATCACCACGTCGCGGGGGTCCTCGGAGGCGCCGAGCCAGGTCATGCCGGTGCGGTCGGCGTCGACGGAGACCGTCTCGCGGTAGGTGCCCGGGGCGATGACGAGGGTGCGTCCGGTGCCGGTGGCGGCGGTGACGGCGGCCTGGACGGAGGTGAAGTCACCGGCGCCGCGCGGGTGGACGTACAGGGTGCCGGGGGTGAGGCGGGCGGACGGTGAGCCGTACCGGCCGAACGGGCGGCGGGGCCGGTGGCCCGCGTGGGCCGGGGCGGCGGAGAGGGTGAGCGCGGCGGAGGCCGTGGCGCCGGCGAGCAGGAAGGCCCTTCGGGACAGGGGTGAGGGCATGCGGGTGCTCCTTGGGGACGGGGCCGGGCCGGTGCGGGCCGCAGTGGGGGCGGGCCGCACCGGCCCGGCTGCCGGGAGGGAGGTGTCAGCGGAGGCGGCCGGCGCCCGCTCCGTGCCCGACCAGGAACGGGACGGCGCGGGCCGGGTGGACGGCGGTGCGCAGGGTGGGCGTCCAGCCGGCGCCGGACTGGAGCGTCTCGGCCGGGATCTCCGCGTTGTGCACGGCGATCAGGTCCGTGCGCTTGCCGTTGACCACGTTGTGGGCGGCGGTGAGCGGTGCCTCGCTCCACTTCTTGAGGATCTTCGCCGGGCTGATGCCCTTCGCCAGGGTGAAGGCGTTGTGCTCGGCGACGAGCTGGGACTCCTTGCCGATGCCGAAGCTGTAGGAGTAGCCCTCGGTGGCCACGAAGTGGTTGTTGTAGACGTCGACCTGGCCGAAGCGGACGCGGGGCGCGCGTTCGACCAGGCCGGAGAACAGGTTGTGGTGGAAGGTCGCCTTCAGCTTGCCCCGGTCGCCGGCGGCGGTGGACTCGCTGTCGCTGTTGCCGATGAGGATCGTCTTGTCGTGCTCGGTGAAGACGTTCCAGGAGGCGGTGACGTAGTTGGCGCCCTTGACGATGTCCAGCTCGCCGTCGTGCTGCTGGTACAGCATGCCGAAGTAGGTGGGGGCCTCGCTGTCGGGGTGCTCGCCGTCGGTGAAGGTGTTGTGGTCCAGCCAGACGTGGGTGGAGCCGTGGACGACGGCGGTGTCGTACTCGGAGTTCCAGTTGCCCCGGTCGCCGTCGGTCGGGTCCCACTGGGGGAAGCAGTCGACCGGGCTCTCGAGGGTGAGGTTGCGGACGATGACGTTGTCCACGTCCTTGATCTGGAGGCTGGCGCCCTTGATGCCGGCGTTCCGGCCGACCCCGATGATCGTGGTGTCGGAGGGGACGTTCACCTTGATCGCCGTGTCCTGGGCGGCGGCGGAGGCCCGGCGCAGGCCCTCCGGGCTGTCGTCGGGCTCGGCGCTCAGGTCCTGCTCCAGGCCCCAGGTCTCCGGCGCGTACGCCTCCAGGTAGGCGTCGAAGTCGTAGCCGGGCGCGGCGAACGCCTCGCAGCCCTCGGAGACCGCGTCGATGGTCCCCTTCACCTTGATGATCCTCGGGGCGTCCCCGCCGTCCGCCAGGGCCGCCTTGAACTCGGCCCAGGTGCGCACGGTGTGGACGTGGGCGCGGTCGGCGCCGGCGCCCCCGGTGGTGCCGGTGCCGTGGGAGGCCCAGCCGTCGCCCGCGCCCAGGGTCTGCCGGGCGGGGTCGCGGTGGTGGTGCGACGGGGAGTGGGCCTGGGCGCCGGTGCCGGTCAGGGCCAGCACGAGGGCGGTGCAGCCGGCCAGCGACGCGACTCTCAGCGTGGCATGCCCATGCCATCCAGATGTGCTCATGGTGCGGCTCTCCTTCTCGTGGTCCAGGGGGTGTTACGCGACGGCCTCCGGCCAGGTGATCCACTCCTGGGGGATCTCCGCGTCCAGCCGGCGCACGTCGTGCGGCGCGAGCACCCGGGTGCGCAGCAGCTCCCGGGCGACCAGCCGCGCCACGGCGATCGCGCCCGGCGGGTTGAAGTGCGTGTTGTCCTGCTCGGTCGCCGTCCAGTTGAAGTGCTTCTTGGTCTCCTCGGCACCGAGCTCCTGCCACAGCGCCAGCGACAGGGCCTGGACGTCGAGCAGCGCGACCCGCTCCTCGGCGGCCAGCGCCCGCATCGCCGCCGGGTACTCCCCGTGGCTCGGCACGGCACGCCCGTCCGCGTCGAACCGCCGCCGCTCCACGGCGGTGGCCAGCACGGGCCGCGCCCCGCGGGCCCGCGCCCCCTCCACGTACCTCCGCAGGTACTCCTGGTACGTCGACCAGGGCTCGGTGTAGCGGGTGGGGTCGGCGGACTTCTCGTCGTTGTGCGCGAACTGGACGAGGAGGAGGTCACCGGGCCGGATCGAGGAGAGGATCGCCTCGAGCCGCCCCTCGTCGGCGAAGCTCTTGGAACTCCGCCCGTTCACGGCGTGGTTGGCGACGGTGAGACGCCGGTGCAGCAGGAACGGCAGCGCCATGCCCCACCCGGTCTCGGGCGCGGCGTCGGCGTACTTCTGGGCGGCGGTGGAGTCACCGGCGATGTAGAGGGTGCGGTGACGGTGTCCGCCGGCACGGGCGGTGCCGGTCGCGGCGAACGCCAGGGGAACGGAGGCGACGGCGGCGGAGGTGACCTGTCTGCGGCTGAGCGACACGCCGGTGACCCTTTCGGCTGGGGGACTGACGAACTCACCTGGGACGCGGCCCGGTTCGCTTCGGGCCGCGTCCGGCCGGGGACGGCTCGCGGCCCGAAGCGGACCGGGCCGTCCCACGGCGAGAAGCACCTGGCGTCAGCCCCGCTGCTCCTGCCACTCGGCCTGCGCCTCGTTGAGCTGCTCGGCCATCGTGTCCAGGAAGTCCTTCGCGCTCATGTCCCCGAGCAGGACCTTCTGGAAGTTCGGCTCGTTGTCCGCCTTGGAGATGGTGTTCCAGTCCGGCAGGTAGTACGGCAGCTGGACGATGGTGGTGGAACCGTCGCTCAACGCCTCGGCCGCCAGCTTCGTGGGCTCCGCCTTGCTGATCCACTCGTCCTTGGCCGCGTCCGTGTGCGCCGGCACCTGACCGGCCGACTCGTTGAACTTCGAGCTCGACTGCGCCGACGTGGCGAACTCGATGAACTTCCAGGCGGCCTCCTTGTTCTTGGAGCTCTTGAACATGCCGACGCCGTCGACCGGGTTGGAGACCTGGACCCGCTTGCCGCCGGGGCCGATCGGCTGCGGGATGCCCCGGAACTTCTCGGCGGTGAGCGCCTTGACGTGGTCCTGGTACGAACCGAGGTTGTGGTTCAGCATGCCGATGGTGCCGGAGTCCCACTGCGCGACCATCTTGGTGAAGTCGTTGTTCAGGTCGGCCGCGGGGGTGACCTTCTTGAACAGGGCCGCGTACTTCTCCAGGGCCTCGACGTTCTTCGGGTCGTTGACCGTGGTCTTCTTGCCGGAGGCGTCCCAGAACGAGGTGATGCCGGACTGCCCGTACATCGCGTCCAGGGCCTGGGCAATGGAGCCGGCGCCGCCGCGGATGGTGTAGCCGAACTCGTTCTTGCCCTTGTCCGTCAGCTTCTCGGCGGCCTCGTAGAACCGGTCCCAGGTGGTCGGCTCCTCCAGGCCCGCCTTCTCGAACAGGTCGGTGCGGTAGTACAGGACGCCGTTGTTCGCCGAGGTCGGGATCGAGTACAGCTTGTCGTCACCGCCGCCGGCGGCCCGCATCGACTCGATCATGTCCTCGTTGAGCTTGCCGTTCAGCGGCGACTTGGCCAGGCGGAAGTCCAGCGTCTCGAGGGCTCCCTGGGCGGCGAAGCCCGCGAGCATCGAGGCGCTGATGCCGCCGACGTCCGGCAGGCCGCCGCCCTGGATGGCGGTGTCGACCTTGGACTGGTACTCGGTGGAGGCGATGCCGACGTACTGGACGTCGATGTCCGGGTTCGCCTTCTCGAAGTCGGCGATGACCTCCTTCCAGATCTCGGTGCGGACACCGCCGTTGTTGTCCCAGAAGACGATCTTGCCCTTGCCGCTGCCCTCGGCGCCCTCGTCGCCGCCGGCGCCGCTGCCGTCGTCGCCGCAGGCGGTGGCGGTCAGGGCGAGCACGGCCCCCAGGGCGACGGCGACCGACGCGCGGCGTCCGCCTGTGCTGTTTCTGAGAATGCTGATCTTCATTGGTCGGCTCTCTTCTTCTGGATCCAACGGACTGTGAAGTTGTGGGGGGGTCTGTCAGGACCGTCCGGCGGTGTTCAGCCGTGCGCCGGGGCGCCGATCCTGAAGCGGGTGAAGGTGGCGGTACCGGCGTGTCCCTGGCCGGTGGGTGCCACGGCGACCAGGCCGAGCAGGGCTCCGACCCAGCGCCAGGGGGTGGCGGCGAAGACCTGGCCGGAGGGGCGGAAGCCGTCCCCGGTGTCGTAGGAGAAGCGGCAGCGCGCCCCGGCGTCGATGTCGACGCGCAACAGGGCCCGGCCGTCGGGAGCGGGCCGCGGATGGTCGGCGTCGCGTTCCTGCTCGGCGACCGTCTCGGCGAACCGGTGCACCACGTGCACCGTGCCGTCCGCGCCGCGCTGGAGCCCGATCCAGCGGTAGGCGTCCCCGAGGACCGCGAGCCCGGCACGTGCCCCGGGTTCCTCGCCGTCGAGCCGCAGCTCCACCTCGACGGAGCACGGGTCGCCGGGCAGCCGCTGGGTCAGGACGTGGGGCAGCCGGCGCAGGTCGTGCGCGTCGGCGGAGCGGACGCAGGTCAGCCGCAGCCCGTCGGCGGAGTGCTGGGTGGCCCAGCCCTCCTTCGGGTTGGCGGTCCACGTCCACTGGCGGCCGAACCGTCCGCCGGGGAAGTCGTCGTCGGTGGCCGGCGCGGCGGGCGGCTGCGGCGGCAGGTCCGGGCGGCGGTGCACGGCGACGGGGGCGCCGTCCTCCCCGAGCACCGGCCAGCCTCCCCCACTCTCGGCTTCGCTCGAGCGGGAGGTGCCCCCACGACTCCAGCCCATCGGCTGGAGGTGCACGACACGGCCGTACGGGCCGCGCTGCTGGAAGTGCAGGAACCAGTCCTCGCCGGACGGGGTGCGCACCCAGCCGCCCTGGTGGGGGCCGTTGACGTCGGTGTCCTTCTGTTCGAGGACGACCTTCTCCTCGTACGGGCCGAAGAACGTACGGGAGCGGAAGGCTCCCTGCCAGCCGGTCTCCACTCCCCCGGCGGGGGCGAGGATCCAGAACCAGCCGTCGTGCTTGTAGAGCTTGGGGCCTTCCAGGGTGAACCAGCCGGGGATGCGGTCGCCGTCGACGATCACCGTGCCCTCGTCGAGGAGTTCGGTGCCGTGGGGGTGCATCCGGTGGCCGGTGAGGCGGTTCTTGACGCCGGAGCGGGACTTGGCCCAGGCGTGCACGAGGTAGGCCTCGCCGGTCTCGTCGTCCCACAGGGGGCACGGGTCGATCAGGCCCTTGCCGGCCTTGACCAGGTGCGGGCGGGTCCACGGGCCGCGGATCTCGGGGGCGTTGACCTGGAAGACGCCCTGGTCGGGGTCGCCCCAGAAGATCCAGAACCGGTCGTCGTGGTGGCGCAGGGAGGGGGCCCAGACCCCGCAGTCGTGCCGGGGGGTCGTGAACTCCGCTTCGGGTTCCAGGCGTTCGAGGGCGTGGCCGACGAGGGTCCAGTTGACCAGGTCGCGGGAGTGCAGCAGGGGCAGTCCGGGGGCGCGGCCGAAGCTGGAGGCGGTCAGGTAGAAGTCGTCGCCGACGCGGATCACGTCCGGGTCGGACCAGTCGGCGTTCAGGACCGGGTTGCGGTAGGTGAGGTCGGTCTGCTCGGCGGTCACGGGTTCACCGCCTTGCGGACCAGGGCCGCGGCCGCGCCGCGGTCGAGGCGGCCGTCGGCGACGACGGTGACGATCCGGCGGACCACGGTCTCGCCGGGCGGCAGCGGCAGCCGGTCGGTGTGGGCGAGGGAGGAGCCGACGCCCGGGTACTCGGCGGTGCGCACGAACCAGGGGTCCCGCCGGGTCTGTTCGGTGGCCCCCGCGAAGACGAGCGTCCAGGTGGATCCGGCGAGCGCGACCCAGTCGGCCGGCCGGCCGTGCGCCTCGCCCTCCCCCTCGGCCGAGGCGGTGAAGACGTCCGGTGCCGTCTCCTCCTTGCGGGCCCGCCAGAAGAAGCCGCCGTACGCGGCTCCGGGACGGCCGTTGGTGGCGGGGCTGCCGACGGAGAGCGGCGCACTGGTGACGTTGGTGAGGGAGAAGGTGAAGTCCAGCGCCCAGGCGGAGTCGGTGAGTTCGGTGGCGGCGACCGTGCGGCGCTCGCGCAGCAGCTCGCCCGGCGCGGCCGTCCAGCGCAGCTCCTCGACGAACCCGTCGGGGTCGCGCAGCTGGTAGGCGGTGTGCCGCTGGGAGCCGTGGTTGTCCAGCTCGGTCGGCCCCTGGTCGCGGACGTAGGTGCGTCCGCCCCAGAAGTTGAAGCCCTCGACGTCGGGAACGGCGACACCGACGCCGAGGTGGTGGGTGTGGTCGGCGGGGCTCAGCTCGGTGACCGCCGTGCCGGCCAGGGTGGTGACGGGGTGCAGGTACGGCCGCGGGGAGAGCCGGGCCGGCAGTTCGGGCCGGGTGACGTACCGGCCGACGGGCCGGCCCGCGACGCACAGCACCACGGAGTCGTTGCCGGTCATCGGGTGCTCACCTCTTTCGGCAGGTGGTGGGCGGGCAGGGCCCAGGGGGCGCCCAGCTCGGAGTAGAGGGACAGGGTGTCGGCGGCGGCCGCGACGAGGCCGTCGACGCCGGGCACGACCCGGCGGTTCTCGCCGGGGACGCGGTGCCAGGCCCCGTCGGGCAGCGGGGCCGGGTCGGGGGCCTCCCGGATCGCCTCGACGACCTGCATGAAGGCGCCGGTCTCGTCCGGGGTGACCAGCAGGGGGGTGCCGTCGGTGAGGTGGGCGACGAGGTTCTCCAGCAGGTCGGTGCGGTCGAACCGCGTCTCCTCGGGGCCCTGGCCGGCGCGCTGGAGCAGGACGCGGTCCTGCTTGTACCAGAAGGTGATGCGTCCGGTGGTGCCGTGCACCACGACGTACGGCTCGTCGGCCCGCTCGGCGCACAGGGTCGCGGCGACGGTGACCGAGCCGCCCCGCGTGGTGGTGATCCGTACGCAGGAGGTGTCGTCGGACTCGATGTCGTTGGCGCGCAGCAGCTCGGTCTCGATGCCGGCGACGTCCTCGGCGCGGGTGCTGCCGGCGAGCGCGAGGGCGGTGGCGACGGCGTGGGCGAGCGGGTTGGTGAGCGCGCCGTCGACGACGTCGACGCCGTTGAGCCGGCGCCGGCCCGCCCAGGGCGCCCGACGGAAGTACTCCTCGGGCCGCACCCAGGCGCCGGCTCCGCCGATCCCCGTCACCCGGCCGACGGCGCCCCCCTCGACCAGGTCGCGGATGGCGGGCACGGCGTGCGAGCCCAGCGACTGGAAGCCGATCTGGCAGGCGACCCCGGCCGCGGCGACCCCGTCGGCCATCCGCCGGTACTCGGCGTACGACGGCGCGGGCGGCTTCTCCAGCAGGATGTGCACGCCCCGCCCGGCCGCCGTGAGGGCGAGGTCGGTGTGGGTCGGGATCGGGGTGCAGATCACCGCGATCCGGGCGCCGGTGGACTCCAGCAGCGCGCCGAAGTCGGCGGACTGCTCGGGGAGTTCACCGCCGAACTCGTCCTCGGTGAGCGGGGTGAGCTCGCAGATCCCGGCGAGCCGTACGATGCCCTCCGCTTCGAGGCGGCGGATGTTCGCCACGTGCCAGCGGCCGTGGCCGCGGGCGCCGGCGAGGACGACGGGCAGCGGGGTGCCGGGGGCGGTCCCGGGCGCGGTCCGAGGCGCGGTCATCCCTTCACCGCCCCCGCGCTGAACCCGGTGATCAGCCACTTCTGGATGAAGGCGAAGACGATCACGACGGGGACGGCCGCGATGATGCCGCCCGCGGCGAGCGCGCCGAGGTCGACGCTGTCCGCGCTCATCAGGGTGTTGAGGCCGACCGGGATGGTCTGCTTCTCCTGGTTGTTGAGGAACATCAGGGCGAACAGGAAGTGGTTCCAGGAGTGGACGAAGGCGAAGGAGCCGACGGCGATCAGACCGGGCCGCAGCAGCGGCAGGACGACCACCCGGAAGGCCTTGAACCGGTTGCAGCCGTCGACCCAGGCGGCCTCCTCCAGGGAGTACGGCACGTTCTTGATGAAGTTGCTGATCAGGATGATCGACAGGGGGAGCTGGAAGACCGTCTCGGCGATGATGACGCTGCCGAGCGAGTTGATCATCTGCAGTTCGGCGAAGATCTCGAACAGCGGGACGAGGAGCAGCGCGCCGGGCACGAACTGGGAGCAGAGCAGGGCGAGCATGAAGCCCCGCTTGATCTTGAAGTCGAACCGGGCGAGGGCGTAGCCGCCGGCCAGGGCGACCAGCGTCGTCATGATCAGGGTGGCGACGCCGACCAGCACGCTGTTGTAGAAGAAGGTGCCGAAGCTGCGGTCCGTCCAGACCTTCTCGAAGTGGACGGTCGTCATCGGCCAGGGGACCAGCGAGGTGGAGCCGGCCGGGCGGAGCGCGAAGAGCAGGATCCAGTAGAAGGGGATGAGGGTGAAGACGAGGTAGATGCCCAGCGGCAGGTAGATCTGCCAGCGGGGGGCCTCGTCCCAGGCCCGGCGCTTCTTGTCCGGCCGCGGTGGCGCGGGGGCGGTGCGGGCGGGGGCGGGGGCGGCCACGGTGGCCTCCTTGGTGATCACTTCTCGCCTCCGAACTTGCTCAGCCGCAGGTAGACCATCGAGCAGAAGAGCAGGATGAGGAACGCGACCGTGGTCAGGGCCGACGCGTAGCCGAAGTTGTGGGCGTCCACCGAGGTGTTGGCGATGTACAGCGGCAGTGTCGTGGTCTCGCCCGCGGGTCCGCCGCCGGTCAGCGTGTAGAGCAGGTCGACGTTGTTGAACTCCCACACCGCGCGCAGCAGCGTGGACAGGATGATGGCGTCCTTCAGGTGCGGCAGCGTGATGTGCCAGAACTGCTTGAAGCGGCTCGCTCCGTCGACCTCGGCGGCCTCGTAGAGGTCCTTCGAGACGGACTGGAGGTCGGCGAGGATGAGGATCGCGAAGAAGGGGACGCCGCGCCACAGGTCGGCGATGACCACCGCCGGGAAGACGGTGGAGGTGTCCGACAGCCAGCTGACGCCGTAGTCGCCGATGCCCATGTCCGCGAGGTAACGGGTGATGCCGGTCTGGGAGTTGTAGAGCAGCACCCAGATCGCGGAGGTCAGCACGCCGGAGACGGCCCACGGCGAGAAGACCATGGCGCGGCCCAGTGCGCGGCCGACGAAGGTCTGGTTGACGATGAGGGCGAGGGCCAGGCCGAACAGCAGCTGCAGTCCGACCTCGACGAAGACCCACTTGGCGCTGAAGACGAGGGTGTCCCAGAACAGCGGGTCCTCGGTGAAGATGCGGGTGAAGTTGTCGAAGCCCGCGTAGCCGTTCCGCCAGGGCTTGGTGGGGTTGTAGTTCTGCAGGCTGTAGTAGAAGACGCTGATGACCGGGTAGGCGATGAAACCCAGCATGAGCAGGGCGGCCGGCCCGATCAGCAGGTAGGGGAGCCTGCGGGGCGTGGCGGAGGCACGGCGCCGCCGGGGTGGCCTGGGCGGTTTCGCCACGGCTGCGGCATGGGCCATGACTGTTCTCCGTTTCTCGGTACGTCGTGCTGTGTGGCGCGTGTACGGGAGGGGAAGCGCTTTCTTCGTAGATGTGCGGGGGCCTGGACCCGCGGCCGGTCAGCCGGCGTACGGGTCCTGGACCGTGCCTGGGCGGGCGAGGAACTCGAAGTCGCAGCCGGTGTCGGCCTGCGTGATCTGCTCGTTGTAGAGCGCGCCGTAGCCGCGTTCGTAGCGCACGGGCGGTGGCGTCCACCGCTCGCGGCGGCGCTGAAGCTCCTCGTCGTCGACGTTGAGCTGAAGGACGCGGTTCTCGACGTCGAGGGTGATCGAGTCCCCGGTGCGCACCAGGGCGAGCGGTCCGCCGACGTACGACTCGGGGGCGACGTGCAGGACGCACGTGCCGTAACTCGTCCCGCTCATCCGGGCGTCGGAAATCCGCACCATGTCCCGCACGCCCTGCTTGAGCAGGTGGTCGGGCAGGGGCAGCATCCCGTACTCGGGCATGCCGGGGCCGCCCTTGGGCCCGGCGTTACGCAGCACCAGCACGCTGTCGGCGGTGATGTTCAGCGCCGGGTCGTTGATGGTGCGCTGCATCTGCTTGTAGTCGTCGAAGACGACGGCGGTGCCGGTGTGCTTCAGCAGGTGCGGTTCGGCGGCGATGTGCTTGATGACGGCGCCGTCCGGGCAGAGGTTGCCGCGCAGTACGGCGACCCCGCCCTCGTCCGCGACCGGGTTGTCGCGGGGCCGGATGACGTCGTCGTCGTGCACCCGCGCGCCGGCGATCTGTTCGCGCAGGGTGTCGTGGCAGACGGTGGGACGGTCCAGGTGGAGCAGGTCCGGGATCCGGGAGAGGAACCCGGGCAGTCCGCCCGCGAAGTGGAAGTCCTCCATCAGGTACGTCTGTCCGCCGGGCCGCACGTTGGCCAGCACCGGGACGGTGCGGGCGATGCGGTCGAAGTCGTCGAGGGTGAGCCTGACGCCCGCGCGGCCGGCCATGGCGATCAGGTGGATGACGGCGTTGGTGGAGCCGCCGAGTCCGAGGACGGTCGTGACCGCGTCCTCGAAGGCGTCCGCGGTGAGGATGTCGCTCAGTCTCCGGTCCTTGTGGACCAGGTCGACGATGGTCATCCCCGCCCTGGCGGCCATCCGGTCGTGCCCGGAGTCGACGGCCGGGATGCTGGACGCACCCGGGACCGTGGCGCCGAGGGCCTCGGCGGCGGCGGTCAGCGTGGACGCCGTACCCATGGTCATGCAGTGGCCGGGCGAGCGGGCCAGGCCGCTCTCCAGTTCCTGCATCTCGCAGTCGCCGATGAGGCCGGCGCGCTTGTCGTCCCAGTACTTCCACATGTCGGTGCCGGAGCCGAGGGTCTCGCCCCGCCAGTGCCCGGGCAGCATGGGCCCGGCGGGCACGAACACGGTGGGCAGGTCGGCGCTGGCGGCGCCCATCAGCAGGGCGGGTGTGGACTTGTCGCAGCCGCCCATCAGCACGGCCCCGTCGACCGGGTAGGAGCGCAGCAGCTCCTCGGTCTCCATGGCGAGGAGGTTGCGGTAGAGCATGGGGGTCGGCTTCTGGAAGGTCTCGCTGAGGGTGGAGACCGGGAACTCGAGGGGGAAGCCGCCCGCCTGCCACACGCCCCGCTTGACGGCCTGCGCGCGGTCGCGCAGGTGGACGTGGCAGGGGTTGATGTCGGACCAGGTGTTGAGGATCGCGATGACCGGCTTGCCCAGGTGCTCCTCGGGGAGGTAGCCGAGCTGGCGGGTGCGGGCGCGGTGGCTGAAGGAGCGCAGGCCGTCGGTGCCGTACCACTGGTGGCTGCGGAGCTGCTCGGGGGACTTCCTGGCGCTCATATCGACCACCCCGCGGCGATGGCGGCGACCTCGGCGCGCTCGCTCTCCGGCAGCGGCCTGCTCGGCGGGCGGACCTCGCGGCGGCACAGGCCGAGGGAGGCGAGGGCCTCCTTGACGACGGTGACGTTGTTGGCGGAGCCGTTGGCGGCGCGCAGTTCCTCGAAGCGGCGGATCTGCTCCCACACCTTCATGGCGGTCGGGTAGTCGCCGGAGCGCAGCGCCTCGAGCATGTTCAGCGAGACGGACGGGGCGACGTTGACCAGGCCCGAGGTGAAGCCGGTGGCGCCGGCCGAGAAGTAGGAGGGGGCGTACGGCTCGGCCAGTCCCGCCACCCACACGAACCGCTCCAGGCCCGCGTCGCGGGCGAAGGCGGCGAACTTCGCCGCGTCCGGCACGGCGTACTTCACGCCGATCACGTTGGGGCAGGCGTCGGCGAGTTCGGCGAGCCGGGCGCCGGTGAGCTGGGCGTTGCGGAGGTAGGGGACGACGCCGAGCTCGGGCACGGCCTCGGCGATCGCGCGGTGGTAGTCGACCCAGCCGCTCTGCGAGACGTAGGGGTGGACGGGCTGGTGCACCATCACCATCTGCGCGCCGAGCTCCCGGGCGTGCCGCGCGGAGGCGACGGCGGTGGGCACGTCGTGGCCCACGCCGACCAGGATCACCGAGCGGTCGCCGGCCTCCTCGACGGTCAGCTCGGTGACCAGCCGGCGCTCGTCGGGGGTGAGGGCGTAGAACTCGCCGGTGTTGCCGTTGGGGGTGAGGGTCGTGATGCCACCGTCGAGGAGACGACGCAGCAGGGTCCGGTAGGTGTCCGGATCGACGGAGCCGTCCTCGGCGAACGGGGTCACCGGGATCGCCACCACGCCGGCCAGGGCCGCCCGCTGGGTCTCGAAGGTCGTTGTCATGCCTGACCGTCCTCTTTCTGGGCTTCCGGGGCCGCCTCGAGGTCCGCTTCGACCTCGGGGAAGGCCCGTCGCACGAACGACGCGATGTGCGAGTGCAGGGCGCGCGCCGCGCCGTCCGCGTCCCCGTCGAGCGCGAGCCGCAGGATCTCGCGGTGTTCGCTCGCCTCCCGTTCCCAGGAGGGGTCGGCGGCCCAGGCGACGGCCGAGACGAGGGCGGCCTGGTCGCGGACCTCGTCGAGCATCCGGCCGAGCAGCGGGTTGCCGCAGGGCAGGTAGAGGGCGCGGTGGAACTCGCGGTTGGCGAGCGACCGTTCGGCGGTGTCATCGGCCTCGTCGGCGCGGGTCAGGGCGTCACGTGCGGCGTCCAGGGAGGCGCCGCGGCGCACGGCGCGCCTGAGTGCCTCGGGTTCCAGGAGCAGCCGCACGTCGTAGACCTCGCGTGCCATGTCCGCGTCGACCATGCGCACCGTGACGCCCTTGTACTGGCTCATCACGACCAGACCGGTGCCGGCCAGGGTCTTGAGCGCCTCGCGCACCGGGGTCTTGGACACCCCGAACTGTGCGGCGAGGTCGGTCTCGACCAGGGCCTGGCCCGGTGTGAACCGGCCGGTGAGGATGCGGCGTTTGATCTCCTCCCGCACGTACTGCGTGCGGGAGGGGATCGGCGTGGGCACAGAGGTCATGCGCGCCTCTCGGATGTCGCGTCGGATCTCGCGTATCGGATCTCGCGTATCGCGTCTCATATATGACGTACGGAGTACGACGCGATGACCGTAGGAGTGGCCCAATGTTTCGTCAATGCTTCTGACACAGAAAGTTTCCGCTGCCTCACATGGCGTACGTACGGCCCTCCCGGGCGGTGGAGGTGGGTCCGCCGAAGGCGGAGGCGGCCCGGACGGTCGCGGCCTCGGGGGTGAGCGTGGGGCCGACGTGGGTGACGAGGAGTGCGCGCACGGCCGCCCGCCGGGCGGTGTCGCCGGCGTCCTCGGGCGTCAGGTGGACCTGTTCGCTTTCGCGATGCTCGTCGATGTCCGCCTCGCAGAGGAACAGGTCGGCGTCACGGGCGAGTCCGGTGAGCGCGTCGCACGGCCCACTGTCCCCGGAGTAGGCGAGGACCCGCCCCGCGCACTCGGCACGCAGCCCGTAGGCCTCGACGTCGTGGACGACGGCGGTGGAGGTGAGGGTCAGGCCGCCGTACCGGACGGTCTGCCCGTCGAACAGGGGCCGGAAGTCGAATACGCCGCTGAGGAAACCGGCGTCGGGGCGCCCGAAGAACCCGGCGAGCCTCTGTGCGCAGCCGGCCGGCGCGTGGACCGGGATCGGCGCGGGCGGGGTGAGTCCGCCGTACGCGAGGCCGTACACGGCTGCGAGCAGATCGGCGCTGTGGTCGGCGTGCAGATGGGAGATCCACACGGCGTCGATGCGCGCCGGGTCCGTGTGCCGCCGCAACTCGGCGAACGTCCCGAACCCCGCGTCGACCCACACCTCGGCGCCCCCGCCGCGCAGGAGGTACCCGGAGCTGGGGCGGTCGGGGCCGGGGTGCGGGGAGGCGGTGCCGAGGACGGTGAGCGTGAGATCGGGAGTCATGCGGGGAGGCTATGAGGCGCTGCCCGGCCCGCGCGCCTGCTTTACGCGGCCCTCGGCCCGCGCGCCTGCTTCAACGCGGTCCTCGCCCTTCACGCGGGCCGCGTCCAGCCCGGGTCCCGGCCGCTCAGCCCGATCGTCCGGTCCAGGAGCGGGGCGTCGGGCGGGACGGGGACGACGGGGCCGAAGACGCCGCCGTCCCTGTCGGAGTCCGCGGCGGCGGCCAGGAGGAAGTCGTACGACGCCCGCAGCAGGGCGGGGTCGGGCGCGTACGACTGGCCGGTCGCGCGGGCCAGGTCCCAGCCGTGGATCACGAGCTCGTCGGCGGTGACGGCACCGGTGACGGCGCCCGGCAGGTCCAGGCCGCCCGCGCGGGTCATGCCGGTCCAGGCCGCCGGGTCCCGCCAGACCCCGGCGAGCTCGTCGAGCACCTCGGGCAGTTCCTCCCTCCAGCCGGGCCCGATGTCCGGCAGGGCGGCCTCCGGGCCGGTGTCGGTGGTGGCCCCCGGGCTCTTGCGGCCGGCGTCCCGGAAGGCGACGGCCAGCCCGAGGAGGTGGCCCAGCATGTTCCGTACCGCGTACCGCGGACAGGGCGTCCCGTCCGCCAGCTGCTCGTCGGTGACGCCCTCGGCGAGACGCGCCACGATCCGGGTCTGCGGTCCGAGGTCGAGGGTGGTGTCGGTCATCGCGCTGCCCTCCTGACGGTGCTCCTGGGAGGTGGACCTGTCCCGGCCGCGAAACTCATCGCCCGACCGTCCCGGATCCAAGGCACCTGCCCGATCCCCACGGAGGGTCCTCAGGTCCATGATGGGCAGGCATGACGACGACATGGACGGTGACCCGCGTGGTGCGGGACCGCAACGCCGGGCTCTACCTCACCGGGGTGGTGATCTCCGGGTTCGGCACCTCCGCGCTGTGGCCGGCCTCCGGAGTGTGGGTCAAGGACCTCACCGGCTCGGACGGTCTCGCGGCCCTGTGCCTGCTGGCGATGTGGGCACCCACCCTGGCCGGCCCGCTGCTGGGCACCCTGGCCGACCGGTTCCGCCGCCGGCCGCTGCTGATCACCGCGAGCCTGCTCATGGCGGTGCTGCTGCTCACCCTCTGCGCCGTCGACTCACCGCGCGGGCTGTGGCTGCTGTACGCGGTGCTGTTCGTGTACGGCGCGGCGGGCGTCGTACACGACGCGGCCGAGTCGGCGCTGATCGCCACCGCCGTGGACCGCTCCCTGCTCGGCGACTTCAACGGGCTGCGGATGACCGCCGACGAGGGCATGAAGCTGCTGGCCCCGCTGGCGGGCGCGGGCCTGTACGCGGCGTACGGCGGGGCGGGCGTCGCCGTACTGGACTCGGCCACCTTCCTGCTCGCCGCGGTCGTGTACGCGTTCCTGCGGGTACGGGAGGACCGGACGGCGCCCCCGTCGGGCAACCGCCGGAAGCGGACGGCCGAGGGCGCCCGCCACCTGTGGGCGCACCCGGTACTGCGCCCCCTGGTGCTGGCGGGCGGCGCCACGATGCTGTGCGCGGGCCTGAGCGGGGCGCTGCTCCACGCCGTGGTCGACGCCCTCGGCCACTCCCCCGCGTACGCCGGTGTGCTGTACGCCGTCCAGGGCGCGGGGTCGGTGGCGGTGGGCCTGCTCTCCGGTCCGGCCCTGCGCCGCCTCGGCGCCCGGCGCCTCGCGGCGTACGGCATCGCCGTACTGGCGGTCGCGGTGGCGCTGCGCGCGGTGCCGGAGGACCCACTGGCGTGGGTGTGCAGCGCGGCGATCGGCGCGGGCCTGCCCGCCGTGCTGATCGCCACCCTGACCGCCGTGCAGCACGAGACCCCGCCACCGCTGCTGGGCCGGGTCACCGCCACCGCCGACACGCTGGTGTTCACCCCGAACGTCCTCGGCCTGGCGGCGGGCGCGGCCCTGGTCGAGCTCGTCGACCACCGGCTGCCGCTGGCCGTGCTCGGGGGTGTCCTGGCGGTGACGTCGGCGATGCTGTTTCACAGGCCGGCGAGCGCCGAGCGCACCGCCTCCAGGTCCCCGTCCGACGCCAGCCCCGCGTGATACAGCCGCAGCTCCGTCGCGCCCAGCCGGCGGGCCTCCGTCGCGTCCGCCGCCAGGGTGCCGGGGCTGCCGCCCATGCCGGAGACCACGGTGAGGTTGGCGGCGAGGACGGTGTCCGCGCGGGCCTCCCCCGCGAACGGTGTCAGCAGCCCGGCGCCTCCGGTGCAGGGCACGACCACGCCGTCGGCGACGGAGAGGACGTGGGCCGGGTCGACGCCGGCGTTGGCGCCGCAGTGGTAGGAGACCGGGTCCGCGTGCAGGAGGACCTGGAAGTCCTCGGGCGCGGCCTCCCGTACGGCTCGGACCGCGGCCTCCTGGAGCGTGCGGGCCGTCGTGTCGCGCCACGCGCGCGTGGCGTTCGCCGGTGTCTCGCCGAGGAGCTTCTCGACGCCCGCCCAGCCCCCGTCGGAGGGCGCCCCCCGCCACACCGGTTCCAGCGCGGCGCGTACGGCGGCGGCGAGTTCGCCGGCGTCCAGGCCGTGCGCCCCGTAACCCTCCCGGCAGGAGGGGCAGAAGCACAGGGACATCAGGTACTGCCCGGCGTCCCCGAGGCTGACCCCGGCAATCTTGTCGTGGGCGTGCAGATGGGCCAGTCCGTACCAGCCGAGGGACTCCAGCTCGGTGCCGCGCGCCCCGGGACGTACCGCCGCCTCGGCGGCCAGGTCGGTCAGGTACGCGCGGGTGGCGGGCTGGGCGATACACGGCGCCCAGGGGTAGCGGTCGCCGTAGGCGTTGACCACCGAGGTGTCCGGATGCTCCGCGCCCAGGCGGGAGTTGTGCGCCAGCACCACCCAGGTGTGCACCTCCAGGCCCGCGTCCGCGAGCGCGGCGGCGGCCTCGCCGAAGGCGTCCCCGGGAGCCCAGTCGCCGGCCGGGTACGGGCGCGGGGTGCGGCCGGACCAGTGGTCGCCCGCCGGGTACAGCACGGCCGCGTGCTCGGCGGTGACGACGCGGTGGCGCGGGTGGCGCGGGGTCAGCGCACGGGTGGAGTGATAGGCGGAGGCGAGCGTCACCTGCGCCGTGCCGAGCGCGGCGATCCGCGCGGGTGCCTCCGGGTCCCCGTTGACGTCCCAGGGGTAGACGAACGCCGACGCCTTCACCGGCTCTCCTCCAGCAGTGCGTGTCCCCGCTCGATCAGCCGAGCGAGCTGTTTGACATGATCCCCGGCCGGTTCGTGCAGCGGCGGCCGGACCTCGCCCACGTCGAGGCCGCGCAGGCGTACGCCGGCCTTGACCAGGGAGACGGCGTAGCCGGCGCCCTGGGCGCGCAGTTCGACGAACGGCCGGTAGAAGCCGTCGATCAGGCGGTGCGCGGTGTCCGTGTCGCCGGTGCGGAAGGCGGTGTGGCAGGCGAGGGCGATCTCGGGCGCGAAGCAGAACACCGCGGACGAGTAGAGGGTGACGCCGATGCCGCCGTAGGCGGGCTGGGTCAGTTCGGCGGTCGGCAGCCCGTTGAAGTACAGGAAGTCGGCGGGGCCCTCGGAGCGTACGGCGCTGACGATCCGCTGCATCAGGTCGAGGTCGCCGAGGCCGTCCTTGAAGCCGACGATCCCCTCGGTGCGGGCCAGTTCGACGACGCTCCCAGGGGTGAGGACGGCATTGTCGCGCTGGTAGACGACGACCGGCAGGGAGGTGGCCGCGGCCAGTTGCCGGTAGTGCCGCAGCAGTCCCTCCTGCGCGGCCTTGACGAGGTACGGCGGCATCGCGAGCAGTCCGTCGGCCCCGGCGCGTTCGGCGAGGCGGGCGTAACGGACCGCGAGCGCGGTGCCGTACCCGGCGCCCGCGACGACCGGGACGCGCCCGTCGGCGGCCTCCACGGCGGCCGTGACGCACAGTTCGAACTCCTCCGGCGTCAGCGCGTGGAACTCACCGGTGCCGCAGCAGGCGAACACGGCGGCGGCCCCGGCCTCCACCCCGCGCCGCACATGGAGGCGGTAGGTGTCGAGGTCGACGGAGCCGTCCGGTCCGTAGGCGGTGACCGGGAAGAACAGCGGCCCGCTGGGGACACCGAGTCGGGCGGCGAGAGGGGCTGACGTCACGAGCTCTCCCAGGTCCACATTTATGATTCACGTCCCCATCTTTGAACATGTCCACGCTAAGACTCCCCGGAGACCCCGGTCAAGCATTCCATCCCGCCACACACCAGCGAATTCTTTCGTTCCGCGGGAAGTCGCGGAATACTTGACGCGCCACACCCCGCCTTCTTAGCGTGTCCAAGAATATGAACATCGTGCACCCACGTGTAGGGGTGACACGGCCGGCGAGGCAAGGAGACCCGAGGATGCCCGCTCCCCGCACCGTTCTGCTCACCGGCGCCGCCGGCGGCCTCGGCACGCTGATGCGGGGCCTGCTCCCGGACCTCGGCTACGACCTGCGCCTGCTCGACCTGCGCCCGATCGACGGCGAACCGGACGCGATCGTCGCGGACCTCGCCGACCGGGACGCCGTGCGCGAGGCGGTCCGCGGCGTCGACGCGATCATCCACCTCGCGGGCATCTCCCTGGAAGCCCCGTTCGAGAAGATCCTGAAGGCCAACATCGAGGGCACGTACCACCTGTACGAGGCCGCCCGCGAGGAGGGCGTCAAGCGCGTCGTCTTCGCCTCCTCCAACCACGCCGTCGGCTACACCCCGCGCCCGCGGGGCGACGACCCCCTCATCCCCGTCGACACCCCGCGCCGCCCCGACACCTTCTACGGCCTGTCCAAGTGCTTCGGCGAGGACCTCGCCCAGCTCTACTGGGACAAGCACGGCATCGAGACCGTCTCCGTGCGCATCGGCTCCTGCTTCCCCGAACCGACCAGCGTGCGCATGCTCTCGGTGTGGATGAGCCCCGCCGACGGCGCCCGCCTCTTCCACGCCGCCCTGACCGCCGAGGACGTCGGCCACACCGTCGTCCACGGCTCCTCCGCCAACACCCGCCTGTGGTGGGACCTTTCCTCCGCGCGGGCGCTCGGCTACGAACCCCAGGACGACTCCGAGCCGTACGCCGAGAAGCTCATTGCCGAACAGGGCGAACTGGACCCGGACAACCCGGCGCACGCCCGCCTGGGCGGCCACTTCGTCACCGACCCGCCCATCTGGCCGTACTGAACCGACGGAGCAACTCCGGCGGAAAATCGACGCATCCGACGGCGGGCGGGCACCGAACGGGCCCGCCCGCCGCGGCATTCGGGCATCCGCGCTGCCCGCTCCCACCCGCTCCCCCGCGCCCTCCCAGGTCCGAGCCGGACACCGGACGATCCGAACGGGCACAACCGGGCAGCAACGGACTCGCGACAGGCCTGGTCAGCTCCGAAAGCCCGCTGTAGAACTTCCTGCATGGGTCCCACCGGGCCCGAACGGGCAGCGAGACCAGGAAACGGGAGTCCGGCCATGAGCAACAGGACGGCCGAAGAACGCCAGCGGGAGATCGTACGGGTGGCGCGCACCACCGGCTCGGTCGACGTCAGCGCGCTCGCCGCCGACCTGGGCGTGGCCAAGGAGACCGTGCGACGGGACCTGCGCGCCCTGGAGGACCACGGTCTGGTGCGCCGCACCCACGGCGGCGCCTATCCCGTGGAGAGCGCCGGCTTCGAGACGACGCTCGCCTTCCGCGCCACCAGCCACGTCCCCGAGAAGCGCAGGGTCGCGGCCGCCGCGGCCGAGCTGATCGGGGACGCCGAGACGGTCTTCGTCGACGAGGGCTTCACCCCCCAGCTCATCGCCGAGGCCCTGCCCACCGACCGGCCGCTCACCGTGGTCACCGCCTCCCTGCCGGTCGCGGGCGCGCTCGCGGAGACCGGCACCACGTCCGTCCTGCTGCTCGGCGGCCGGGTCCGCTCCGGAACCCTCGCCACCGTCGACCACTGGACGACGAGGATGCTCTCCGGTTTCGTCATCGACCTGGCGTTCATCGGCGCCAACGGGATCTCCCGCGAACACGGACTGACCACGCCCGACCCCGCGGTCAGCGAGGTCAAGGCACAGGCGGTCCGGGCCTCCCGCCGGGTGGTGTTCGCCGGTGTCCACACCAAGTTCGGGGCGGTCAGCTTCTGCCGGTTCGCCGAGGTCGGCGCGCTGGAGGCGATCGTCACGAGCACCCTGCTCCCGGCGGCCGAGGCCCATCGCTACTCCCTGCTGGGGCCGCAGGTCATCCGGGTCTGAACCAGATCAGCACACCGTTCCACCTCCCCCCCTCGGGCCGACCCACACCGGGTCGCGCCCGTTACCTCCCTCTATGTCCAGGAGCGATCCATGCGAACCCAGAGCCGACGGAGGCCGCCGCGAGCCACACTCGCCGCGGCCGCCGCAGGGACGCTGCTCGCCCCGCTGCTCTCCGGCTGCTGGGTCGGAGCGGGCGGGGCCGGATCCGGCGGTGACTCCATCAACGTCCTGATGGTCAACAACCCGCAGATGGTCGAGTTGCAGAAGCTGACCGCGGACCACTTCACCGAGGAAACCGGCATCAAGGTCAACTTCACCGTGCTGCCGGAGAACGACGTCCGCGACAAGATCAGCCAGGACTTCGCCAACCAGGCCGGCCAGTACGACGTGGCCACCCTGTCCAACTACGAGATCCCCATCTACGCCCGCAACGGCTGGCTCCACGAGATGGACTCCTATGTCGACGAGGACGCCTCCTACGACGAGCAGGACGTCCTCAAGCCGATGCGCCAGTCCCTCACCGGCGACGACGGCAAGCTCTACGGCCAGCCCTTCTACGGCGAGTCGTCCTTCCTGATGTACCGCAAGGACATCTTCGAGAAGGAGGGCCTGACCATGCCCGCCGACCCCACCTGGCAACAGGTCGCCGACCTCGCCGCCGAACTCGACGGCGCCGAACCGGGCATGAAGGGCATCTGCCTGCGCGGGCTGCCCGGCTGGGGCGAGGTCATGGCCCCGCTGACCACCGTGGTCAACACCTTCGGCGGCACCTGGTTCGACAAGGACTGGAAGGCCCGGCTCGACTCCCCCGAGTGGAAGGAGGCCGTGGAGTTCTACGTCGGCCTGGTCCGCGAGCACGGCGAGTCCGGCGCCCCCCAGGCCGGCTTCGCCGAGTGCCTGAACAACATGACCCAGGGCAAGGTCGCCATGTGGTACGACGCCACCTCCGCGGCCGGCTCCCTGGAGGCCGCCGACTCCCCCGTCAAGGGCAAGGTCGGTTACGCCCCCGCGCCCGTCGAGAAGACCGAGTCCTCCGGCTGGCTCTACACCTGGGCCTGGGGCATCCAGCACGCCTCCCGCAACCCCGACAACGCCTGGAAGTTCGTCTCCTGGGCCTCCAGCAAGGAGTACGAGCAGCTGGTCGGCGACGAGATCGGCTGGTCGAACATCCCGGCCGGAAAGCGCGCCTCCACCTACGCCAGCCCCGACTACCGCGCGGAGGCCGCCGCCTTCCAGGAGATGACCAAGGCGGCCATCGAGCAGGCCCGGCCCGACGACCCCGGCGTCCAGCCCCGTCCGGCGCCCGGCATCCAGTTCGTCGGCATCCCCGAGTTCACCGATCTCGGCACCAAGGTCTCCCAGGAGATCAGCGCGGCCATCGCCGGACGCCAGTCCGTCGAGTCGGCCCTGAAGAAGTCCCAGCAGCTGGCAGAAGAGATCGCCGAGGAGTACGAGGGACGATGACCGCCACGACAACGGCCCCCGTGGCCGCACCGGAGACACGCTCCGCCCTCCGCCCGCCCTCCGCCCGGCTGCGCGCCTGGGCCACCCGGGCCCCCCTGCTGCCCGCCCTGATCTTCATGATCGCGGTGACCCAGCTGCCCTTCGTGGCGACGCTGGTGATCTCCTTCTTCGACTGGAACTCCCTCTACCCCGACGCCCGTCACTTCGCCGGCTTCGAGAACTACCAGGAGGTCCTCACCGACGCGGCCCTGCGCAAGTCGGTCTGGACGACGATCCTGCTGACCGTCGCGGTCGTCCTCGCCAGCCTGGTCCTCGGACTGCTGCTCGCCCTGCTGCTGGACCGGAAGTTCCGCGGCCGGGGCATCGTCCGCACCCTGCTCATCGCCCCGTTCCTGGTGGTCCCGGTGGCGGCCGCGCTGCTGTGGAAACACGTCCTCTACAACCCCGAGTACGGACTCCTCAACGGCCTGCTGCACTACGTCGGCGGCCCCCAGCCCGACTGGATCTCGGGCACCCCGCTGCTCGCCGTCGAGGCCTCACTGGTGTGGCAGTGGACCCCGTTCATGATGCTGATCCTGCTCGCCGGACTGCAGAGCCGGGACCAGCAGCAGATCGAGGCCGCCCGCGTCGACGGCGCCAGCGACTGGCAGATCTTCGTCCACCTCACCCTGCCCCACCTGCGCCGCTACCTCGAACTGGGCGCCCTGCTCGGCTCGATCTACATCGTGCAGAACTTCGACGCGGTCTTCACCATCACGTCCGGCGGCCTGGGCACCGCCAACCTGCCCTACACCGTCTACCAGACCTTCTACCAGGCCCACGAGAACGGCCTCGCCTCGGCCGCCGGCGTCCTGGTCGTCATCGGCTCCATCATCATCGCGACCTTCGCCCTGCGCGTGGTCTCGTCCCTGTTCCGCGAGGAGGTGTCCCGCGCATGAGCAGCACCACCGTACGCACCGGCGGCCGGTTCCGCGGCGGAGCGGGTCTCGGCCTGGTCGCCTGGCTGGCCGGCATCGTGTTCTTCCTGCCCATCGCCTGGATGGCGCTGACGTCCTTCCACTCCGAGACGGACGCGGCCACCAACCCGCCGTCCTTCACCGCCGCCCTCACCCTCGACGGCTACCGCGAGTTCTTCGGCGCCGACGGCGGCGCCAGCCCCTGGCCGGCGCTGATCAACTCCGCGGTGGCGTCGATCGTGTCGACCCTGTTCGTCCTGGTCCTGGCGCTGCCCGCCGCGTACGCCCTGTCCATCCGCCCGGTGAAGAAGTGGACGGACGTCCTCTTCTTCTTCCTCTCCACCAAGATGCTGCCCGTCGTGGCCGGCCTGCTGCCGATCTACCTGTTCGCCAAGAACACGGACATGCTGGACAACATCTGGCTGCTGGTCATCCTCTACACCTCCATGAACCTGCCGATCGCGGTGTGGATGATGCAGTCCTTCCTCGCCGAGGTCCCGGTCGCGATCATCGAGGCCGCGCGGGTGGACGGCGCGAAACTGCCGACGATCCTGGCCCGGGTGGTCGCGCCCATCGCGCTCCCCGGCATCGCCGCCACCTCCCTCATCTGCTTCATCTTCAGCTGGAACGAACTGCTTTTCGCCCGGGTCCTGACGGGCGTGGTCGCCGAGACCGCCCCCGTCTTCCTGACCGGCTTCATCACCAGCCAGGGCCTGTTCCTGGCCAAGGTGTGCGCCGCGTCGCTCGTCATCTCCCTGCCGGTGCTCGCCGCGGGGTTCGCCGCCCAGGACAAACTCGTCCAGGGCCTGTCGTTGGGAGCCGTGAAATGAAGGCCGCCGTCATCGAGTCCGTGGGCAAGGCCGTCGTCGCCGAGGTCCCGGACCCGACGCCAGGGCCGCGCGACGTCGTCGTCGAGGTCGCCGCGTGCGGGCTGTGCGGCACGGACCTGCACATCCTCCAGGGCGAGTTCGCGCCGAAGCTGCCGATCGTGCCGGGGCACGAGTTCGCCGGCGAAGTGGTCGGCATCGGCTCCCAGGTCACCGAGGTGTCGCTCGGCGACCGGGTCGCGGTCGACCCCTCCCTGTACTGCCACGAGTGCCGCTACTGCCGCGTCGGCCACAACAACATGTGCGAGCGGTGGGCCGCGATCGGCGTCACCACGGCGGGCGGCGCGGCCCAGTACGCGGTGGCGCCGGTGGCGAACTGCGTGAAGCTCCCCGAGCACGTCCGCACCCAGGACGCGGCGCTGATCGAGCCGCTGTCGTGCGCGGTGCGCGGCTACGACGTGCTCCAGTCGCGCCTCGGCGCGCACGTGCTGATCTACGGGTCCGGGACCATGGGCCTGATGATGCTGGAGCTGGCGAAGCGGACCGGCGCCGCGAGCGTGGACGTGGTGGACCTGAACCCGGCGCGGCTGGAGACGGCGCGGCAGCTGGGGGTCTCCGCGGCGGCGGCGTCGCCGGACGAGCTGGACCGGCCCCAGGGCTGGGACCTCGTCATCGACGCGACGGGCAACGCGGCGGCGATCCAGGACGGCCTGGACCGGGTCGCCAAGGCCGGTACGTTCCTCCAGTTCGGGGTGGCCGACTACGCGACGCGGGTGACGATCGACCCGTACCGGATCTACAACCAGGAGATCACCATCACGGGGTCCATGGCCGTGCTGCACAGCTACGAGCGGGCGGCGGAGCTGTTCGCCGGGGGCGTCCTGGACCCGGACGTCTTCATCAGCGACCGTCTGCCGCTCGACCAGTACCCGCAGGCGCTGGAGCAGTTCGCGTCCGGCGTCGGCAGGAAGATCGTGGTGGTGCCGTAGGGGTTTTCGCCCCCGCCTGACCTCCGCTCCTCGAACTCCCCGGAGAGGCTGGAATCCAGCCTCTCCGGCGTTTGAGGAGCGGGGTCCGGGGCGGAGCCCCGGGTTCGGGACGGGAAGGGGCGGCGGGGGCGACCTCCCTCCGACCCGATCGGGCCCAGGTAAGGGAACGGCAAAACGCCCCCGCTCGTTCACCCCGCATGACCGCTATGACCCCCGGCTCGAACATCCCTCTTCCCGCCGTCCGCGTGACGGTGGACGTCGCCGCCCCCGTGCGGCTCGACGTATCGGGCCTGCTGCTCACCGCCGACGGCAAGGTGCGCTCCGACGACGACTTCATCTTCTACAACCAGCCCGCCGGCCCCGGCGTGACCTACCGGTCCGGGGGCGGCACCGCCCCCGACGCCATCACGGTCGACACCTCGGCCGTACCCCCCGGCATCGAGAAGATCGTCGTCACCGCCAGCCCCGACGCCGCCGGCCAGACCTTCCAGGGCATCGAACCGACCGCCACCCTCCGCAACGCGGACGACAACACGGTCCTGGCCACCTTCACACCCCCGGCCCTCGGCACCGAGACGGCCCTGGTGATCGTCGAGATCTACCTGCGCAACGGCGCCTGGAAGGCCCGCGCCGTCGGCCAGGGCTACGCCGACGGCCTGGCCGGCATCGCCACCGACTTCGGCGTCACGGTCGAGGAACCGGCCGCCGCCCCGCCCCAGCCGGCCGCCGCCCCGCAGGCACCCCCCATGCCGGCCGCCGCTCCCACGGCACCCGCCGCGCCCGCCGCTCCCCCGGCCCCGCCCGCCGCCGCCCCCGGCACCGGGAAGATCAACCTCGACAAGGGCCGGGTCAGCCTCCAGAAGAACCAGACGGTCTCCCTGGTCAAGGGCGGCCGGCCGCTGCTCTCCCAGGTCAAGATGGGCCTCGGCTGGGAGCCGGCCTACCGCGGCAAGGACATCGACCTCGACGCCTCGGTCATCGCCTACGGCCCGCAGCGCAACCACATCGACAGCTGCTACTTCGGCAAGCTGCAGATCGTGAACGGCGCGATCCGGCACTCCGGTGACAACCTCACCGGCGAGGGCGGCGGCGACGACGAGGTGATCACCGTGGACCTCGGCCGCCTCCCCCAGGAGGTCTCCGGCCTGGTCTTCACGGTCAACTCCTTCTCCGGCCAGAAGTTCACCGAGGTCGCCAAGGCGTACTGCCGCCTCCTGGACGCCACCACGGGCGAGGAGCTGGTCCGCTTCGACCTCACCAGCGCCGAACCGCAGACGGGCGTGATGATGGCGAAGCTGATCCGGCAGTACTCCGGCGAGTGGGAGATGACCGCGATGGGCGACTTCGTGAAGTCCCGCACCGTACGGGGGATGGTGAAGCCGGCCGGCCAGGCACTGTAACCACTCCGCGAGCCGTCGGGCGTCCCCCGCTCAGGGGGCGTCCGGGGCCCGCAGCCCGGTCATCAGCAGCTCCAGGTACCGGCGGATCTGCGTGCCCTCCCCGCCCGCCAGCTCCGAGGCCGTCGCCACCCCGTGGGCCAGCCGCAGCACGTCGACGGGCTCGACGTCGCGCCGCAGCACGCCCGCCTCCCGCGCCGCCCCGACCAGCCGGCCCACCGCGCCCTTCAGCGGATCGCAGCACTCCGTGCCGCCGTCCCCGACGGCGGCACCCAGCAGCGCCCGCAGCCCCCGGATCCGGAGCATCCCGGCGCCGAGTTCGTTCAGCCACTCCACCAGCGCCTCGCCCGGCGGCAGCCGCCCGGCCAGGTCGCCGGCACTGGCCGCGATCGACTCGATGCGGTCGACGTAGGCGGCCTCCAGCAGCGCCTGACGGGTCGGGAAGTGCCGGTAGAGCGTGCCGGATCCGACGCCCGCCCGCTTGGCGATGTCGTCGAGCGAAGCGCCCTCACCGTGCGCGGCGAACGCCTCCACCGCGGCCTGGAGCAGCAGTTCACGATTGCGGCGGGCGTCCGCGCGCATGGACCTGACCTGCGCCATCACCCACTCCTCACCCCGGGGACCCTCCCCGTACCCTACCGAGCGGGCAGCGGGGAGGGTCCCGGAACGGAGCACCGCCTCACACGGCCCACGGCCAGTCGGCGTCCCGGCCGGCCTCCAGCAGCGGAACCATCCGGAAGGCCGCGTCGGAGAGACCGCCGAAGGTGTGCCGGTTCGCGGTGCCCGACGGGCCGTGGCCCGCGCGGTACCCGGCGAGGTTCCAGGTGTAGACCGGCACGTCCGCCGGGACCTGCTCGGTCGGGTCGCCGTGGTGGCTGTGGGCGTACTGCTCGTCGGTGACGATCAGCACCCGGTCGTGCCCCCGGTAGTGCCGGCGCACCGCCTCGGTGGTGTCGGTGCCGCCGAGGTCGCCGAACCGGCCGAGGATCCTCAGCACCGACTCGCCCCGGCGGAACGGCACCGGCCTGCTCGTCGAGCCGAACTCGACGAGGTCCGCCTTCCGGGCCCGCAGCGCGAGCGCCGTGCCGAAGACCGCCGCCGCGTCCGCGCGGGTGAGCTCGGAGCGGTCCGACATCCGCGAGTAGAACATCGAGCCGGAGCGGTCGACGAGCACCAGGGTGCGGCCGGGCAGCGCGGGCACGTTGGCCAGCGAGTGGCCGAGCGCCTGCTCCAGCGGGTACGACCAGCGCAGCGACGGCGCGTGCCGGTACGCGGCGAGGTACCGGAAGGGGAACTGCCGGGACTTCGCGACCTCCGCCGGGTCGGCGATGCGGGCGGCGACCCGCGCCGCCACCTCGTCGCAGACCCCGGCCCCGTCGAAGTTCCGCAGGTTCCGGATCAACGCCATCGTCCCCATGGAGGGAATCGCGGCTTCCCAGGCCGCCTTGTCCATCGGTCCCTGGAGCCAGCCCGCCAGCGCCTCCCAGGTGAGACCCGCGGCGGCGAGCCGCTCGGCCCCGTCGGGCGCCGTGACGACCGCGCGCCGCTCCTCGACGGGCAGCGCCATCAGCTCGCGGTGCGCGGTGAGGACACGGTCCGAGGCGGGCGGCACCGCGGTGTCCGGGTTGTGCCGGCGGTCGAGGGCGTACCGGAACAGCTCTCCCTGCCACGGCTTGTCCGGGTCGGGTGCCGCGTGCACCAGGTTGAGGATGTCGCCGAAGCGGTAGCCCTTGGACGCGGTGTCGTACTTCAGCAGGGCCTTGCCGCCGTAGAGCCGTCGTACGGCGTCGGCGACACCGCGCTTGACGGGCTTGGGGATGCCGCGCCCGTACCGGGAGGTCCAGTACGCGAGGAGTTCGCCGGGCTCGTCGGGGCGCCGCAGTACGGAGTCCACGACCTGGCGGTTCGAGGGGCCGTCGGTCGCGCCGGCGTCCAGGCGGGCCTTGACGTACTCGGCGGCGCCCACGATCGACGCGGTCCGCAGGTTGCCCTCGCCGCGCAGCCAGCCGAGCAGCCCGGCCGTCCAGGACGGATCGCTCACGGCGAGCTCGCGCACGAGCTCCGCGAACCGGTCGTCGCGGTCGTCGCCGGTCTCGTAGAAGGTCTGCTGCGTCACGAAGTTGGACACGGCGAGCAGGAAGAGTTCGGAGCGCGGCTCCCGCTCGCGGCCCCGGCCGCCCTCGTACGTACGCAGCACACGGCCGGTCGACGTCACGCGCGACGCCGGCTGCGCCTTGGCAGTCCGGGTGTTGAATCGCGCCATGGTGAATTCCCCCGAATTCTTCTTGCTGTCGGAGGGAGGCGCGACAAAGGAGGGTGCCCGAGAAACGAGTCGGCCGCGGAACAAGTCGGGCGCGTCTTCCACTTCCGCCACACCGGCCCGAAGCCGATGACGGGATTCGAACCCGCAGTGAACCCGATCCGAGAAGTACCCGCTGCCTGCGCACCGGGCACCCACCAAATGCCGCACCTCCCGAGATCAAGTCGGCGGCGGCCTGGATTCGTCTGCAGCGAAGGAGCCGTCGCCCACGCACCGGGAGGTGCGTGAAGTTGTGGTGTCCAGAGATCAAGGCCGGCGGAACCGACGATGGTGCTCTAACCCCTGAGCTACACCGGCGCGTTGTGCCGGTGACGGGACTCGAACCCGTGACCGCCCCATTATGAGTGGAAGTAGGTCCTGCCTTCGCACCTGGACGTGCATCACTCTAGGAGGGCGGTCCTCGGTCGGGCGAGCGAATTAATCAGCGGCGCTTCTGCCGCTTCCAGGGCCCGGTGATGGCGAGCATGATGCCGGGTTCCTGGATGTTGGCGTACAGGGTCTTCCCGTCGGGCGAGAAGGTGACGCCGGTGAATTCGCTGAACTCCGGCTCGTCCTCGGTGCCGATGTTGAGTTCGTTGCGGGCGATGGGGTAGGTGCGCCCGCTGTCGGTGGCGCCGAACAGGTGCTGCGCACCCTCGCCGTCCTCGGCGATGATCAGGCCGCCGTACGGCGAGACGGTGATGTTGTCCGGGCCGTCGAAGGCGCCGTCCCCGGACGGGTCCCTGTTGACACCGAGCAGGACCTTCAGGGTCAGCGTGCGGCGCCCGGGGTCGTAGAACCAGACCTGGCCGTCGTGCTGCACGGGGCTCTCCTCGCGGGCGTACGAGGAGACGATGTACGCCCCGCCGTCGCCCCACCACATGCCCTCCAGCTTGCGGGCGCGGGTGACCTCGCCCTCCGCGAACTGCTCGCGCACGTCGACGGTCCGCGCGTCGCGGTCGGGTACGTCCACCCAGTCGACGCCGTACACCGTGCCGGTCCTCGTGGCGCGGGAGAGGTCGTCGACGTACCGGCCGCCGGAGTCGTAGCACCTGGGCGCCTGGAGGACGCCGGCGTCGTCGGCGAGGGTGCGCAGGGTGCCGGGTCCGTAGCGGAAGCCCTCCGGCGGGGTCCAGCGGTAGAAGAGGCCGTTGGGCTCGTCGGCGTCCTCGGTGAGGTAGGCGTGGCCGCGCTTGACGTCGATGACGACGGCCTCGTGGTCGTAACGGCCGAAGAACTTCAGCGGCTTGGGGTCGCGGTTGGCGCGCCGGTCGGCGGGGTCGACCTCGAAGACGTAGCCGTGGTCCTTGGTCATGCCGTTCTCGCCGGCCCGGTCGGAGTTCTCCTCGCAGGTGAGCCAGGTGCCCCAGGGGGTGCTGCCGCCGGCGCAGTTGTTGGCGGTGCCGGCGATGCCGACCCACTCGGCGACGCCGCCGTCGCGGCGCACCTCGACGATCGTGCAGCCGCCGGGTGCGGCCGGGTCGTAGACGAGGCCCTCGGTGAGCGGGACGGGGAACTCGGCCTCCTCGCGCGGGCCGTCCATCTCGTGGTTGTTGACCAGGAGGGTGCTGCCGCGAGGTCCGGGGAAGGCGGCGGTGCCGTCGTGGTCGGCGGGCGTGAACTCGCCCGTCTCCAGCCGGGTCCTGCCGGCATGGGTGAGGACGCGGTAGGTGAACCCGGCGGGCAGGGCGAGGAGTCCGTCCGGGTCCGCGACGAGCGGCCCGTAGCCGACCCCGTCGTGCCGCTCCGCCGCTTCCCGCGCTCCGTCGTCCGCGCTCTCGGTGTCGGCGGTGGCGAGGGCGTGGG
This sequence comes from Streptomyces sp. NPDC018964, assembly GCF_044390325.1. Lineage (NCBI taxonomy): Bacteria > Bacillati > Actinomycetota > Actinomycetes > Kitasatosporales > Streptomycetaceae > Streptomyces > Streptomyces sp. NPDC018964. Next base: position 134,879 of record NZ_JBIRYZ010000021.1, read on the forward strand.
GTGCGGAAGCGAGGGCGGCCACACTGCCCGTCAGCGCGACACCGGCGCCGGCGATCGCGGACGTTCTGGCGAAGTCCCTGCGGGTGAGCGACATGCTGTCTCCTGTGACGTGGCTGGGCCGTGGAGGGTGGCGAACCTCGTGCGCCCGCCACGCTCCCGCCCATGCCTGAACGCCGGTTGAACACCGAGGGTCACGGAGTTCCTCCTTTCCGTGAACCGCGCGGGTCCCGCCGCGGAGCTCAGTTCCCGTGCTGCGACCGCGCCTTGAACGCCGCCTTGCGCGCTTCCTTCGCGATCCTCTTGTCGGGGTGCAGCCGTCCCATGGCCTCCAGCACGTCGGCGGTGGCCGGGTGCTCCACCCGCCAGGCCGTGTCGAAGAAGCCGCTGTGCTGCCGGGCCAGTCCCTCCACCAGGGAGCGCAGTTCCTCGGAGTTGCCCTCGGCGGCGAGCTGGGCGGCGACCGTGTCGACGGTCAGCCAGAAGATCAGGGCCTCGGACGGCGGCGGTACGTCGGTCGCCCCGTGCTCGGCCAGCCACACCCGGGCCAGCCCGCCGAGTTCGGGATCGTCCAGCACCTCCCGCAGCGCGGGCTCCGCCGAGGCGCCGACCAGCGACAGCGCCTGCTGGCACCGCAGCCGCCGCAGCGGCGCGCCTTCGTCCGCTCCCCGTGCCGCCGCCAGCAACTCGCGTGCGGAGGCGAGCGGTTCACGCCGGGCCAGCCACTGCTCGGTCTCCGCGTGGGCGGCGGCCGGCGGGAAGACGGCCGTGCCGTCGAGCAGCGCGTCCGCGCCCTTGTCCACGAGGTCGCCCACCGCGGGCGCCTCGAACCCGGCCTCCAGCAGCCGGGCGCGCAGCCCGTACAGCCCGAGCGGGGTCAGCCGCACCATGCCGTACCGGGCGACGTCGGTGTCGTCGCCCGGGGCGGCGGGTTCCTCGTCGGTGTCGGCCATCAGCGCCTCGTCCACCGGCCGGTACTCCACCAGCCCGACCGGTTCCAGCATCCGGAACTGGTCGTCCAGCCGCATCATCGCGTCGGACACCTGCTGCAGGACGTCGTTGGTGGGCTCGGCCATGTCACCGGGCACGATCACCGACGCGGCCAGCCCGGGCAACGGCACCATCGCGCCCTCGACGCCCTCCCCGCCCACGGTCAGCAAGTAGAGGTTGCCGAGCACCCCGTCCAGGAACTCCGCCTCGGCCTCCGGGTCCCAGTCCAGCGCGGTGAGGTCGAGCTCTCCGGACCCCTCCCCCTCGGCGATGGCGTCGACCAGTCCGCCCAGGTCCGGGACGCTCGCGTCACCGAGCACCGTCTCCAGGGCCGCGAGCCACACCTCGAGCACGTCCTGCGGCGAACCGCCGGTGAGCAGCGCCAGTGCGGCCCCCGCGGTGACGGTTCCCTCCTCCTCGTCGGTCACCTCGACGAGTCCGGTGTCCACGGCGACGCGCCAGGCCTCACCGGCGTCGGCCGCGGCGTCCTCCCCGGTCAGCCCCAGCTCCGCGGCGGCCGCCGGCACCTGTTCGTCGACGAGCCCACCGCCGGCGTCGACCCTGGTGTCCGGTCCGGCCCAGCGGGCGAGCCTGGCGGCCCGGGAGAGCACCGGGGTGGACAGGGCGTCGCGCGCCAGCTCCGCTTGGGGTCGCAGCCGCGCGGGCGGCATGATGGAGCTGTCTGACATCGGCTGTTTCTCCTAGCCCGTGAACGACTCAGCCGCTCAGCCTAGACGGATTTCCACCCATGCCGCCCGCTTCATCTCCCCTTCAGGCGCCGTACATGGCCGAAACCTTGACAAGCGGCCCGGCCCGGCTGGAGATTGACGCGCGTAGAAATGGGCGGATCACACGTTTCCCGGAGGGAATCCCTTGCCTAGCAAGTCGTCCGCGCGCCTCGCCGCGCTCACCGTCGCCGCCGTGTGTTCCGCGGCATCCACCGTCGTCCTCACGTCGCCCGCGCACGCCGACACCGTGCGCGTCCACGACATCCAGGGCGACACCCGCATCTCGCCGCTGGCGGGCGAGCAGGTCACCGGCGTGACCGGCGTCGTCACCGGCGTCCGCACCTACGGCTCGTCCCGCGGCTTCTGGATCCAGGACCCCGCCCCGGACGCCGACCCGGCCACCAGCGAGGGCGTCTTCGTCTTCACGAGCTCCACCCCGAAGGGCGTGGCGGTCGGCGACGCCGTCACCGTCTCCGGCACGGTCTCGGAGTACGTCCCCGGCGGCACGTCCTCGGGCAACCAGTCCCTGACGGAGATCACCCGCCCCACGTTCACGGTCACCTCCAGCGGCAACCCGCTCCCGGCCGCCACCACCGTCGACGCCCGCTCCGTCCCCGCCGCCTACACCCCCGCGGGCGACCCCGCCGCCGGCGGCTCGGTCAACGCGCTCCCCCTGCGCCCCACCCGGTACGCCCTGGACTTCTACGAGTCCCTGGAGGGCATGAACGTCCAGGTCTCCGACACCCGTGTGGTGGGCGCCACCGACCCGTACACCGAACTCTGGGTCACGGTGAAGCCCCACGAGCACCGCAACCACCGGGGCGGCACGGTCTACGGCTCCTACGGCGCCCAGAACACCGGCCGTCTCCAGATCCAGTCGCTGGGCAAGGCGTCCGACTTCCCCGACGCGAACGTCGGTGACACCCTCGCCGGCACCACCGCGGGCCCCCTGGACTACAACCAGTACGGCGGCTACACCCTCGTGGCGAGCGAGCTGGGCACGCTCGAGAGCGCGGGTCTGCGGCGCGAGACGACCCGCGAGCAGCGCGGCGACGAACTGGCCGTCGCCACCTACAACGTCGAGAACCTCGACCCGGGCGACGACACCTTCGCCGCCCACGCCGCCGCGATCGTGCACAACCTCAAGTCGCCCGACATCGTGTCCCTGGAGGAGATCCAGGACAACAACGGCGCCACCGACGACGGCACGGTCGCCGCCGACCTGACGATGGCCGAGCTGATCGAGGCCATCGAGGCGGCCGGCGGCCCCCGCTACGACTGGCGTTCCGTCGACCCCGCCGACAAGCAGGACGGCGGCGAACCGGGCGGCAACATCCGCCAGGCCTTCCTCTTCAACCCCGCCCGGGTCTCGTTCACCGACCGCGCGGGCGGCGACGCCACCACGGCCACCGGCGTCACCAAGGTCCGCGGCAAGGCGGCCCTGACCCTCTCCCCGGGCCGGATCGACCCCGCCTCCGAGGCCTTCGCCAACAGCCGCAAGCCCCTCGCCGGCGAGTTCGGCTTCCGGGGCCGCACGGTCATCGTCATAGCCAACCACTTCGCGTCGAAGGGCGGCGACCAGGGCCTGACCGCCCAGTACCAGCCCCCGTCCCGCAGCTCGGAGACCCAGCGCCACCTCCAGGCGAAGGCGGTCCACGACTTCACCGCGAAGATCCTCAAGACCCAGAAGAACGCCGACGTGGTGGCCCTGGGCGACATCAACGACTTCGAGTTCTCGAAGACCACCGAGCTCCTCGAAGGCAGGGGCACCCTCTGGTCGGCGATCAAGTCGCTCCCCCGGAGCGAGCGCTACTCGTACGTCTACCAGGGCAACAGCCAGGCCCTGGACCAGATCCTGATCAGCCCGTCCATCCGCCGCGGCACCTTCGCGTACGACAGCGTGCACATCAACGCGGAGTTCCACGACCAGATCAGCGACCACGACCCGCAGGTGCTCCGCTTCCGACCGTAGCACCCGCGCGGCGGGGGGGGGGGGGGGGGGGGGGGGGGGGGGGCGCCCCGCGCCGCCCCCCCCCCCCCCCCGGCGGCGCCCCCCCCGCGCCCCCCCGCGGCCCGCCCGGGCCGGCGCCGGCCCGCGGGCCGCCCCCCC
>NZ_JBIRYZ010000022.1:0-136121 GCF_044390325.1 Streptomyces sp. NPDC018964
GGGGGGGGGGGGGGGGCGGGGGGGGGGGGGGGGGGGGGGGGGGGGGGGGGGGGGGCGGGGGGGGGGGGGCCCGGGGGGGGGGGGGGGGGGGGGGGGGGGGGGGGGGGCCGGGGGGGGGGGGGGGGGGGGGGGGGGGGGCCCCCCCCCCCCCCCCGCCACCGTCGGCGGGAACAGCCGGTTCCCGCACGGCCCGGGGAGGCCTCCCGCTCACCCCTCGGCCGGCGCGACCGCCCCCGGCCGCCGTCCACCGGCCCGGAAGGTCCGCCGGTACGCGGTCGGCGTCACCCCCAGCGCCGCCTGGAGGTGCTGCCGCATCGACTGGGCCGTGCCGAAACCGGCGTCGCGGGCCACCTGGTCCACGGACAGGTCGGTGGACTCCAGCAGCTGCCGGGCCCGCTCCACCCGCTGCCGGGTCAGCCACTGCCCCGGACTGACCCCGGACTCCTCCCGGAAGCGGCGCGTGAAGGTGCGGACCGACATCGCCTCCCGCGCGGCCATGTCGCGCAACTGGATCGGCTCGTGCAGCCGGCCCAGCGCCCACGCGCGGGCACCGCTCGTGGAGGACTGCCGCGGATCGGGCACCGGCCGCTCGATGTACTGCGCCTGCCCGCCGTCCCGGTGCGGCGGTACGACCGTACGGCGGGCCACCTCGTTGGCCACGGCGGCGCCGTGGTCGCGCCGCACCATGTGCAGGCACAGGTCGATCCCGGCCGCGACGCCCGCCGAGGTCAGGACGGAGCCGTCGTCGACGAACAGCACGTCCGGGTCGACGTCGATCCGCGGGAACAGCCGCTGGAAGCGCTCGGCGTCGGCCCAGTGGGTGGTGGCGGGCCGTCCGTCCAGGTACCCGGCGGCGGCGAGGACGTACACGCCGGTGCAGATGGAGGCGAGCCGGGTGCCGGGGCGGATGCGGGCGAGGGCGGCGGCCAGCTCGTCGGTCAGCTCGCCCCGCTCGAACACCGGGCCGAGCTCATAGGACGCCGGGACGATCACCGTGTCGGCGGTGGCGAGGGCCTCGGGGCCGTGGGCGACGTGGACGGCGAAGTCGGCGTCGGTCTCCACCGGCCCGGGCGGCCGCACCGAGCAGGTGACCACCTCGTACAAGTGGCGGCCCTGCCCGTCCTTCGGGCGGCCGAAGATGCGGTGCGGGATGCCCAGCTCGAAGGGGAGCAGCCCGTCGAGGGCGAGGACGACGACGCGGTGCGGCCGGAAGCCGGCGGACGCGTGCGGGGGCTCGACCGGATCCATGGCCCGATCCTAGCGAAGGCTGTCCTCCGGGCCACTCGCTGCGGCGGAACCGAACACGGAAGCTCTATGGCGTGACCTGGACAAGCGAGACAGCCGCCGTCGTGGAGCCGCCCGCGAGCGGCCCGAAGCCGACCCGCGCCCGTGTGCACCGCGCGTGGTTCGTCGCCGCCGTCACCTTCGTGACGATCATCGGTGCCGCCGCCTTCCGCTCCGTACCGGGCCTGTTCATCGACCCGCTGCACGACGAGTTCGGCTGGTCGCGCGGCACCATCGGCGCGGCGGTCTCCGTGAACCTCGCGCTGTACGGCCTCACCGCGCCGTTCGCGGCGGCGCTGATGGACCGCTACGGCATCCGCAAGGTGGTCGCGGCCGCCCTCGGCGTGATCGCGCTCGGCTCGGGCCTGACGGTGTGGATGACGGCACCCTGGCAACTGCTGCTGTGCTGGGGCCTGCTGGTGGGGCTCGGCTCCGGTTCCATGGCGCTGGCCTTCGCCGCGACCGTCACCAACCGCTGGTTCACCGAGCGCCGGGGCCTGGTCAGCGGCATCCTCACCGCCGCGTCCGCCTCCGGGCAGCTGATCTTCCTGCCCCTGCTGTCCTGGATCGTCACCCGGCACGAATGGCGCCCGGCGGCCGTCACCGTGGCGCTCGCCGCGCTCGCGGTGGTCCCGTTCGTCTGGCTGCTGCTGCACGACCATCCGGCCGACGTGGGCCAGAGGCCGTACGGCGCCAAGGAGTTCGTCCCCAAGCCGGCACCCGTTCCCGGCGCCGCCCGGCGTGCGCTGACCGTGCTCTCCTCGGCGGTGCGGACGGGGCCGTTCTGGCTGCTCGCCGGATCCTTCGCGATCTGCGGCGCCTCGACCAACGGACTGATCCAGACCCACTTCGTGCCCGCCTCCCACGACCACGGCATGCCGGTCACGACCGCGGCGTCCCTGCTGGCCGTCATCGGCGTCTTCGACGTCGTCGGGACGGTGGCCTCCGGATGGTTCACGGACCGCTTCGACGCGCGGCGGCTGCTCGCGGTGTACTACGCGCTGCGGGGGATCTCGCTGCTGTTCCTTCCGATCCTGCTGGCACCGGACGTGCACCCGCCGATGCTGTTCTTCATCGTCTTCTACGGGCTGGACTGGGTGGCCACCGTGCCGCCGACGCTCGCCCTGTGCCGGGAGCACTACGGCGAGGACAGCCCGATCGTGTTCGGCTGGGTGCTCGCCTCGCACCAGGTGGGCGCGGCGGTCGTCGCCTTCCTCGGGGGTGCCGCGCGGGACAGGTTCGGGTCGTACGACGTGGTCTGGATCGCGTCGGGGGCGCTGTGCGCGGCGGCGGCGCTGATGGCGCTGGTGATCCGGCGGCGGGCGGGGGCTCCTCCTGCGACGGCGGCCGCCTGAGGGGTCGGGGTCGAGGCCGGGCGGGGGTGGTCGCGCGGCCCGGCGTCGGAGGGGTGCCTCCCCCTTCTCCGTTTCTCCCCCGTGAGGGAGACCCCCGTCGCCATCGAGGCACTGGGGAGGCACGGCCGCCCGCGGCTATGAGGGGAGCCGGGAAACCCCTCCCGCGCGGGAGACGGCCTTCGCTATGCGCTGCGCGTCCAGCGCCAGTTCGCGGAGGTTGCCGCTGATCGGATTGGTGAACCCCGTGAAGTAGAGGCCGGGCGCGCCGGACGGGGTGCGGGCGCCGTGGACGACCGGTCTGCCGCGGTCGTCGAGAACGCCGAGCCCGCCGACCAGACCCTCCAGGCCGCGCACGTATCCGGTGGCCGCCACGACCGCGTCCGGGCCGATGCGGCCGCCGTCCGCCAGGACGACCTCGCCCCCCTCGAACCCCTCCACCGCGGCCACGACCTCCACCGCCCCCGTGCGCACGGCGTCGACGAGGCCGGCGTCCTGCACGGGGATGGCCCCCTCCAGCACCCTGCTGTACAGACCGGAGCCGGGACGCGGGAGTCCCCGGGCCGACAGGTCCGGCAGCGCCACCCTCGCCTGGACCCGGCACAGCCGGTCGACGAGGCCGACCGGCAGCCGGCGCACCAGGACGCCCGAGTACTGCGCGGGCCAGCCCGCGGTCGAGCGGCGCACGATGTGCGGAGGGGTGCGCACGGCCAGCCGCACCCGGGAGGCGCCCCCCTCCACCAGGTCCACGGCGATCTCGGCCCCCGTGTTGCCGACGCCCACGACGAGCACGTCCCGGCCGGCGAAGGGCTTCGCGTCCCGGTACTCGCAGGCGTGCAGGAACTCGCCGGTGTACGTGTCCCGGCCGGGCCAGTCGGGGACGCGGGGCGTGTGGTTGAAGCCCGTGGCGACGACGACCGCCGCGCCGGTCAGCTCGCGGCCCCCGGTGGCGTGCAGCAGCCAGCCGGTGCCGTCGGGGGTGCGCTCGACCCGGGAGACCTCGACCCCGGTGACGATCTCCAGCCGGTGGTGCTCGGCGTACTTCTCCAGGTACCGGACCACGTCGTCCCGGGCCGGCCACCGCCCGAACCGGCGCGGCATCGGCAGCCCGGGCAGCGCGGAGAGGCGGCGGGTGGTGTGCAGGCGCAGCCGGTCGTAGTGGCGCCGCCAGGAGTCCCCCACGCGGCCGGACCGCTCCAGGACGACGGCCCGTATCCCCCGGGTGCGCAGGGCGTACGCGACGGCGAGTCCGCCCGGGCCGCCGCCGATGACGTAGACGGGGCGGTCCCCCCGGTTCGGCGCGGTGGGCCGCGCGGAGATGGAGGGGCGGGAGTCGGGGGAGTCGGCCATGAGCGCGAGCGTAATCACACCCCTGGTTGATGGGTATCGGTCAAGACCGGAATTGGTTGCGGATTGATCACGTCTGCGGGGATCGCGGGCTTGAATGTCCCCATGCCTTCCTCATCCGGTCCCATCCAGCCCCTTCCCGAGCTTCACGGCCACGGCCTGTGCCTCCGTCCCTGGGACCCCGAGTCCCCGGCGGACGTGGACGCCTGGTTACGCGGCCTCACGGACCCGGAGTTCCAGCGCTGGAACACCCCGCTCCGGCCGGTCACGGACGCGGACGGCGCCCGGGAGTCACTGCGCCGGGGCGCGCTGCGCGACGCGGACGGCACGGGGGCGTCCTTCCGGATCACCGACGCCCGCAGCGGTACGGTCCTGGGGCACATCGGCGTCAACGAGATCCACCCCGTCATGCGGCGCGGCCTGGTCGGCTACTGGGTGCTCCCCGAGGCGCGCGGCCGGGGCGTCGCCACCCGGGCGCTGCTGCTCGCCTCGCGCTGGGCGTTCACCGGACTCGGCCTGCACCGGCTGGAGCTGGACCACGCCGTCGGGCACGAGGCGTCCTGCCGGGTCGCCGGGCGCTGCGGGTTCCGCCACGAGGGCACCATGCGCGGCGCGCTCTTCGAAGCCGGCCGCCACGACGCGTTCCGCGACGCCCACCTGCACGCCCGCCTCGCCACGGACCCGGAGCCCGTCCTCACGGCCGCGGTGGTTCCGTGATCCGGCTGTGGGTTCGTCGTCGGTGCGGGAGTGGTGGTACGTGCCGTTGTCGGGGCCGGGGGGCGTGGTGCGTTCCGTGACGTTCCTCCGCGCACGCCCGCCTCGCCACGGACCCGGAGCCCGTCCTCACGGCCACAGGGACTCCCTGACCCAGCCCTTCGTCCCGCGCCGGTAGCGGAGCCGTACGTGCCGTCGTCGGGCCTCGCCCTGGAAGAACTCCACCTCGTCCGCCCGCAGCCGGTACAGGGTCCAGGACGGGACCGGGGTGTCCGGTGCGTGCCGTGCCTGCTCCCACGCCGCCTCCGAGGCCCGTGCCAGGTCCTCCGGCGACCCGAGGGCCTCGCTCTGCCTGCCGGTCAGCGCGGCGGCCAGCGCCCCGGTGGAGCGGGCGCGCAGGTCTGCCCGCGCCTCCTCGGCCGGGGCCGCCGCGACGGGCCCGCGCACCCGCACCTGGCGGCCCAGCACCGGCCAGTAGAAGGCCAGCGCGGCGTACGGGCGCGCGGCGAGGTGGCCGCCCTTGCGGCTGTGCGCGTGGGTGGCGAAGGACCAGCCGTCGTCGTCCGCGCCGTGCAGCATCACGATCCGTACGTCCGGCAGTCCGTGCGCGTCCGCCGTGGCCAGGGACATGGTGTGCGGCTCGGCCTGACCGGCCGCCACAACCTCGGCGAACCACCGCGTGAACAGCGGCAGCGGCTCGGCGGGCGCGGCGGCCGGGTCGAAGGCCGGCAGGTCGGTGACCTGCGGATCCCACACCCGCAGTGACCTCAGCAGCTCGTGGAGATCGGGTTCCATGGGCCGATTGTCGGGTGTCCGGCGGGCTCACACCGATCCGAGGTCCGACGACACCCACCGCTCGGGCCGCATCCGCACGACGACCTGCTCGCCGTGGTTCTTCCAGGCGAAGTCGACGTACCCCTCGACCTTGTCGGCCGGCAGGTAGCGTGCGGAGAGCTCCCGCAGCTGCTCGACCGTGGCCGGGGTGGTGTCGAGCACCGGCCCCTCGACCGAGACGTAACGGATGGTGGGTTCGACGCGGTCGACCATGAGCGAGAACCGTCCCGCCGCGCCGATCAGCCGGTTCTTGCGCGAGTCCGGGCCGGTCATGATCCACACGTCGCCGCCGGGCGCGTACTGGTACCAGATCGGCACGGTGAGCGGGGCGCGGCCGCCTCCCGCGTCGACCGCCAGCGCCGCGATGTGCGGCTCGGCCAGGAACTGTTCGCGCTCTTCACGGGTCAGGGCCATCGCGGGTTCCTCCTGCGGCGTGCGCGTCGGACGTCCACTCGGTCACTCGGGGTCGTTCGGGGTCGCTCGGGCCTGCGGTCGGCTCACCGGTGCACAACACCGGGCGGAGGGAGCCTTGTTCCCTGTTGTCCCTCCCCCGTTCCTCCGTACCGCGCGAAAAGCGACGGCGGCGGTCCACCGGAGTGAACCGCCGCCCGTCTGACAGGACTTGGGGGGCCGTGCACCGGTGCGGACCGCCGGGTGCCTGCTTCGCCTACTTCGCCGGCTTCTTGCCGGTGACCCCCAGGTGCACCAGCAGGGCGAGGTTCGGTTTGAGTTCCGCCTGCTTCACCCCCCAGGAGGAGAAACCTTTCTGGTGGGAGGCGACGGCCGCGAGCATGGCCACCAGGGAGCCGGCGACCGCCGCGGGGTTCACGTCCTTGTCGATCCGCCCCTTGGCCTGCAGCTCGGCGACGGAGTCCGCCAGCGAGGCGTTCACGGAGTTCAGGATCTTCATGCGGATTTTGTAGAAACGTTTATCCCCCTCGGCCGCGCCGAGGTCCACGACCCGCAGGATCGCCTCGTTCTCCCGCCAGAACTCCAGGAAACCGTCGACGAGTTCCTGCGCCGTCCGCCAGCCGGCCTTCCCCGTCCAGGAGCGCCCCTCCAGCAGCTCGCCCAGCCCGGCGCTCTCGGCGGCCATGCGCTCGGCGATCTCCAGGACGGCGCCCTCGACGTCAGGGAAGTACTGGTAGAAGGTCGCGGGCGAGGTGCCCGCCTTCCGTGCGACATCGATGACCTTGACGTCCCGGTAGGGGGAGGAGCTGAGCATCTCGCTGAGGCAGTCGAGCAGTTTCTGCCGGGTCGCCTGCCCGCGCCGGCCGGCCACGCGGCCGTCGACGGTACGCACTTGTCCTGTCATGCCGTCAGCTTACCGACGGGTGATCCGAGCGCGATTCGGCCGACTGCAAATGGGGTGTGCGGGTCCGTGAGGGCTGGTGCGCCTGGTCTGCGGCCTGCGGGCGACGCGGTTACTTTGGCGGCATGGCCGAAAACAGGGCGTCGCGGTACGCGCGGTACACGGAGGGCACCCCCTGCTGGGCGGACGCGCAGCTGCCCGACGTGGAGGCGGGCAAACGGTTCTACGGCGAGCTCTTCGGGTGGACCTTCGAGGACCAGCCGCAGGGAACCGTACGGGCGTTGAAGGACGGCGACCCCGTCGCCTCCCTCGCGCACAAGGCGGACGGCCGGCTGCCCACCGTGTGGACGGTCTCCTTCGCCACCCCGGACGCCGGGGCGCTGTGCCGGCGGATCCACGCGGCCGGCGGGCGGGTCGTCTCCCCGCCGGGGCCCTTCGGCGGCCTGGGCGTCACCGCGCTCGTCACCGACCCCGAGGGGGCGGTCTTCTCCCTCTGGCAGGGCGCGGAGACCCCCGGCTTCGGGCGTCGGTACGAGCCGGGCACCTTCGCCTGGGTGCAGCTGTACACGCGGGACACACGGGCGGCCGACGCCTTCTACGGCGGCCTCTTCCACGACGCCCTGTTCGGCCCGGACGCCGACCCCGGATTCGGCCGCGCGCCGGTCTCCGACGTCTTCCCCGCCGAGATGCCGCCGCACTTCCTCGTCCACTTCGCCGTCGAGGACCCCGGGGCCGCCCTGCAGGAGGTGGTCCGGCTCGGCGGCCGGGTCCAGGTTCCGCCCTTCGGGACGTCCTACGGCACGGTGGCCGTGGTCACCGACGACCAGGGGGCGTCCTTCGCGCTGCTGCGCCGCTGAGTCGTTTCCACCACCTGTGTCGTATGAAAACCTGGACACCCTATTTGTCGGCCGGTTCGCAACCGGGCGCGCGGACAGGAAGAATCGGGGGGCGTGCCGCCACGGCGGTGCGGTGGTGAGACGCTGCACTACGGTCGCGGGCACAGGTGGTGGCGCGACTCGTACGGGGAGGTGGCAGGCAAGTGGTGGATCAGCTGACGCAGCACGATCCGCGGCGTATCGGGCCGTTCGAGGTGCTGGGACGGCTGGGAGCCGGCGGCATGGGGCTGGTCTATCTCGCGCGCTCGGCGTCCGGCCGGCGGGTGGCGATCAAGACGGTCCGGACCGAACTGGCCGAGGACCAGCTGTTCCGGGTCCGCTTCACGCGCGAGGTCGAGGCGGCCCGCGCGGTCTCCGGTTTCTACACGGCGGCCGTCGTGGACGCCGATCCGCGCGCCGCCGTGCCCTGGCTGGCCACCGCGTACGTGCCCGCGCCCTCCCTCGAGGAGATAGTGAACGAGTGCGGGCCGCTCCCGGCCCAGGCGGTGCGCTGGCTCGCGGCGGGCGTCGCGGAGGCGCTCCAGTCGATCCACGGCGCCGGGCTGGTCCACCGCGACCTGAAGCCCTCCAACGTCCTCGTCGTCGAGGACGGACCCCGGGTGATCGACTTCGGCATCGCCTCCGGCGTCTCGAACACCCGCCTGACGATGACGAACGTCGCCGTCGGCACGCCCGCCTACATGTCCCCGGAGCAGGCCAAGGACTCCCGCAGCGTCACCGGCGCGAGCGACGTGTTCTCGCTGGGCTCGATGCTGGTCTTCGCCGCCACGGGACATCCTCCGTTCCACGGCGCCAACCCCGTCGAGACCGTCTTCATGCTGCTGCGCGAGGGCCCGGACCTCGAAGGGCTCCCGGACGAGCTGCGCCCGCTCATCGAGGCCTGCATGCAGATGGACGCGACGGCCCGGCCCAACCCGGCCGACCTCCAGGCCCAGCTCGCCCCGCACCTGTTCGGCTCCGGCTCCGACGACAGCGGTACGGCGTCGGCGTGGCTGCCCGAGCGGGCGGTCAGCCTGATCGAGACGCGGCGGGGCGGCCGGACGGTGGTCCGGCCCGCGCACGGAACCGGCCGCAGCGGCGGCGGGGCCCGCCCCCACGTCCCTCCGCCGCCCCCGCACGACCCGGTCGTCCCGCCGCCGCCCCCCTCCGTGCCCGCGCCGGTGGGCGCCCCCGCGGGCGCCCCCGACACCGGCCCCGTACGGCTGGTGGGCGCGGCGGTGCCCATCGGGCCCGGCCCGCGCGTCGCCGACACGCGCGCGGCCGCCGCCAAGGTGCCCCCGCCGGCCGCCGCCCTGGCCGCCACCTGGTCCAAGCCCCGCCCCGGCGTCAACGGCGCCGACCCGGCCGTACCGGCGCCCGCGGCGCCCGCCGCGCCGCCGGAGCACCCCGGCGGCTGGCGCCCGTGGCGCTTCCGCATGTCCAACGACGTCTGGGGCACCCCGGCCGTCGACGGCGACCTCGTCTACGTCACCTCCTTCGAGGTGCACGCCCTCGACGTCGCCACCGGCCGGCGCCGCTTCAAGACCCGCGACGTGGCCTGGTCGATGACGGTCGCCGACGGCCGTATCCACGCCTCCGACGGGCCCACCCTCTACGCCCTGGAGGCCCGCGAGGGCGGCGACCTGTGGCGGCTGTCCACCGACGCCTGGGTGTACTCCCTCAAGGCCGACCGCGGCACCGTCGTCACCGGCACGCGCGGCGGCGGCGTCCAGGCGTGGGAGGCGTCCACCGGCCAGAAGCTGTGGGAGGTCACCGGCTGCCAGACCGACTTCGAGTCCCCCGAGGCCGGCCCCGCCCTCCACGAGGGCACGGTCTATGTCTGGCAGGACGCCCGCCTGCGCGCCCTCGACGCCCGCACCGGCGACGAGCGCTGGTCGTACCCCATCGGCGACGCGGCCTCCTGCGGCGGCGTGCCGGTCCGTGTGACGCACGCCCCCGACGGCTACGTCTACGTCTGCGCCGGCACCCGCGTCCTCGCCCTGGAGATCACCACCGGCCACGTCCGCTGGCACTTCGAGGCCCCGGCGGTCTTCCTCGCCCCGCCCGCCTTCGTCCCCGGCCCGGCGGTCACCGGCGGCGGCCTCTACCTCGCCGACTACCTCGGCACGGTCTACGCCCTCGACGCCACCGACGGCCGCGACCGCTGGCGCATCGCCACCGAGTCCCGCGCCTCCGTCGAACCGGTCCTGGTCGCCGCCGGCCACGTCCACGTGGGCAGCGGCAAGGGCCTGTACACCCTGGACGCGGTCACCGGCACGCCCAAGTGGCGCTTCCAGTCCGGCGGCGAGATCGTGGGCGCCCCCGCGGTCGCCGAGGGCCGGATCCACTTCGGCTCCAGCGACCACCTGCTCTACACCCTGAAGGCCGACGACGGCCGCCTGAGGTGGAAGCTGGCGACCGGCGGCGAGATCACCGGCTCCCCGGTGGTCCGGGACGGCGTGGTGTACGCGTGCAGCAAGGACCGCTGCGTGTACGCGCTGGACGCGGAGAAGGGGACGGGCACGGCGCGGACGGCGTAGGCCGCGGGCGCCCGCCCGGGGGTGGCGTGCCGCGGACGGCCGTCGTACCGGGTCGTACGGAAGGGGTGTCGGACGGCGGCCGTCGCTGCGGGGAGCGGCTGCCGTCGCTCCCACCGCAGACGCTACGCCGGGTACGCGACGGTCGCCAGACGGTGACATGCCCGTGACATGGGAGTCGATAGCCTGACGGCCATGAATTCCCGGGGGAACACACTCAGGCTCACAGCGGTCTCGGCGCTCGTCGTCCTCGCCCTCACCGGTTTCTCGACCGGCCGGGGCCACGGCGGAAGCAGCGGCGACGGGGACGGCGGCGGATGCAGTAGCTCCGACCAGAACCACGACTCGTCGTCGAGCTCGGGGGGCGGCTCGCACCGCGATCACTACGACGACGATGACGACGACTACGACACCTCGGGCGGCGGAAGCGCGGACGCGTCCGCGTCCGTGCGGGACGCCACGGTGGAACTGGTGACCTGCGCCTCGGAGACGTCCCCGTACGCCACGGTCGAGGTCACCAACCCGAACGCCACGGACGGCGTCTTCACCGTCACCGTGGTCTTCGAGGACACGACCGGCACGGAGGTCACCACCCGCTCCCAGGACGTCACCGTGCCGGCCGGCGAGACGGTGTCGGCCAAGGTGGACGTGGGCACCGACGCGGACGTGGCCCAGGTCGCCGAGTGCGCACCGGAGACGTACGCCCCGGCGGCCGCCTGACCTGGCGGGGCGCATCGGTGGCCGTCGGGCCACTCGCCCCTTCGGCGGTGTCGTGCTTCCGCGGCCGATCGGGGAACCGTGCGGACACACGTCGGCCGCGGCGGCTCCCCCTCCGCGCCGCCGCGGCCGATCCCCCGTGTGCGAATGACGGCTACTTGCCGTCGAGGTCCAGGGCCGGCGGGGCCGGCATGTGGCTGTCGAGCGTGGTGATCGGCTCGTCCTTCGGGGGAGACGGCATGTGGCTGTCCTGAGTCGTGGCCGTGCCGTCCTTCGGCGGGGCCGGCATGTGGCTGTCGAGCGTCGTGATCGCGTCGTTCTGCACTTCTTCGTTGCTGTCGGCGGTGTTGCTCATAGCGATTGACCCCCATGAGATCGGCGGAGCGGCGGACGGAGACGCCTGTTCGGCGGCTCCCCCGCGGGCCGCCGAACAGGCGTGTGGGGTGGCTCACCCTGGAGGTGGAGTCCCCGGCGACCCGTCTGCCCCCCGACGCGACGGATCGATGCATTGAGAATCGCAGTCACTCATAAACGTTCGATGAACGCCGCCGGCTCAGGCCGCTTCGACAGGCCGGAGGAGGCTTCGCAGTTCGGTCGCCTCGGGCGCCTCGGACTTCTCGTAGATGGTCAGGGCGTCCTGCCAGCAGGCTCGCGCGCGATCGATCTGATCGAGGGCGCTCAGCGAGCGTCCGAGCAGCGTCAGGATATTGGCGCGCATCCAGTCCCCGCCCATGCTCCCCGTCTTCAAGGCCTGTTCGGCGTGCTGCGCCGCCTGAGCCGGACGGTGGGCCGAGAGATGGACCTGGGCGATGCGGAAGTGCGTCGCCCCTTCCCACAGGCGCTGGCGGTTCTCCACGAAGGTCTCGAGCGCCGTGGAGAGCTCGCTCAGCGCCTCGGCCTCACGGGCCGCGTGGCTCAGTGCGATGCCGAGCGCGTAGCGGGCGTTGGCCAGCCGGAAGGTCAGGCCCAGCTCGTCGTAGATCGTGATTCCCTGGCGGACCAGGTCGATCCCCGAGGCGGTGCGCCCCACGGACACGAGGACACGCGAGAGGTTGCAGAGCGCGCTCGCCTCGCCGGGCCGGTTCCCGTCGGACCGGAACGCCCTGATGGCCTCGAGGAGGTGGGCCTCACTGACGGCGCGCTCGTTGCGGCAATTGGCGATGATGCCCTGCTCGTTGTGGGCGTTGCCTCGCGTCCAGGGGTCTCCGGTCCGGTTTCCGAGTTCGATGGCGCACGCGGCCTCCACCCCCGCTTCGTCGAAGCGCCCGGCCCGGCTGAGGACTTGGGCCAGTGTCGTGCGCGCGCGCCCTTCCGCATGAGCGTCACCCGCTCCCGCCGTGGCGTCCCGCGCGGCGAACGCGGCCGCCTCGTAGCTCAGTGAACTCGCCCCCGACTCCGCCAGGTCCTTCGCGGCCAGCAGGAGGTCGACCGCACGGCGCAAGGTGTTCGGCCTCAGGGACTGCCGGACGCACGCCAGGATGCAGGCGGACTCGGAGTGGAGCCAGTCCAGCGCGTTCATGTCGTTGCTGAACTCCATCCCCGGGAACCGGGTGGGTTCAAGGTGATCCACCGTCCGGTCCCCCGGCCGCTCGATCGCGTACACCCCCGCCGCCGTGGCCAGGTAGAAGTCCAGCAGGCGGGACATCGCCGCCTCCCGCTCGCTCGGCGGCTGCTCGTCCCTCTCCGCGCAGGCACGCGCGTAGAGTCGTACCAGATCGTGGAACCGGTACCGTCCGGGCGCCGCCGATTCCAGCAGGGACGTGTCCACCAGGGACTCCAGCAGGTCCTCCGTGTCCTCCGCCGACAGGTCCAGGACCGCCGCCGCCGCCGCGAGGGAGATGTCGGGGCCGTCCGCCAGGCCCAGCAGGCGGAACGCGCGGGCCTGGGCGGGCTCCAGTTGCCCGTAGCCCAGCTCGAACGTCGCCTTCACCGCCAGGTCGCCCGCCTGGAGTTCGTCGAGGCGGCGGCGTTCGTCGGCGAGCTTCGCCGCCAGGGCCGAGACCGTCCACGTCCTCCTCGCCGCCAGCCGCGACGCCGCGATGCGGATCGCCAGCGGCAGGAAGCCGCACGCCGCCACCACGTCCAGGGCTGCCTCGCGCTCCGAGGCGACCCGCTCCTCGCCCACGATCCTCGTGAAGAGCGCCAGTGCCTCCTCCGGGGACATCACGTCCAGGTCGATCAGGTGCGCCCCGGCCAGGTCCACCATCCGCACCCGCGACGTCACCAGCGCCGCACAGCCCGCCGTCCCCGGCAGCAGGGGTCTGACCTGTGCCGCGTCCCGCGCGTTGTCCAGCAGGACCAGCACCTTGCGGCCGTCCAGGACGGAGCGGTACAGCGCCGCCCTCTCCTCCAGCGAGTCCGGGATCGCCGAGTCCGCCGTGCCGAGGGCACGCAGGAAGGCGCCGAGGACCGTCTCCGGTTCCGCGGACCGGGAGCCCGCGCCCTGGAGGTCGACGTACAGCTGCCCGTCCGGGAAGGAGGCACGCGCGGCGTGGGCGACGTGGACCGCCAGTGTCGTCTTGCCGACGCCCCCGATGCCGGCCAGCGCCGACACCGCCATCACCCGGGCCTCGTCGCCGGACGCCGACGCCAGTACGTCGCTCAGCTCCCGTACGAAGGACGCGCGGCCCGTGAAGTCCGGGACCGTCGCCGGGAGCTGGGCTGGGCGGACGGAGACCGCGACCGGTTCCGCCATGGGGGCGGAGGGTTCCGCGAGGCCCGGGTCGGCCCGGAGGATGCGCTGCTGGAGGCCCTGGAGGCCGGGGCGCGGGTCGACGCCCAGCTCGTCGGCGAGGAGGCGGCGGGTGTCCGCGTACACCGCGAGGGCCTCGGCCTGGCGGCCGCTGCGGTAGAGCGCCAGCATCAGCAGTTCGCGCAGCCGCTCCCGCAGGGGGTGGGCCGCCGTGAGGGCCGTCAGTTCCGAGACGGCCTCCGCGTGGCAGCCCTGCTCCAGGTCCATGTCCAGGCGGGATTCCAGGAGCTGGAGCCGCCATTCCTCCAGGCGGACCCGCTGGGCCTCGGCGTAGGGGCCCGGCACTCCGGCCAGGGTCTCGCCGTCCCACAGGGACAGGGCCCGGTTCAGCACGTCCCGCGCGTGGCACAGGTCCCCGGTGTTGCGGGCCTTCTCCGCCTCCGCCGCCAGTTCCTGGGCCGCCGCGAGGTCCAGCGCGCCCTCGCCGAGTCCGCGCACCGCGTAGCCGCCGGACTCGCTGACCAGCACCCCGGGGTCGAGCACCTTCCGCAGCCGGGAGGCGTAGGTGCGCACCGCGGCCAGCGCCTGGGACGGGGGTTCCTCGCCCCACAGGGCGTCGATGAGTTCGGCCGCCGTGGCCGTACGGCCCTCGCGCAGCAACAGGGCGGCGAGCAGGGCTCGTTGCTGCGGGCTGCCGGTGGTGACGGGCTCGTCGTCGCGCCAGGCGCGCACCGGGCCGAGCACGCCGAAGCGCAGCGCCGCGGGCTCCGTCGAGGAGCCGGAACGCCGCTGCTCCGGTCCCCGCGGCACACCGTCCATACAGTCCCCCTCTGCATCCTGAGCAACTACGCCAGTTTGCCTTGTTCATGGCGGATGCGGCAGCCGTGGGAGACGGCGATCACACGGGGAACGGCGGGCCGTCACGGTGCCCACACAGTTCGTCCTCAACCGGCCGGATCCACCCGCACCGTCAGCGGCCCCGCACCGAAGGCCCGTACGGCGGCGCCGCCGAGGCGGGGCGGTGAACTGCTGAGCGGAGGGGAGGGAGTCACAAGGGGGTTCCGACTGGTCGGTATGGACAGACGGGGCGTGCACGGGTATGGATGGGGGCGTCGTCCGCGTACGAAAGGCCGCTCATGCGCATCGCCGTCACGATCTTCCTCACCGACGAGACGATCACCCCGGTCCGGCTCGCCCGTGAGCTGGAGCAGCGCGGGTTCGCCGGGCTGTACCTGCCGGAGCACACGCACATCCCCGTCGAGCGGACCAGCCCGTACCCGGCGGGCGGGGAACTGCCCCGCGAGTACGGCCGCACCCTCGACCCCTTCGTCGCGCTCGGGCAGGCCGCCGCCGTCACCGGGCGGCTGGGGCTCGGCACCGGCATCACGCTCGCCGCGCAGCACGACCCGATCGACCTGGCGAAACAGGTCGCGACCCTGGACCACCTCTCCGGCGGCCGGTTCACGCTGGGGCTCGGCTTCGGCTGGAACGTCGAGGAGGCCGCCGACCACGGGGTGCGGTGGCGGACCCGGCGCGAGCTGGTGCGGGACCGGATGGGGTTGATGCGGGCCCTGTGGGCGGAGGAACCGACGGCGTACGAGGGGGAGTTCGGGAGCGTACGGGCGAGCCTCGCGTACCCCAAGCCGGTGCGGAAGCCGCGCGGGCCGGTGATCGGGCCGCGCACCCTGGTCGGCGGGGCGGCGGGACCGAAGCTGTTCGCGCACATCTGCGAGTACGCCGACGGCTGGCTGCCGATCGGCGGGCGGGGCCTGACGGAGTCGCTGCCCGCACTGCGCACCGCCTGGGCCGCCGCGGGCCGCGACCCCGGCGCCCTCCAGGTCGTGCCGTACGCCGTGCGCCCCAGCGAGGGCAAGCTGGCCCACTTCGCGGAGCTGGGCATCGGGGAGGTCGTGGTGCAGCTGCCCCCGGCGGGGGAGGCGGAGGTGCTGCGGGCGCTGGACGCGTTCCAGCCGTTCGTGGACGGGGAGAGGTGAGCGGCCCGGTGAGGACGGACAGGGGACCTGAACAGTCCGAACGTATGCTCAGAGAATGACGACTTCCGCGACCACCGGAACCGGCGGCCCCACCGAGAACTCCCTGCGGCGCGCCCTCAGACGCGCCCGGGACGGTGTCTCCCTGGACGTCTCCGAGGCGGCGGTCCTGCTCCAGGCGCGCGGAGAGCACCTTCAGGACCTGTCCGCGTCGGCCGCCCGGGTGCGGGACGCGGGGCTCCGGGCGGCGGGGCGGCCCGGTGTCATCACGTACTCGAAGAGCGTCTTCGTTCCGCTGACCCGGCTGTGCCGGGACAAGTGCCACTACTGCACGTTCGTCACCGTGCCCGGCAAGCTGCGCCGGGCCGGGCACGGGATGTTCATGTCACCGGACGAGGTGCTGGACATCGCCCGCAAGGGCGCCGCGCTCGGCTGTAAGGAAGCCCTCATCACCCTCGGCGACAAGCCCGAGGACCGCTGGCCCGAGGCGCGCGAGTGGCTCGACGCGCACGGCTACGACGACACGATCGCGTACGTCCGAGCGATCTCCATCCGGATCCTGGAGGAGACGGGACTCCTCCCGCACCTCAACCCGGGCGTCATGACCTGGACGGACTTCCAGCGCCTCAAGCCGGTCGCGCCGTCGATGGGCATGATGCTGGAGACGACGGCGACCCGCCTGTGGTCCGAGCCCGGCGGCCCCCACCACGGCTCCCCGGACAAGGAGCCGGCCGTGCGGCTGCGGGTCCTCGAGGACGCGGGCCGCTCCTCGGTCCCCTTCACCTCCGGCATCCTCATCGGCATCGGCGAGACCCACGAGGAGCGCGCCGAGTCCCTCTTCGCCCTCCGGAAGATCTCCCGCGCCCACCACGGCATCCAGGAACTGATCATCCAGAACTTCCGCGCCAAGCCGGACACCGCGATGCGCGGCATGCCGGACGCGGAACTCGACGAGCTGGTCGCCACGGTCGCCGTCGCCCGGCTGCTCCTCGGCCCGTCCGCCTGCCTCCAGGCCCCGCCGAACCTGGTCGACGCCGAGTACGGGCGGCTGATCGCGGCCGGGATCGACGACTGGGGCGGGGTCTCCCCGCTCACCATCGACCACGTCAACCCCGAGCGCCCCTGGCCGAAGATCGAGGAACTGGCCGAGCACTCCCGGGCGGCCGGTTTCGAGCTGCGCGAACGGCTCTGCGTCTACCCGGAGTTCGTGCGGCGCGGCGAGCCCTGGCTGGACCCGCGGCTGCGCCCGCACGTGGCCGCGCTCGCCGACCCGGAGACGGGACTCGCCCGCCCGGACGCGCTCCCCGAGGGGCTGCCCTGGCAGGAACCGGACGAGGCGTTCACCGCGACCGGCCGCACCGACCTGCACCGCACCATCGACACCGAGGGCCGTACGGGCGACCGCCGCGAGGACTTCGACGAGGTCTACGGAGACTGGGACGCCCTGCGCGAGGCCGCCGCCCCCGGCATGGTCCCCGAGCGCATCGACACCGACGTGCGCGAGGCCCTGCGCACGGCGGCCGACGACCCGACGCGGCTCACGGACGCGGAGGCGCTGGCGCTGCTGCACGCGGACGGTCCGGCGCTGGACGCGCTGTGCCGGGTGGCGGACGACGTCCGCAAGTCGGCGGTCGGCGACGAGGTGACGTACATCGTCACCCGCAACATCAACTTCACCAACGTCTGCTACACCGGCTGCCGCTTCTGCGCCTTCGCGCAGCGCCGCACCGACGCGGACGCCTACACGCTCTCGCTGGAGCAGGTCGCCGACCGCGCCCAGCAGGCGTGGGACGTGGGCGCGGTGGAGGTCTGCATGCAGGGCGGCATCCACCCGGACCTGCCGGGCACGGCCTACTTCGACATCGCGCGGGCCGTGAAGGAGCGCGTCCCCGGCATGCACGTGCACGCCTTCTCCCCGATGGAGGTCGTCAACGGCGCGACCCGCACCGGCCTGTCGATCCGGGAGTGGCTCACGGCGGCGAAGGAGGCCGGTCTGGACACCATCCCCGGCACGGCGGCGGAGATCCTCGACGACGAGGTCCGCTGGATCCTGACCAAGGGCAAACTGCCGGCGGCCACCTGGACCGAGGTGGTGACGACCGCCCACGAGCTGGGCATCCGCTCCTCCTCGACGATGATGTACGGCCACGTCGACCAGCCCCGCCACTGGCTGGGCCACCTGCGGACCCTGGCGGACATCCAGCGGCGGACCGGCGGCTTCACGGAGTTCGTGACGCTTCCCTTCGTGCACACCAACGCCCCCGTCTACCTGGCGGGCATCGCCCGCCCGGGGCCGACGGTCCGGGAC
Source organism: Streptomyces sp. NPDC018964 (assembly GCF_044390325.1). NCBI lineage: Bacteria > Bacillati > Actinomycetota > Actinomycetes > Kitasatosporales > Streptomycetaceae > Streptomyces > Streptomyces sp. NPDC018964. The sequence goes on from NZ_JBIRYZ010000022.1 coordinate 17,964, forward strand.
AACCGCGCGGTCACGGCGATGGCCCGCCTCCTCCTCCACCCGCACATCCCGAACATCCAGACGAGCTGGGTGAAACTGGGCGCGGAGGGCGCGGCGGAGATGCTCCGCTCCGGCGCGAACGACCTGGGCGGCACGCTGATGGAGGAGACGATCTCGCGGATGGCGGGCTCGTCGTACGGCTCCTACAAGTCGGTCAAGGACCTGATCGCGGTCGCGGAGGCGGCGGGCCGCCCGGCGAAGCCCCGCACCACCCTGTACGGCGAGGTGCCGGAGGAGCGCCGTCGTGCGGCGGAGGCGTCGGACGGTCACCTGCCGGAGCTGCTGCCGGTGCTGGACTGAGGGCGCCGGGACAGCGCCGGCGCTGGCAGTAGGATGATCCGAACCGCGTTCGACCGGGTGCCGTGGTCTTCGATCGGGACCCGTAGCTGAGGAGATGCGTACCGGTGCCTGCCCGTCTTCCTTCGTGGGCCTGGGTGACCGGGCTGACCACGGGGGCCATTGCCGCGGTGGTGGTCCTGGCCGTCCAGGCCGACCAGGGGACGAAGCCCGTCGCCGCCACGACCCGGCCGAGCGCGTCGGCGACGGCGGACGCGAAACCGTCCGCCGAGCCGGAGAAGGAGAAGGAGAAGCCGGCGGCGGTACCGGACGATTCGGGCACCGGCCGCCGGATCGTCTACTCCCTCGACCAGAAGCGGGTCTGGCTGGTCGACGCCAGCGACACCCCCCGCCGCTCCTTCGCGGTCTGGCCGGGCACGGTCACCCCGGACCCCGGCACGTACACGATCGGCAAGCGCACCGAGGCCACCACCGGCAGCGACGGCGTCCCGGTCGAGCACATCATGTACTTCGCCCAGAAGTCCGGTGTCTTCGTCGCCTTCTCCAACGCGGTCGACGGCTCCTCGCCTCCGCCCGCGGACCCGGGCGCGCAGACGGGCGGCATCCGCGTCGGCAAGTCCGACGGCAGGGCCCTGTGGACCTTCGGCGCGGCGGGCACGACGGTCCGGGTCGTCGAGTAGCCGGGCGGACTCAGACCTTCTCGGCCACCACGCGCGGATGCGCGGCGGTGAGCAGGCCGATGTCCTCCACGTCGGACGTCAGGACGGTCACCCTGCCCGGGTGGTGCAGGGCGGTCGCGCAGAGCATGGCGTCGACGGCGTACTTGTGGCCGTGCAGTCCGGCGGCACGCAGCAGGGCGGCGGCGGACTGCGCGAGTGCCTGGGTGACCGGCTCCACGCGCAGCCGCGAGAGCGTCCGGCGCAGCGCGGCATGGTCGATCCTCGGATGGATCACCTCGACCAGGACCGCCGCGGAGGTGATCACCGGCAGATCCGCCTCCCGGGCGGCCGTCAGCCACTCGTGCACCTCACGGTCCCGCTGCACGGCCTTGGCCAGCCCTTCACTGTCCAGGACGAGCGCACCGCTCACGCGGCGGCCCCCGCCCCGGAACCCTCCCCGGTGAGCCGGGCGCGCTTGGCCGCCACGGCGCCCGGGTCCGCGGGCCCGTGGACCTCCTCGAAGGAGGCGATCAACTCGTCCAGCCGATCCCGCTCGATCTGCCGTTGGGCCGCCCGCTCCAGGTACGCCGAGACACCCCGCTTGCCGACCCGTTCACGGATCGCCTGCAGGGTGCCGGCGGTGAGGGTGATGGAGACGCCGTTGCTGGGGCCGTCGCCGGGAGGGAACGCGGTGTCGTCGTCAGCCATGACCCCATTATGGCATCGTGAATGCCATAAGCGGGGTGGCCGGTCATTCCCCGAGCTCGGCGAGGACGCGTGCGGTCGCGCGCCACTCGACGACGGTCCGATGGACATCGGCGTGGGGATCCCGGCCGGGCGCATCGTCCATGGCCCCGAGGAGTTCGGCCGCGAACTCCTCCCGCTCGGCTGCCGAGAGATGCCGGACCCACGGGAAGACCGAGGGGATCACGCGCAGGAGGGCCGCGCGAGCCGCCTCCACGGAGGAGGCGCTCATGGGAAGGGACATGGGGTGAAGGTACTGCGGCCCCTCAGTGGGCGTCGCGCTTTTCGGTGGGGGCCACCGGCAGGTGGTCGACCAGCAGGACCACCCCGCTGAGGACGAACACCCGCAGCGCCGCGTCCAGGCCGTTCCAGTCCTCCGACTGCCACATCGCGAACCACTCGCCGCCGATCGCCATGAAACCGGCGCCGAACAGGAGCATCACCATCAGCAGGCCGTAGGTGGAGACACGGCGGGCGCGCGGGTGGTCGTGGCGGGCCCAGAGCCAGGTGCCGTACACCAGGACCAGCGCGGCGGCCGTCTCCCAGACGATGATCGCGACGTACGCGGCGTCCTGCACGCCCTCGTTCGTGATCGCGCGCCACATCAGGTCCTCGTCCTCGAACGTGGTGTCCATCGCGAGGACGTGCCGGACGAACTCCTGGTTCGTCCCGAAGTCCGTGATGTTGCCGAAGGCGACCAGCGCCATGTAGAGGGCGACGGAGGCGGTGAGGAGCGTGGCGGCGAGGGGCGGCGCGCCGCGTGGGGTCGTGGTGGGCATGTCCTCTTCCTTCCCCGCAACCACCGTTGTCTCCCCTGCCGGTTGAGCGAGAATGGGGTGCGTCGGGTTCCGGGGTGAGGAGACGTTCGCGTGGCGCAGGCACGGTCGTCGATGCAGCAGATCGTCCAGCGGCGCAGACGCGCCGGACTCGTGGCACGCGACGCCGAACGCGAGCTGTTCCGGGCGAACTTCGACACCTCGCCCGAGGAGGAACGGCACCGCTTCCTGTTCCACGTGCACGGCGACTCCGGAGTGGGGAAAACCTTCCTGCTCCGGGAGTTCGAGCAGATCGCCCGGGAACGGGGGGCGCTGACCGCGTACGTCGACGAGAGCGCGGGCAGCGTGCCCGAGGTGCTGGCCGCGGTGTGCCGTCAGGCCGGCGACCAGGGGCACCGTTTCAAGGAGTTGGACAGGCTCCTGACCGCCCACCGCGAACGGCGCCACGAGGCGGAACTCGCCGCCCTCGCCGCACTGGACCCGCGGCCGGACGCCGGCGGCCCGTCGGCGGGCAGCATGGCGCTGGCCCGGGCGGGACTGGCCGGGCTCGGACTGATCCCGGGCGTCGGCGCCTTCGCCGGCGCCGTCGATCCGGGGCAACTCGCCCAGGGCGCCGACCGGTTGCGCTCCGGGCTCGGCGCGCGCTTCCGCAGCCACGAGGACGTGCGGCTGGTCCTCTCCCCGGAGAGCGTCCTCACCCCGGTGCTGACGAGGGAACTCGCCGACGCCGCCGCCTCGGTGCCGTGGATCGTGCTGTTCTTCGACACCTACGAGCGGACCGGCCCCTTCCTCGACGGCTGGCTGCACGACCTGATGACGACCGACCGCCACGGCGTCCTGCCCGCCACCGTGATCGTCGTGACCGCCGGCCAGCACCCCCTCGACACCGCCCGCTGGGGCGGCTTCGCGGATTTCATGACCGCGGTGCCGCTCCAGCCGTTCACCGAGGCGGAGACGCGTGACCTGCTCGCCGGCCGGGGCGTCACGGCGGAACCGGTCGTCGCCGAGGTCCTGCGGCTCACCGGCGGCCTCCCGGTCCTGGTCTCCACCCTCGCCGGGACCCGGCCCGCCGGACCCGACGACGTGCACGACCCGAGCGCGCCGGCGGTCGAACGGTTCCTGAAGTGGGAGCGGGAACCCGCGCGCAGGGCCGCCGCGGTCTGGGGCGCGCTGCCGCGCTGGCTGGACGCGGACGTCTTCCGGGTGGCGGCCGCCTGCCCGGAGGAGCGGTGCGACGAGCTCTACGACTGGCTGGGCGGACTGGCGTTCACCGACGAGCGCGCCGCGCGGCTCCGCTACCACGACGTCGTACGCGCCCCGATGCTGCGGTGGCAGCGCACCCGCTCCCCGCGCGGGTGGGCGGAACGCCACCGGCACCTGGCCGGCACGTTCCGCCGGTGGCGTGAGGAGGGCGAGGTCGGGCGGGACGCCGGTGCGCTCTGGGCGGACGAGGAGTGGCGGGAACTGCGGCTGGCGGAGTCGTACCACCTGCTGTGCGCCCGGGACCCGAGCGCGCCGCGGCTGGTGGTCCGGGACCTGGTCGAGGCCTGCGAGCAGGGTGAGGCCGTGGCCGAGCGGTGGGTGCGGCTGCTGGGCGACGCGGGCCGGGACGCGGACCTGGCGCTGGTGACCGTCTGGTGGCGGGAACTGTCCGAGGCGCTCGGGGAGGGCGGCCCGGGGGCCGTACTGGACCGGATGCTGAGCCATGTGCCCGTACCGCCCGCCGAGGATCCGGTGGGCGGTGCCTCCAGGTTCCGGCAGCGGACGTTGGACGACGCCGACCTGCTGGGCGGCCCGTGGCCGGCCCCCGGGGCCGCCCTGCCCGGGGGGCCGGCCGGAGCCGTCCCGCCCGGAGGGCCGGCCGGGGCCGCGGACGAGGAGGTCCGCGCGGACGACGCCGCGTACGTACGCATCTACGGAGGCGTCAACAACGTAGGCATCTCGCGCGCCGAGCCGCCCGTGCCGGGGACGGGCGAGGTGGACCTCGGTGCCGCGCTCTCCTCCTCCCTGGCGGCCCGGCTGCACCGGGGCAGGGCCGTTTTGGCCGCCGCCCGCGGCAGCTACCCGGCCGCCGTCTCCCACCTGGCGCACGCGGTCCGTCTGGCGCCCCGGGACGCCGGCCTCCTCGCCCTGAGGGGCGAGTACCACCGCGTCCTGCGCCACCACTCGGCGGCGGTGCGGGACCTGCGCGCGGCCCTCGTCCTGGACCCGGGGCACGCCTACGCCTGGGCCTCCCTCGGCGCCACCCGTCTCGCCCTCGGCGCCCCGGCCGCCGCGCTCATCGCACTGGACCGGGCCCTGGAACTCGACCGCGACTACCCCTGGGCGCTGATCCGCCGGGCCCGCGTGTGGCGGGAACTCGGCGAACCCGGACGCCGGCTCGCCGACCTCGACCGGGCCGTCGCCCTGCGGCCCGACTCCCCGTGGGCCCACTGCGAACGCGGCGACGCGCTCCGCGCCGCCGGCCGCGACGAGGAGGCCCTCACCGCCTACGACCACGCGCTCGCCCTCGACCCCGCGTACGCGTCGGCGTACGCGAGCCGGGGCGTGAGCCGCTTCAACCTCGGCCGCCACGCGGAGGCCCTGGCCGACCTGGACCGCGCCCTGGAACTCGACCCCTCCTACGCCTGGGCGCGCACCCAGCGGGAGGTGGTCGTCCGCCACCGCGAGGGCTGAATTCCCCTGTCCGCCCCCTTCCGATCACTCGCTTCACAGGCCTCACACTCCGCATCCCGATTCACCCCCTGAACCGACCGTCCCCGTTCGATTACAGTGCTGGGCGTCGTACGAACGGACGGTGCCTGGGAGGTCGTGGTGGCCGGTACTGCCGGGCCCGTGTGGGGGCGCCGGGAGCAACAGGACTTCCGCAGCCGGGTGCGCGGGACGCTGCTCGGGGTCGCCCTCGGGGACGCGCTGGGCGCGCCCGTGGACGGGGTGACGGCCGAGGGGATACGGCAGGCGCACGGCGCGGAGGGCCTCGCCGACCTCGCCCCCGCCCACGGCCGCCGCGGTGCCGTCACCCACCACACCCAGCTCACCCTCTTCTCCGTGGACGGACTGATCCGCGCCCAGGTGCGGCGCGACACCGGCGCCTGGCACCCGCCGACCGATCTGCACCGGGCGTATCTGCGCTGGGCCACCACCCAGCGGGACTGGGGCCCGGACGAGCGGCGCGAGGAGGACGGGTGGCTGGCGCGCGAGGAGTGGCTGTACGCCCGCCGGGGCCCCGCCCGCGCGCTGCTGCTGGGGCTCGGGGACGAGGTGATGGGGACGCTCGAGGCGCCCAAGAACCCCGCTGCGGCGGGTTCCGAGGCCGCCGCCCGGTCCGCGCCGTTCGGGCTGCTCGTCGGCTGGGAGCCGCAGCTCGTCGCCCAGCTCGCCGTGGAGTGCGCGGCGCAGACCCACGGCCACCCGGTCGCCCGCCTCGCGGCGGGCGCGTACGCCGTGATCGTGCACGCGCTGGTCCGGGGCGAGAGCCTGGACACGGCGGTGCGGCGGGCGCTCGCGCTGCTGGCCGCCCTGCCCGGCCACCAGCCGGTGTCGGAAGCGCTCCAGCACGCGCTGGGTGCCGTACGGCAGGGAATCCCCACCGCGCGGCGGGTCACGGAGCTGGTCGGGAACGCCACCGCCGAGGGGGTGCTCGCCGCCGCCGTGTACTGCGCGCTGGTGGGGGAGGACGTACGGCAGGGGCTGTGCCTGGCCGTGAACCACGACGGTCCCAGCGCCGCCGCCGGGGCGCTGGCCGGCGGGCTGCTCGGGGCGCTGCACGGCGAGACGGCCCTCCCGCCGGCCTGGCTGGCCGAACTGGAGGGCCGTCCCACGATCCTGGAACTCGCCGACGACTTCGCGATGGAGATGACCCAGGGGCCCGCGCTGCACGGGCCCGCGGGGTCTTCACCGGCGTGGCTGGCGCGGTATCCGCGGGGGGCTTGAGCCCGAGCTTTTCCGCCCCCGCCGCCCCTTCCCGTCCCGAACCCGGGGCTCCGCCCCAGACCCCGCTCCTCAAACGCCGGAGGGGCTAAGTTTCAGCCCCTCCGGCGCTTGAGGAGCGGGGGTCCGGGGGCAGCGCCCCCGGGATGGGACGGGTAAGGGCGGCGGGGGCGGAAAACTACGCCTGATCCCGCACCGGCGCAGGAGACGGCACCGCTGCCGCGGCAGCCGAGTCGCCGTCGTCGTCCGTGTTGACGCGCTCGATGATCGCCATCCGCTCCGGAGTGTCCTCCGGCTTCACGTAGCCGATCAGGACGTACAGGACCAGCGAGACCGCCAGCGGGATCGACACCTGGTACTCCAGCGGCACCCCGCCGTCGATCGCCCAGTGGATCGGGTAGTTCACCAGCCAGAACGCCAGCAGGCCCAGCGCCCAGCTGGTGAGCGCAGCCGTCGGGCCGGAGCGGCGGAACGGCCGCAGCAGACCGAGCATCATCGGGATGGCGATCGGGCCCATCAGCCCGGCCACCCACTTGATGACGACCGTGATGATGTCCTTGAAGGTCGGCGAGTTGACCTGCGTCGCCACCGCCATGGACAGGCCGAGGAAGACCACCGTCGTCACGCGGGCCGCGATCAGCCCCGACCGCTCGCCCCACAGCCGCGCCTTCTCCGACAGCACCGGCGCCACGTCACGGGTGAAGACGGCCGCGATGGCGTTGGCGTCGGAGGAGCACATGGCCATCGTGTGGGAGAAGAAGCCGACGATGACCAGGCCCAGCAGGCCGTGCGGCAGCAGCTGTTCGGTCATCAGGGCGTAGGAGTCGGAGCCGTCGGGCTTCTGGGACTCCACCAGCAGCGGTGACATCCACATCGGGAAGAACAGGATCACCGGCCAGACCAGCCACAGCACCGCCGACAGCCGCGCCGAGCGCTCCGCCTCGCGGGCGTTGGGGGTGGCCATGTAGCGCTGGGCCTGGTTGAGCATGCCGCCGTTGTACTCGAACAGCTTGATGAAGAGGAACGCCAGCAGGAAGATCGTGCCGTACGGTCCGACCAGCGGCTCCCCGTGGCCTTGGAGCTCGGGCTCGTCCCACGCCCCGAAGAAGCCGCCGTGATCTCCGAGTTCGATCACCACGGCGACGAACATGGCGATACCGGCCAGGAGTTGGATGATGAACTGGCCGAGTTCGGTCAGCGCGTCCGCCCACAGGCCGCCGATGGTGCAGTAGATCGCCGTGACGACACCGGTGATGAGGATGCCCTGGTTGAGCGAGACGCCGGTGAACACCGACAACAGGGTGGCGATGGCCGCCCACTTCGCGCCCACGTCCACGATCTTCAGCAGCATGCCGGACCAGGCCAGCGCCTGCTGCGTCTTCAGGTCGTAGCGGTTCTTCAGGTACTCCAGCGGGGACGCCACGTGGAGCCGGGAGCGCAGCCGGTTGATCCGCGGGGCGAACAGCTTCGACCCGATGGCGATGCCGAAGGCGATGGGGAACGACCAGGTGACGAAGGACGTGACGCCGTAGGTGTAGGCGATGCCGGCGTAGCCGGTGAACATCACCGCGCTGTACCCCGACATGTGGTGGGAGATGCCGGAGAGCCACCACGGCATCTTGCCGCCGGCCGTGAAGAAGTCGCTGACGTTGTCCACCCGCTTGTGCGACCAGACACCGATGGCGACCATCACGGCGAAGTAGCCGATGAGAACCGCCCAGTCGAGACCGTTCATGTCCCCCCTTCCAGGGTCTTCCTTGTGAACGCCACCCAGCTGGTTGGCACTTCGCCTGGGTGGGGTAGGGACGAGGAAGGCCGCGAAGTGCCCGCTCATCGTGGGCGCGATGGCGCGATCATGACAAGAAAGCGTAAGGTCAAGAGCAGGTAAAAATGTTCGGCTAGCTGACTTGCGTTCATCATCATGAACGAATGGGGAGGGGGCGGAGCCGCCCCCGGGTCAGCGCAGCTCGTCCGGGCAGGGAGTGCCCCGCTCCCCCCACTGGTACGGAGCCGCCAGGCGGTACGTCCCCGGCCGGGGCGCGAGCAGCGTCGTCCACGTGTCACCGTTCGCGTCCTCCTCCGTCTCCCTCAGGCAGCCGTGGACGTTCTCGTACGTCTTCGGCTCGCCCTCCGGACGGTTCTCGGACTCCTCCGTCTCCCGCGGGGGCTCCAGCGCCTCGCCCTCGGCGTCGACGAGGCCCAGCCACGGCGAGTACGGGACCCGGATCAGGATCCGGCCCGCCTTCTCCACCCGCAGCGTCCACTCGCCCTGCTCGGCCCGCTCCACCACCGTGTTCGGCTCCGCCAGCGGGGTCGGCGCCTCCACCGCGAACAGCTGCCAGTTGGCGTCGCCCCAGATCTGCTCCAGATACGGCAGCCCGCGCTGCACCAGCTCCCGCTCCCGCTGGCCGCCGTCACCGTCCGGCTCGTCCTTCGGCAGCACCACGAAGTGCACGCCCCAGCGCTTCAACCACTCGTGGTAGTTCGCCGAGTTGAGGGTGTCGTCGTAGAAGAGCGGGTTGCGCTCCATGTCGGCCTGCCGGTTCCAGCCCCGGGCCAGGTTGACGTACGGGGCGAGGGCGGACGCCTCGCGGTGCGAGCGGGCCGGCACGACCTCCACGCGGCCCCGTCCGGCACCGACCTCCTGGAGTTCGTTCACCAGCGGCGCCAGCTCGCGCGCCCAGGACGCGCGCGGCGTGGTGTGCACGACGTCGTCGACCGTCTTGAAGCCGATCCAGCCGTGGAAGCCGACGCAGGCGACGACGACCGCGTACCAGGTGAGGGACTTCGGCACCGCGAACGGCAGCGCCGCCACCAGCACCACCCCGGCGAACAGCATCGACAGCCGGGTCATGTTCGACCCGATCTGCGAACTGATCAGCCACACCAGCACGATCCCCAGCCCGTACACCGCGGCCGTGATCCGCACGGTCCTCCACTCCGCGGGGACCAGGACGTACACCAGGACCGAGTACACCAGCGGCAGGATCACCGAGCCGATGCCCATCGGCTGGGTCCCCGAGAACGGGAACAGCCACGCCGACACCGCCACCACCGCGCTCGGCGCGAGACCCAGCGCCCACGCCCCCGGCCGGCGCTTCTGCAGGAACAGCGCCACCGCCACCAGACCCACGAACAGGCCCGCGACCGGCGAGGCCATGGTGGCCAGCGCCGCCAGCGGGGCCGCGCACAGGGCCTTCGCCCACCGCTTGTAGCGCCAGCGGTACGGCCAGCAGAAGACGACGGCGACCGCGCCGAGCGCGAACATCGTGCCGAGCCCGTACGTCACCCGCCCCGAGGCCGCGTTGCACAGCAGCGCGAACACGCCCGCGAGCGCGGCCCACAGGGGATTGCGCACGACCCGGCTGCGCATCAGCACCAGCGTCAGCAGCCCCGCCGACACCGTGCCCGCGACCATCATCGTGGTCCGCACACCGAGGACCGACATCAGGTACGGCGACACCACGCTGTACGACACCGGGTGCATGCCGCCGTACCAGGCGAGGTTGTACGCCGAGTCCGGGTGCCGGCCGACGAACTCGGCCCACGCGTCCTGCGCGGCGAGGTCCCCGCCACTGTTGGCGAACGTGAAGAACCAGACGATGTGCAGCAGGCCGGCGAGAGCGGTGACGGACAGCACCGGGTGCCGCAGCATGCGGGCGCGCACGGCGAGGACGGCGGCCACGAGGGCGCCGGGCGGTTGTCCGGGCGGCTGCTCAGGAGACCGCTGCCGCTGATCCCCGGGTACGGGTATTCGCGGGCCGGATCCCGGATCCGGATCGGCGTCGTCGGCGCGTGTCGGCTCCGCTGTGGCCACCTGAAGGCACTCCCCGTATCCCGTCTGCTTGCCCGTTTCGTGACGCTAGCACGCAGTCCGGCGGCCGTCGCCCGGGTGGGCGGCGGCCGCCGGCTCCGTATGGTCCCGGATCAGCCGAGACGCGTCAGCTTGTCCGTGAAGCCGGGCTCCACGAGGTCTTCCTGCAGGGCGACCGGCACCTTGACGGCACCGTTCGTGCCGTCGCCCACGGTGAGCGTGCCCACCTTCGTGCCGGCCCCGGCCGTGTGCGGCAGCTCCTCCGCGGCGAACGTCAGCTTCACCTCGAGGCCCGCCCAGCCGACCGCCTTGACGTCCTCGGTGACGGCGACGGGCGTACGGCCGCCGAGACCGTCGTCCACGTACCCGACGACGGTGCCCTTCTTCAGGATCTCCGTCGAGGTCAGCGCATCCTGGGCGGCGCGCAGCGCGGGCTTGCTGACGTCGTTGACCGTGTCCAGGATCGACGGGCCCTTGTGCTGGCCGAGGATCGCGCCGACGACGGTGATCTCCCGGCCGCCCACCTTCTTGCGGGCGGCGAAGAGCAGGTTGCCGCCGGCCTTGGTGGTGGAGCCGGTCTTGATGCCGATCGCGCCCATCGTGTACGGCAGCTCGTTGTAGTTGCTCCAGTACTGCCCACTCGGGTCCGTCCAGCTGGCCGCGCTGGTGATGGCCACCATGGCGGGGTTCCTCATGGCCGCGATGCCGAGCTTCGTCTGGTCCTCGGCGGTGGAGACGGTGGTCTCCTTCAGCCCCGAGGGGTCGGTGTACGTCGTGTCGGTCATCCCGAGTTCCTTGGCGGTGTCGTTCATCTTCTTGACGAACGCCTCCTCGGAGCCCGCGTCCCAACGCGCCAGCAGACGCGCGATGTTGTTCGCGGAGGGGATCATGACGGCCGACAGCGCCTGCTTCTCGGTGAGGGAGTCACCGGCCTTGACGGTGTTGAGCGTGGACTCGCCGGCCTTGTCGTAGCCGCCCTCCTTCTCCGCCTTCGCGTCGACCTCGATCTTCGGGCCTTCCTCGCCGGGCTTCAGCGGGTGCTCGCGCAGGATGATGTACGCCGTCATGGTCTTGGCGACCGAGCCGATGGCGACCGGCTCCTGCTCACCGAAGTGGTCCATCGTGCCGATGCCGTCGCCGCTCATCCACCCCTGGCCCTCGCCCGGCCAGGGCAGCTTCACCTGGTCGCCGTCGAAGGTGTGGGTGTCCTCCGCGGTGAGCACCAGGGTGGGAGTCGGCAGCGGGCGTACGGCCTGCACGATCGCAAAGACGATCACGAGGAGCACGACCAGCGGCGCCCAGATCTTGACCCGCCGCACGGCCGTCCGCAGCGGGGTCTGCGGCGGCGGCGGGGTGTTGGTCAGCTCGGCCAGCAGGTCCAGCGGCGGCCTGGGCGGCAGCGGCTGCTGGGTGGTCCGCTCGGGGCCGACCTGCGGGAGCGCGGCGGTGGGCGCGGCGGGGGCGGCGGAAGGCTTGCGGCCGCCGAGGTCCTCGTCCCGCTTGAGCGCGACGAACTTGCTGGTCCGCTCGGACTCGGCCTCGGCCTCGGCCGCGGCCCCGCGGCCCGCGCCGCCCAGCTTCAGCATGGTGGTGGGCTGGTCCACGGCCGGCGCGGAGGGCCGCCCGGTGCGGAACACGGCGGTGGGCTGGTCGACGGGGCCCTCGGCCTTCGGCCCGCCGCCCGCGGTGTCGGCCTCGGGGGCGTCATCCGCCGCCGGTCCGTCCCCGGGCTCGTCCTCGTCATCGTCCTCGTCGGTGGAGGCGTCGTCGGCCGGCTTCCCGCCGTCGCCTTCGGACGAGCCCGTCCCGCGGCCCTCCCCGCCCGGGGCGACGTCCTTCGCCGCACCGGCGGCCGGCACGCCCTGCGCGGCGTCCTTGTCGCGGGGCGCGTCTCCCGCGGAGGCGTCGGCCGTGGGTGCGTCCGTGTCCGTCCCGGCGCTCTCGGGCCCCTCCTCGGGGCGGTGCGTGTCGCTGCCCGTGGAGGCGCCGGCCTTGGGCGTGTTCGTGTCCGCCCCGGCGTCAGCGGCGTCCTCAGCCCCGTCCTTGGCGCGGGGCGTGTCGCCTGCGGAGGCGTCGGTCGTGGGTGCGTCCGTGTCCGTTCCGGCCTTCTCGGGCTCCTCCTCGTCGCGGGGCGCCTCGGCCGTGACGGCGGGCGTCCCGCTCCCGGCGCCCTCGGGGCCGCCCTGGCCGTGGGAGGCGTCCGTCGCGTCCTCGGGAGCCTCCGCGGCCTCGTCCTCCGGCTCCGCGGCGGCAGTCGTCCGCCCGGCGATGTCCTCGTCCGAGGCGTCCGCCCGGCCGGGCTCCGGTTCCGTCCCGGACCCGTCCCGGGCACCGGAGCCGCCCGACTCCGGCTCGTTCGTGCCCGACTCCGGCACATCCACGCCCGTACTGACCCCGGAAGTGCCCGTACCGGTCCCGGAGGTGCCCGTACCGGCTCCGGAGGTGCTACCGGCCTCAGAGGCGCCCGTACCGGACCCAGAGGCGTCCTCCGGCCCGCCGGTGGCGTCCTCCGCCCCGTCCTCGTCCGGGTCCGCCGGGCGGACCCATGTGGCCACCGCCTCGCGCAGGCGGCCGGACTCGCCGTCCCCGTCGGCGGGTGCGCCGTCGCGGGTGGACAGCACACGGGTGGCCGTGTCGACGGCCCCGCTGCCCTCGGCGGGCTCGGCCCCGCGGCTCACCGCCAACCGGGGGTCCCGCTTCCCGGGAACCGGGCCCCCGCTCCCCGACGTCGTACCTTCCGACGACTCGCGCTGCTTCGACCTGTCGGGGGACTCGCCCGCCACCGATGCCTCCTCCATGTGCCGCACGCCCCGCGTGCGCCAACCGAACCGTGAACCGCCCGCCCGCGACAGTGCTCCACGACCCTGTCCGAACCGTGTACCAGTGTCCTGTGTGCGGGCTTCCCCCCACGCGGTAGACGAGAACGACATACCTACTGGTTCCACTACGAACCGGTCACGCACCCTCGACAGACCAATGTGAGAGGGGTCACCCTGTCATTCATCCACGCGGGGAGGCATGGATGGGCAGGAGCCGCAGAACACTTCCGGAGGAGCTTCTGTTGCTGGCACTGGACCCGGCCACGGGTACCACTGCACAGCCGCAGTCGCTCGACCTGGGTCTGGCCGGAGCACAGCTAGTGGAGCTGGCGCTGGCCGGACGGATAGCCCCAGACGGGGATCGTATCGCCGTGGTGGTGCCACGGCCGACTGGAGACCCAACACTGGACTGCGCGTTGGAGTTGCTGCGAAGGCGCGGCGCTCCGGTACGGGCGGTCCACTGGATCGGCGGGCCGCGTCTCGGGCTGCGCCAGACCTACCTCTCGCATCTGGAACGGTGCGGCATGGTGCACGCCGTGGCCGGACAGATGTGCGGGGTGCTGCCGACGACTCGCTACCAGGCGACGGACACCGAGATCAGCCGGGAGATCAGAACCCGGCTGGACTCCGCGATCCGCACCGGCGTCCCGCCGGACCCGCGGACCGCGGCGCTCGCCGCGCTGGCGCACGCGGTCGGCCTCGGCAAGCACCTGTACCCGGGGAACGAGGGACGCTCCTCGCGTTCCCGGTTGCGGGACCTGATCCGGCACGACCCGATGGGCGGACTCGTCGCGCACGCCGTGATGGACGTCCAGAACGGCGTGGCGGCCCAGCCGCGCCGCAGCCCCGCTCCGGCAGGCCGGCAGGCCCCCGCCGGCGGCCGGGGCGCACCGGAACCCGCCCGAGGCGTTCCGGCGCAACCGCACCGCGGATCCATGGCACGCGCCGCGGCCCACTGAGCCGTAGGTCCCCCAGGGCCGACGACACGCGACGGCCCGTGGATCCGCGGCCGACGGACCCGGTCACGGGAGCCGCGATCCGAGCGGGGTGGAGAGAACGCACGGGTTCTCCCCACCCCGCTCGGCGCACCCGCGTCCGGTGCCGTCGCGCACCGGCACCCGCCATCGCACCGTGCGGTGGCGGGCACCCGCCGTATATCCACCGTTTCCCAGCGGTGGGAAGCACCTTGGTGGCAGTCTGCTCCCCAGCAGACACGCAAAGTGGCAAGTAATGAGGCACGCAGCCGGAGGTGCACGTCCCGTGGCGTCCAATGTCAATCCCACCGTCAGGCGGCGCCGGCTGGGCCAGGAGCTGCGCCGGCTCCGCGAGGTCAAGGGCATGACCGCCGAGGAGGTGGCGGAACGGCTGCTGGTGTCGCAGTCGAAGATCAGCCGCCTGGAGAACGGCAGGCGCAGCATCAGCCAGCGTGACGTCCGCGATCTGTGCGGGGTCTACGAGGTGGAGGACCAGCGGATCGTCGAGTCGCTGATGCAGATGGCCAAGGACTCGCGCCAGCAGGGCTGGTGGCACGCCTTCGGCGACATCCCGTACAGCGTCTACATCGGCCTGGAGACGGACGCGGAGTCGCTCCGCGTCTACGAACCCCAGATCGTCACCGGTCTGCTGCAGACCCGTGCGTACGCCGAGGCGATCGTCCAGGGCGGTTCGCCGGAGTCGTCCGAGCAGGACAACGACAAGCGGGTCGAGGTCCGGCTGCGCAGGCAGGGCCGGATCACCGCCGAGAAGGACCCGCTGCGGCTGTGGGTGGTGCTGGACGAGGCGGCGCTGCACCGGGTCGTCGGGAGCCGGCAGGTGATGCGGGAACAGCTCGAGCACGTCATGGAGCTGTCCCAGCTGCCGCACATCACCGTGCAGGTGCTGCCGTTCGAGGTCGGCGCGCACGCCGGCATCAACGGCCAGTACTCGATCCTGGAGTTCGCCGACACGGCCGACTCCAGC
This sequence comes from Streptomyces sp. NPDC018964, assembly GCF_044390325.1. Taxonomy (NCBI): domain Bacteria; kingdom Bacillati; phylum Actinomycetota; class Actinomycetes; order Kitasatosporales; family Streptomycetaceae; genus Streptomyces; species Streptomyces sp. NPDC018964. The sequence continues at coordinate 33,001 of NZ_JBIRYZ010000022.1, forward strand.
GTCGTCTACATCGAGGGCGTCACCAGCGACCTGTACCTGGAGAAGCCGCACGACGTGCAGAAGTACACGGTGATGTACGAGCACCTGCGGGCACAGTCGCTGAACGTGGACCAGTCCCGGCAGCTCGTCGAGCGCCTCGCGAAGGACTACGCGCGCTGAACACCGGCCGGGAGGCGGCGGGATGGTACACCGCTGGCATACCAGGTTGGAAGTCTCGGCTGGTATATGCCACCCGGTCGAGTGAACGAATGCTCCGAGGGAAGATGCAGGCGAGTAGCGTCGATCACGCCAACCACCCGTGAGGGTTGGCAAAATCCGTTCTGCGGGTCCACGCCGGAACGCGCAGGCCGGTGACAGCAACTCAGCATCTGGCTACGGAGCGAACATGGCAATTCGTCTGGGCGCCACGGAAACGTGGACGACGTCCTCCTACACCAACAACAACGGCGCGTGCGTGATGGTCCGGTCGACCACCGGGGTGGCGCTGGAACTCGGGGACACCAAGGTTCCCGAGGGTCCGAAGCTGGCCTTCCCCGCGGACGCGTGGAGCGCCTTCGTGGCCTCGGTCAAGGGCTGACCGGTCCGGCGACCGCCCACCGGGCGACGCCGGACCGGTACGAGCACCACCGACAGGGCCCTCTCGACAGCTCGCCGTCCTGGCCGAGAGGGCTCGGCCCACACCCTCTCGGTCAGGCGGCAGCGGCCCGTCGACGTCAGCCCCTCGGCCTTCGGCTCCGCCCGTCGTTCTCCGCGGAGCGGTCAGCCGATCGCCTTCTCCACCGCCGCCACGACCTCCTCCGACTCCGGCTCGGTCTGCGGCGAGAACCGGGCGACGACCTCGCCGTCCCGCCCGATCAGGAACTTCTCGAAGTTCCAGCGGATGTCCCCGCTGTGCCCCTCCGCGTCGGCGAACCCGGTCAGCCGCTCGTACAGGGCGTGCCGCCCCTCCCCGTTGACCTCGACCTTCTCGGTCATCGGGAAGGTCACGCCGTACGTCGCCGAGCAGAACTCGGCGATCTCCTCCGCGCTGCCCGGCTCCTGACCGAGGAACTGGTTGCAGGGCACGCCGAGCACGGTGAAGCCCCGCTCCGCGTACCGCTCGTGCAGCCGCTCCAGACCGGCGTACTGCGGGGTCAGCCCACACTTGGAGGCCACGTTCACCACGAGCACGGCCCGCCCCGCGTACTGGGCGAGCGAGGCGGAGCCGCCGTTCAGCGCGCCGATCTCGACGTCGAGGGGAGAGGTGCCGTTGTTCTCTGCAGTCGTCATGAGCGCGAGCCTAGCCCCACGGCGTGCGGCGCACCGGCCGTCGCGCCGGCCGGCGGTCAGGGCTTGCGGCCCACGGCGCCGTAGGCGTCCACGGGTGCCGCGCCGTCGCCGTCGCCGTCCCCGTCCGGCCGCCACTGGGGCACCCGTACGACACCCGGCTCCACCAGCTCCAGCCCGTCGAAGAACCCGGCGACCTCCTCGACGCTCCGCACGTGGTACGGCACGGCACCGCTGGAGTTGTACGCCTCGGACGCGGCGATCATGCCCTCGCTGGTGGCCGTACTGTCGCTGATCACCAGGTGACTGCCCGGGGGGAGCCCCGCCATGAGCCGGCGCACCAGGTCACGGGCCTGCTCGTAGTCGGCCACGTGGCCGAGCGTGTTGAGGATCACCAGGGCGACCGGCCGGGACAGGTCGAGCGTGTCGGAGGCGGCCCGCAGCACGGCCTCGGGATCGTACAGATCGGCGTCGAGGTACGCGGTCCTCCCCTCGGGCGCGCTGGTGAGCAGGGCGTTCGCGTGGGCGAGGACGATCGGGTCGTTGTCGACGTATACGATCCGGGAGTCCGGGGCGACGCGCTGGGCCACCTCGTGCGTGTTGTCGGCGGTCGGCAGCCCCGTGCCCACGTCCAGGAACTGCCGTACGCCCTGCTCACCGGCGAGGTACCGGACGGCACGCCCCAGAAACCGCCGGCTGGTGTGCGCCACGTCGACCAGCCCGGGGAAGATCCCCTTGATCTGGTCCCCTATCTCCCGGTCGACCTTGTAGTGGTCCTTCCCGCCGACGAAGTAGTTCCAGAACCGCGCCGAGTGCGGCGTGGTCGTGTCGATCCGGGCACGTGCCGCGAAACCGGAACTGTCCTGGGCGATGTCCTCGGACACGGGCGATCCTCCTGGGAACGGTCGATGGCCAGTCGCCCTCAACCTAGGCCAACCGGCCATCACACGCCGGGAGTTGAGGAACCCGACGGCACCGCGCCGCCACGGCCTCCCGTTCCTCCTCCAGGGTGGCCCAGGACGGCCCAGGATGAACCGCGCACCCTCGTCCACGGGACCGAACTCGCACCGGGCCCGACCCGCACCGAGAAGCAGCAGGTCACCCTCACCGTCGGGTGCCCATGCTCTCCGCGGGGACGACGACCTCCGTGCCCCTGCGCACCCACCGCCCGCGCCTGGTCCTCCTCCGGGAACCGGCCCGCGAGTCGGCCCGGCCGGCCCCGTTCGACGTCGCCTTCCGGCGCCCGGGCCGACACGCGCGGTGCGGGTGGGCACCCGGTGCCCACCCGCACGTACGGACTCCTCCCGCGGGGGCCGTCAGCCGCCCACGTACCAGCTGAACCCGCCGCTGTTCGCGGCGACGATCAGGAGCACGAGCCACAGGACCACGTCGACGATGCCGAGGACGATGCCGGCCTTCGCCATCCCGGCACCGTTCCCGCCCGCCGGCCGGCGGCGGGCGACGGCGCCGAAGACGATGGCCAGTGGGCCCAGGACGATGTTCAGGAGGAACAGTCCGATGATGCCGCAGCACAGGCTCGCGACCGCCAGGCCGTTGGTGCGCGAGCCGGAGGACGCGGCGGAAGAGCTGCCGTAACTCGTCATGGGATTCTCCCGGTTGTCGGTTGCACGGACCGAACGGGCCGTATTTTCCTCACATTTGACTTGCCCGTTCCGAATGCCCCCTCGCCGCGCTCCCATGCGGACCGGCCGGCCGGACGGCGCGCGCCCCGTCAGACCTTCGCCGAGTCCTTGGCCGAGTCCTTCGGGTACGGCGACTCCGCCACCGCCACCGGGGCGGCCGCGGGTCCGCTCTCGCTGATCCCGAACCGGTCGTGGAACCCGCGGAGGAAGGACGGCGCGTACCAGGCCGAGCGGCCGAGCAGGCGCATCGCCGCGGGGACGAGGACGCCGCGTACGGCGATGGCGTCGATGAGGATGGCCAGCCCGCTGCCCAGGCCGAACATCTGCATGAAGCTGATCTGCGAGGTGCCGAAGGCGAAGAAGCTGACCGCGAGCAGGCAGGCCGCCGCGCTGACGATGCGTCCGGTGTGCCCGAGTCCGCCCGCGACGGCGGACTCGTTGTCCTCGCCCGCGTCGTGGAGTTCCTTGATGCGGCTGGTGACGAACACCTCGTAGTCCATCGACAGGCCGAAGGCGATGCAGAACATCAGCACCGTCATCGCCAGCTCCATCGGCTGCGCGGTGAAGCCGAGCAGGGAGGAGAGGTGGCCGTCCTGGAAGATCCAGGTCATGACGCCGAGGGTGGCGCCCAGGCTGATCAGGTTCAGGGCCAGCGCGCGCAGCGGCTGCACCACGCTCCCGGTGAACAGGAAGAGCAGGAGGAAGGTGGTGAGGACGATCAGCGCGACGGCGACCGGGAGCCGGTCGCCGATGGAGTCCTTGGAGTCCACCAGCCGGGCGTCGACGCCGCCCACCAGGGGGTGCGCCCCCGCGGGCGGGGCGACCGCCCTGACGTCCCTCACCAGGTCCTGGGCCTCGTCCGACTTCGGCGTCAGGTCGCTCACCACGGTGATCCGCTGCGCGTCGTCGCGGCCGAGCGCGGGGTCGCCGGGACCGGCCGCCGTGGACCGTCCCCCGGTGTAGCCGCCCGCGCTGGTCTCGACGCGGACGACCCCCTCGATCCCGGACAGCGCGACGGCGTACGCCTCCAGCGGCGCCCCGCCCACCGGTTCGTCGATGACGACGTTCAGGGCCGAGTCCTCGCTGCCGCCGAAGTCCTCCCGCAGGACGGTGGAGACCCGGCGGCTCTCGGCGTCCTCGGGCAGCACGCGTTCGTCCGACGTGCCGAAGGTGATGCCCAGCAGCGGGCTCGCCGCCAGCAGCAGGACCGCGAGCACGGGAAGCGTGGTGAGCGCGGGCCGCCGCATGACGGTGCGGGCCAGCCGCCCCCACAGCGGCGCCCGGCTGCCGGTACGCCCCGGCCTCGCCCACGGCAGCCGCCCGCTGTTGACCCGGTGCCCCAGGACGGCCAGCAGGGCCGGCATGACGAACAGGGTGCCGACGGCGGCGATGGCGACGACCCCGACCCCGGCGAAGCCGAACGAGCGCAGGAAGTACTGCGGGAACACCAGGAGCGCCCCGAGCGCCGCCGCCACGGTCGCGGCGGAGAACGCGACGGTCCGGCCCGCGGTGCTCACCGTGCGCCGGACGGCGTCGTCCACGCTCGCCCCCGTCGCGAGCTGCTCCCGGAAGCGGCTGACCATCAGCAGGGCGTAGTCGATGCCGAGGCCGAGGCCGAGGGCGGTGGTGAGGTTGGTCGCGGTGTCGGCGACGTCGGTGACGCTCGCGAGCAGGGAGAGCTGGGCGAACGAGCCGATGATGGCGATCAGGGCGATGGCCAGCGGCAGCAGGGCGGCGACCACGCTGCCGAAGACGAACAGCAGCAGGACGAGGGTGAGCGGTATGGCGATGGCCTCGGCCAGCACCAGATCGTCGACCACCTGCTTCGACAGTTCGCCGCCCACGGCGGCTCCGCCCCCGGCCCGGACCGTGAGGGCGTTCCCGTACTCCCCGGTGTAGGCGTCGATGATCTCCCGGGCGCTCTCCCGCTGCCGCGTCTCGTCGCCCGTCACATGGGCGAGCACCATGGCCTCGCGGCCGTCCCGGGAGAGGAGGCCGTCGCTGCCCGACTCCCAGTACGAGACGACGTTGGTGAGCCGCTCGTCCTTTTCCAGGTCGGCGGTCAGGGCCTGCCCGCCGCGTCGGGCGTCGGGGGCGTCGACCCGGCCGTCGGAGGCCCGGACCAGCAGGACCAGGTTCGTCTCACCGCCGAACTTCTCGTCGATGACCTTCGCCGCCCGGGTGGAATCCGAGGCGGGGTCGTCGAAGCCGCCACCGAGCAGTTTGCTGAACGCGCCGGCGCCGAGCACGCCCATGAGGGCCACCGCCAGGACGGCGACGACGAGGACCAGCCGGGATCGTCGAATCGTAAATTCGGCCAAACGTTCGAACACGTGCGCTCTCCTCGGTATCGGAAGGAAGGTGAAGACGACGCGTGTCGGCCGGATGCGCGGGGAGCCGGCGCGGTGCCCCGCAGAGGCACCCGCCCCGTGCGGACGGGTGTGTGTCGCACTCCTCGTCGCCGTGAACGACGTTAACGAGAGGACGACTTGTTGAGCAGAAGGAATTTTTTCTGACAGTGTCAGATTTTCCGAACAGGCCACGGACCTCCGTCGTAGAGTCCCCCCATGCCCACAGCCGAACGCCTGACGGCCCCGCTCACACTGCGCCAGCGCCGCCGGGCCGTCGCCACCCGGGAGATCGTGGACGCCGCCGAGCACCACATCGCCGAACACGGCCCCGCGGCCCTGTCCCTGAGAGCGGTCGCCCGGAGCCTCGGCATGAGCGTCCAGGCGCTCTACCACTACTTCCCGAACCGGGACGCCCTCGTCACGGTGCTCATCACCAAGGCGTACGACGACCTGGCCGACGCCGTACGGGCCGCGGTCGACACCGCGCCGGACGACCCGGCGGTACCGCGGTTCGTGACCGCGGCCGAGGGCTACCGCCGCTGGGCCATCGACCACCCCGAACTGTTCCAGCTCCTGTACGGGACACCGCTGCGCGACTACGCGGCACCCGCCGAGGGCCCGACCACCCGCGCGATGCGCCGGATGAGCGAGGTCTTCCAGCGCGTGCTGTTCGACGGGTTCACCGAGGAGCAGCTCGCCGCCGCCGACATCCACACGCTCTCACCCCCGCTCCGGGCGCATCTGGACGCCCTGCCACCGGACGGCGCGCAGGCGCTGCCGGCCCCCGCGAGCGTGCTCATGCTGAGCGGATGGGGCCACATGCACGGCCTCGTCGTCCTGGAGGTGTTCGGCCACACCTCCTTCATGGACGGCCACCAGGCCGAGATCTTCCGCATGGCGATGCGCGACCTCCACGCGGACATCCACCGCCGCATCCCCACGGAGGAGTCCCGCTCCGCGGCCCTCGCCCAGGACCTCGTCCGGGACCGATCCGATCGGGCACAGGATGTCGGGTCGGGGAAGGGGGCCGCTCCCTAACGTGGTGAGCGCGGAAGAGGAAGGAGACCGGGAGTGCTGGAGCGTCTCAACCAGACCCTGGAGCACATCGAGGGCCGTCTCGACCAGCGGATCGACGTGACCGAGCTGGCCCGCACCGCGGCCACCTCGGAGTACCACCTGCGCCGGATGTTCTCCGCGCTCGCGGGCATGCCGCTGTCGGAGTACGTACGACGCCGTCGGCTCACGGTCGCGGGCGCCGAGGTGCTCGCCGGGCGGGAGTCCCTGCTGGAGGTCGCCGTGCGCTACGGCTACGGCTCGGGCGAGGCGTTCGCCCGGGCGTTCCGCGCCATGCACGGCATCGGGCCGGGCGAGGCCCGGCGCACCGGCGCCGCACTCGTCTCCCAGCCCCGGTTGTCCTTCCGCCTCACTGTCGAAGGGAACAGCAGCATGCGCTATCGCGTAGTGGACAAGCCCGGCTTCACCGTCGTCGGACCCAGGGCCCGGGTGCCACTGGTGCACACGGGACCGAACCGGGCGATCATCGACTTCGTCCGCGGGATCGACCCGCGGACCCTGGAACGCCTGGAGAAGCTGTCGGACCAGGAGCCGCAGGGCATCGTCGCGGTCTGCGACGACCTGGACCCGAGCCGCGCCGAGGGCACCGAACTCGACTACTACCACGGGGTGATCACGACGGCGGCCGCCCCGGAGGGCACCACGGCGCTCTCCGTCCCGGCCGGCACCTGGGCGGTCTTCACCACCTCCGGACCGGCCCCGCAGGCCATCCAGGAGCTGTGGCGGGACGTGTTCACCCAGTGGTTCCCGTCCAACCCGTACCGCGGCCGCCCCGGCCCCGAGATCCTGCGCACCACCCTCTCCCCGGACGGGACCGAGGCCGACGCCGAACTGTGGCTCCCGGTGGAACGGGAGCGCGCCTGAAGCCACGGGGACACCGCGGTCGTGCCTCCACGTGCCCTCGACCCGACGGGAATTCCGGCGGCCGGCCGCCGTCACAGGTCCGATGTCAGTGCCTCTTGCCAGCTTGCTCGTCGAGACCGGTCGGAGACCTCCTTGAGGTCCGCGGTGAAGGGGGGTGGGCACAAAGGTCCCCGGGTCCGCCTCGGGACTGTGAGTCCAAGGCCGTGGCACCCACCCTCCTCTTCCTCCCTTTTCAGCCTCGCCCCCGCGTGCGCCGGACGGTTTCCGCGGCCCCGGTCGCGCACGGACGGACGAAGGCGCGAGGCGCGAGGCGCGAGGCACAGGAAAGTGCCGTAGTTCTCGTGGAGTTGAGGAAATGGCCATGTGAGTCACGGGTGGCGGATGGACAGTGCGTACTCGGTCCATGCCCGTCACACGAGGAGTCACCCCCCGATGCCGAGCACCACGCTCACCGAGGCCCGTACCGTCCCGGCGAGCGGCAGATCCGCACCGCGCGCAAGTCACCCCCCGGACCGTCGTGCTCTTCGGCGACTCCCACGCGGCCCAGTGGTTCCCGGCCCTGCGGCGGCTCGCGACGGTGCGCGGATGGAAGCTGGTCTCCCTGACGAAGGCCTCCTGCAAAGTCGCCGACGTGACCATCCTCAACGACCACGGGCCGTACACGGTCTGCGACACCTGGCGTTCCCGCGCCGTCGCGAAGATCGACGCCCTGCGTCCGGAACTGGTCGTCGTCTCCTCCTCGGACGCGGGCGACCCCGCCCGGCCCGCCGCCGACCCCCTCCAGCAGTGGACCACCGGCTTCGAGGACACCTTCCGGGACCTCGGCACCTCCGGCGCCCACGTCGCCGTCCTGCTCGACACCCCGTGGCCCAAGGGCGACCCGGTCGACTGCGCCGCCAAGAACTCCCTGCACCTGCGCGCCTGCGCGAACCACCTGCCGGACGCGACCTACGACGCGACCCGCCACACCGCCGTCCGCGGCGCCGCCGCCGCGACCGGCGCCTCGGTCATCGACCCCGGCTCCTGGGTCTGCGCCCCCCGCACCGGCATCTGCCCCGTCGTCGTCGGCGACACCGCCGTCCACCGCGACGAGAGCCACCTCTCCGAGGCCTACGCCGAGGCCCTCACCCCGGTCCTCGCCCCCGCACTGGACCGCCTCCTCGGCACGGACTGAACACACCGGACGCCCACCCCACCGCCGGACGCGAACGGCACGCGCACCCCGCCCCCGGGACTGGGCGACACCCGAACCCCTGCCACACACGAACGGCCCACGGCATGGAGAGCGGAACCCACCCGAACCTCCCCGCACACCGATGAACGAGACGGAAACCGGGACCTCACGTCGAGAGACGGCCCCACGGCAGCCCGACCCCTCACGACGACGGGTTGCTCACCCGTCGCGCCATCGGTCGGTGAGTTCGTGCCGACCGAGTCCGTGCCCGGCGGTCAGGGCCGCGACGTCGACTCCTCGCCCGGTGAGAGCCTCGTCGACGTACAGGCAGAGCCGCTCGCGCTCGTCGGTCCCTCAACCATGAGCCGGACCGTACGGCACGAGTCCGACAGCGCGCCGAACCGGGCGAACGGTGCCCTCGCCGTCTCCTCAGGCCGGTCCCTCTTCGCGATGGTTCCCCGCTGTCTCCCGCTCGATCCGGTGCGCTCGCGGTGAGGCTTCCACGGTGCGGGAGAGCACGCCATCGGCTGCCGGCTCGGACGCGTGCAGGGCGACGAGCTCCTGCAGGTCGTTCGCGACCATGACCTGTGCGAGGCGTCCGGCGATCGCCACGACCTCGGGCCACGCTCTCGAGGCGAGGTGTTCTTCGTCGGTGTCATGGGGCGCTTCGTCCGTGGCCGCGTTGAGTGCGGCGCCGAGCTGCCGCATGAGGACGACCTCTTCCCGGGTCCTCAGGCTGGTGCCCAGGTAGCTCTCGGGGTTGTCGGCGTCGCAGAAGTCGTCGAAGAGCGTGTGGAAGACATGGTCCAGGTTCTCGAACGCCGACGGGTCCAGCCATACGTCCCGCTGCCACGGAGGGTTGGCCAGGGCCAGGACGGCCGGGACGAGGTGGACCCGGAAGTTCGCCAGGCGTCGGTCGTCTTCCTTCACGCGTCGGAGGGTAACAGCGGCTTGCGGGACGAGACCGTCACCGGGACGCCGCCCATTTCCCCGGCACCAGGATCCGCAAGGACGGGATGGGCGGCCCCGGCCGGGAAATACGGCTCCCGCGCGGACGCCGGTGACACGCCCGGGGCACGGCATCCGGAACGACAAGAGCCGGCCCAGGAGGAAACCCCTCCTCAGCCGGCCCTTCTCTCCATACCCCCGGCAGGATCCGAACCCGCGACACCCGCTTCAGGAGTTCGATCACCGACCGCCTGCGAGGGCCGCGTCCGCGCTCGCGCACGTCACCGGTGGGCGTCCGGGTGCGCTGGGGCATGCCCTCGTCGATGTCAGGCGGGGATGCCGGCTCCTGCGCTGAGCCTGCGGCTAGTCGCCCGAGTGGCCCCAGAAGTAGATCTCTTGGGGGTGGCCTTCGTCGTCGTGCAGCACCGCGCATCGTCCGATCCACCGTGACCGGGGGAAGACGTCGAAGTCCTTGACGTGCGCACGGGTCAGCTTGTCGGTACCCAGCAACGTACGCGCTTCCTCAGCCGTCACAGGTTCCACGGTGCTGTAGTCCGGGGTCTCGTCAGGCTCCACGACGTGGAAGACGTCCAGGATCGAGTGTGTGCCGGTCTCTTGGACCAACTCGTCCTCCCACAGTTCCTCCAGCGACTGCGGTCGCGGCTCCCGCTCCGCCTCCGGCCGCCAGTCGCCGCCATTGACCCAGTAGTAGTCCCCAGCTTCGAACACCTCGCGCCGCAACTGCTGAAGCGCAGCGTTCAGGTCCTCCTGGTACGGCACGTAGTACTCCCACCCCGAAGCCCCCATCAGCCCTCATCTCCCGTCCGTTTCTTGATAGGGCGGAAGTTAGCAACCGGGTCCGACATCCAAGCCCTCAGCTGGGGAAGCTCGGGTCTCGTTGGTGGTGGTCGCTGTGCTGAGCTGCGACGAAGCGACAAGGGGCATGCCTGACTGCCGCCCCGATTCCCGCCCCTTCCGCCGACCCACGGACCTGACGAAGCCCACGGCTCCGACCAGTTCAGATGCCGTGGGCTCCGGACCATGGACCATTGGCGACAGACCGGTGAATGCCTCGGTGGCAGGTACTTCTACGCCTGGGATGAGCTGATCGTCCGCGACCGGGGCATCCCCGGGATGGTGGACGTCGTCGACGACCTTGTTCGGAGCGGTGACCACAGAAGTGTCTTCCTCGACGTTGATCCGGAAGACACGGGTCTTCGCCGTCGCCGGCTCCATCGCGCCGCGCTACCGGCTACTCGTGCTCCTGGCGGCCTTCACCACCCTGCGGTTCGGGGAACTGGCGGCCCTGCGGCGCCGGGACATCGACCCGGAGGGGCTGACCGTCACCGTGCGCCGTGCTCAGGCCGAACTGCAGGACGGCCGGCTCTTCGACAAGGCACCGAAATCCGCGGCCGGCGTGCGCTCCGTCTCCTTCCCGGCCGAGCTCCTCAACGCGGTAACGCACCACCTGGAGCGCTTCTCCATTCCCGGCCGCGACGGACACGTCTTCGTCGGGCCACAGGGCGGGCAGCTCCGGCGGAGCAACTTCCGGGACGACTGGGTCAAGGCCCGGAAGGCCGCCGGCGTCACGGCCGAGCTGCACTTCCACGATCTGCGGCACACGGGCGACACGCTGGCCTCGACAGCTGGCGCCAGCACTTGTGAGCTGATGACGCGCATGGGGCACAGCAGCTCGCGCGCGGCGCTGATCTACCAGCACATGACCAGCAACCGTGACCGGGCCATCGCTGATCGGCTCGGGGCCATGATCCGCGAGGGTGGGGGAGAGGCCGCTGGCTAGGCGCCGTCCGGAGTGAAGCGCCCCGTTCAGAGTTCCTCGGCGCCCAGGTAGTGGTGGCGAAGTTCGCTGAGTATGCGCTCGTCGACAGCCCTGACATCCCACAAGGAGCTGTCGAATTCGGTCAGGACGAGCACCAGCTTGTCCTTAGCGAACCCACGTGCTTCGGCGTTGACCAACTGAAGGAAGGGGGTCGTCAACGACAACAGTGTCAACGTGTCCATACCTGCGTCGGCGGACCTTCTCTCCATCTCGACACAGCGGGGATCGACGATCTCGTCGAATTCGACACGCCACGTCAGGTCCAGACCGAAGCTGCCGAGGCGAACCAGTAGCTCAGCCAGGGTCACATAGTGCTTTCCGTGCCAGGCAGGAAACGTGATCCCCTTCATCCCTGCCTCTGCTTCGGCTGCATCGCGTGACATGAGACCCCCTTCGTTCAGCGAACACCAGGCCACGGCCCTGATCAGCTCATACGACCCATCGGACGACCCTCAGGGGATGTGGACTCCGCGTGGACTCTAGTGGCACGCGTGTGGCACGACCCCGAACACGACGAAGGGCCAGCCTGGGAGGGAAACCCTCCTGAGCTGGCCCTTCTCTCTGTGCCCCCGGCAGGATTCGAACCTGCGACACCCGCTTGGGGAGTTCGATCCGTTCCTCTCCCTGCCGCCATTGCTCACTGGCACGGCGATCGGAAAGGAGTGCTGAGGTACGACTCCGTCCGGCGTCGTTGATGTCAGTCGTGGATGTCAAAGACCTTTTGGTCCGTCGCTCCAGCGGATCGATCAGCGAAGGCCATACCCGGCCGCTACGGCCGAAGGTCTGTCGGCGCAAGCCTTCGACCGCCATGTGTCACCTGGTAGCACCCGGTGCTACCTTGGTTGATATGAGCGTTCAGCCCGAAATCACCCAACGGGATCTACGCAGCCGGTCCCGAGAGATCATGGATGCCGTACAGGGCGGTCAGTCGTTCACCGTCACCCGCGACGGACATCCGATCGGCCAGCTCGTCCCGCTGCGTCGACGCCGTCGGTTCGTCTCCCGCCAGGAGTTCGCCGCGATGTCCAAGAGTGCTCCCGGTATCGACCTCGACAGGTTCCGCGCCGACCAGGACGCCACGGCCGACACCTACTCGGACGATCCCTATGACCGCTGACCGCCCGACGCATCAGCAGGGCCTCCTCGACACCAACATCATGATTCTGCGCCGCTGGGTGGCCCCCGAGGAGCTACCGGACGAAATGGCGATCACCGCCATCACCCTGGCCGAGTTGTCCGCCGGTCCGCACGAGGTCCGTCGCAACGACGAACAGAGCAGTTACGACGAACACGCCGAACGCGCCCGCAGGCTCGACGTCCTGCAACGCGCCGAGAACGAGTTCGACCCCATCCCCTTCGACGCCGAAGCGGCCCGCATCTACGGCCGTATCTGTGCCGCAGTGATCGGCGCCGGCCGCAAGCCGCGCCGCCGGGTGGCCGATCTGATGATCGCTGCCATCGCCGTGGCGGAGAACCTCCCCCTCTTCACCACCAACCCCGACGACTTCAAAGGGCTGGACGACCTCCTCACCGTCGTGCCGGTTACCCGCCCGAGGGTGCCCCACGAAGGCTGACGGCAGGGCACTGGTGCGGTGGGAGCACGCTGGGGTACGGACGTGATCACGGCGCAGGGCCGGTTCGAAGGATCAAGCCCTTCGAACCGGCCCTGCGCCGTGTGCCCCGGCAGGATTCGAACCTGCGACACCCGCTTCAGGAGTTCGATCACTTCATGGCACTGCCCGGGAGCCGCCTGGCCACGCCGGCCGTGCCAGACCGCCTGAGAGTGCTGGCGTCCGGCGCCGTTGATGTCACTCGTGGATGTCAGAACGGGACCACCGCGTGCGCTCGCTGACACGATGGTCCCGTGGTTGACCTGGAGCGCATCAAGGCAGAGACCGTGGTGTACTTCCGAGCACTCGATGAAGCCGCCACCCATCGGCATCACTTCCGCCACGCTGACGAGGAGGGGGGCTTGTGGTACATCGAGGCGGTACGCGACCGCGGCGAGTTGATCGTGATCAAGCAAGCCGAGCTGACTTCGGCCGGCCAACTCCACCGGTACGGCTGGGAGCACCTGGAGGACGAGCACGGCTTCCTGACAGACCAGGCGATCAATCCTGAAGAGGACCCGCTGGAGGCCATCCCGGCCGAAGAGTTCCTGCGGGTGTGGACGCAGTGAACAGCGTCTGATCCCGCACCGTGGTGCAGTCCTGCGAAGCCGACTCGGGGAGGCACGCACGTGGTGAATGCGTGCCGGTGGGTGCCGTCCGGTGAAGGCGCGGGTTGCCCGGCGGAAGCCGGCGAGCAACCCGAGCGAGGTGCACGTGTCCCGTCAGACCTTCTCGACCCGTACGGGGCGGCCTGCGAGAAGCTGGTTCAGATCGTCGGTGTCCGAGGTGAAGACGGTCGCCTGGGCTGCCCGCTCGGCTTCCCGTGCGGCCACGGCTGCCAGAACGGCATCGATGGCGTACTTGTGCCCGTGCAGACCGGCGGTCTTCAACATGTCCCGTGCCGTGGCGATCACCCGGTCGTCCGTATGCACGATGCGGATCCGGGACAGCGTCCAGTTCCACAGTGCCTGCCTCGACGTTTCGCGAGGATCCCATGCCTCCAAGGTGGTGAGGGCCGAGGTGACGATGGGGATGTCGAGCCGCGGAGCCGCCTTGATCAGCGCGACCATCTCCCGATCTCCTTGAATCGCCTTGGAAAGGGCCTCGGAGTCGAACACGAAGACGCGTTGTCGTGGCTGGTGCAGCTTCGCTCGGACGGCGCGGCTCATGCGGCCGCACCGGGGCGCGATCGCCGCTCGTCATGCCAACCGTCGATGGCGGCGATGCGGTCCAGCGCTGCCTGCTGCTCGTCGTCCGTCACCGGCCCGTGCTCCTCCTCAAAGCGTTCGGCCAGCTCGCGCAACCGGTCCATGGCGTCCTGATGGGCGGCGGCGGCCGCGATGTAGCCGGACACCCCTCGTGCGTCGACACGCTCCTTGATCGATTCGACAAGCTCTTCCGGCACGGTGATGGTGATCTTCCGAGTTGCCATACTTGAAGTATGCCACGGTCTGTGTCAGGAGACCTGACTTTCTCCGCGGCCCAGCCCAGAAGTCCCTGTCGTCATCCTCGTTCAGGGCACCGCCTCTCCAGGTCACCGCCAGGCGATCAGAGGTATCAGGTCCTCCGGGTGATCGACGAAGGGCGATCTCTGGCGTTCCTCCCGATGGCTCGGGCGCGTACCCGCGGACGACGTGGCGACAGCCGTCCTGCGCGGTCCTCGAAACGACGAAGGGCCGGCCCCGGAGAAAAACTCTCTCGAACCGGCCCTTCTCGCTGTGCCCCCGGCAGGATTCGAACCTGCGACACCCGCTTTAGGAGAGAGGCGGGGTAACCTCGCGCCTGAGCTGTGGCTTTGCTGGGCGAGGAAGCAAGCGGCTACTCGACCACAGGACACCGGTGTTGACCGTGGCTGACCCCTGCATCTGGCACGGTTGTGGCACGAACCTCAGCCGACGGTAGCCAGCCACGACGGCGAGTGCGCCGACCGATCAGGCGCGTGTGCCTCGCTGTACCCCCACTGGCCTCCACCACGCTGCCAGTAAGCCGACACTGGCCAACTGATTCCGTGCCTCTTCGCTCCGGCCGTACATCGCCCACCTTCTGCGTTCGTGGTCCAGGTGCCCGTGTCACCACCGGTCGTTGATCTCCCACCAACCGGGGGACGTCGTCGGCAGTGGCCCCGGGGGTTTCAATGCCAGGCCCTGCCGAGCTCGGCGTGCCGCAGCCTGCTCGGCGAGCCGTTTGGCTAACCGGCGTCTGGCCGCGCTTGCTTCTTTACGTGCCTGTTCGAGGTAAGCGTCAGACTCGCGGGGTTCTCGCAGCGCGCGAACGCATGGCCGACAGTAGACACCTTCTACGTAGGGTGTCCGGCGCGCTTCATTTGTGCATCCTCGGCCTGTGCACTTTGGCATGTGCCCCCCTGTCCGTGTGGCTTGCACAGCACGGGAGTTACCCCCGCTGCTCCAGCCCGGGCTGGTTCCGGAATTGATGCTCGTCGGCCAGTCGATTGCGTAGCCGGCACGAAGTAGCTGCAATTCGATCTTGTAGTGCCTCGCTGTACGATCTGCTGCAGCTTTTGCCTCTCCTGCTCAGTCAGCCCGCAGATCTTAACCGGTGGTGCCACCTCAGCCACCTGGATGGAGCTCTCTGCCCAACCAGCACAACGAGTAAACCCCGTGAACCTTCCCGGCCCACAGCACTGGTGGAGCGGCTGTGCTTGCACATGGCTCCGTGGGGCCCTTCGGTCTCCGGCAACGCCGCTGGTCGGCGCCACGTATGCGACCGGGTGAGTCGGCCCTGTCCACGGCAGATTGAACGCACGTCCCCGGCCTCCCACGTGTACCTCTCGAGAGCGATAGAACTGCGCCCCAAGCGCCAACTACTCCAACTGGGATACCAGGGCTCCGGCGTAGATCGAGAAGCTTGCCGCCGCCATCAGTAGTTCAACCTCCGCGTCGTAGACGTTTCCCGGGACGTATGCGCTGATCTCTTCGAGATCAATCCCGGCGCCGCGCGCTTGCGTGTGAAGAAGTCCTGCATCTGCGCTTCTGCCGTCAGGACTGGCCACAGCACCACAGAGCGCGAGAGTGGATGCCGTTACGTTGATGGCCTCCTCCTGAACCCCCCGGATGAGCTGCTTGGCGCCGTCGATGACCCAGTTGTCGAGTACCGTCTCGTAGCCGACTCCGCGGGCCTCCGCCACCACGTGGGCCCATAGCAGCGTTAGGGAGTGGAAGAGGTAGATCATCGCCTCATGCATCAGCAGCGGGGACTTGCCGTCCCGCCGATGTTCCCAATGCCTATGCCGTTTACGGTCGCTGAGGTGAACACTCATGCGCCGGTAGTGCTCAACGGCAGTCCAGGCCATCGGTCGATTGCAGTCGGTAGACCCATCACCAGCTGCGGCCAAGATGCGTAGAACCATCCCCCAGGCATGAGGGTCCTCATCCAGATCATGAAGTCGAGGGATCAGGTTCTCCGAGGGCCAGACAGGGTGGACCTGCCGGCACACAATGCAGGTGGCATCGCCGGGGATCGAGAACCCTCTGACGGTCATCGTGATGGGCATGTTGCTTCGTACCACGACTGGACCGGTGACGGGCAGCCGCTGGCAGGGAAGGACTCAACCTATGCCGAGCGCTTAGAAGATGTGGGCACACCCCAGCAGGCTGGACCAGCGGGTCCGCAGGGACAGGCTGCTGAGTGTTGTCGGCGTCCGCGCTCGTTGCCGTCAGCGTTGCCGTCACTGCCGTCTGACCCTCGATACGTGACCACCGCCTTACAAGTTCGCTCTCCGCCTGATCCGGCGAGGGCTCGCCTCGTGCACCGGTGCTGCACGCGGTTGCTGGTTGTCGCTGCCGTCCGCGGTCGTTGATGTCAGCGGTGGATGTCAGCGGAACAGCTCCGGCAGCGGCAGGCCTCCAAGGTTCACCCGGCCGGTCGGCCCAGCCCGACCAGGCGTGACGAGCACGGGGGTGTGACCCGGCGCTTAGAAGATGCGGGCGCGCCTTGGTGGGTCGGTCAGATCGTCTCGTGCCGCCACCATGTCGGGCCGCCGAGTGCCGCTGCCGTTCGCCGTCGTTGCCGTCAGCACTGCCGTCACTGCCATTGCTGCGTCGGCAGAGCCGGCGTCTCGGCCGTCGCCACGCTCGCCCGCTGCAACTGGGCCCGCGACACGGGCAAGTGCACCTATCATTTCAGCGCGGGGTGATGGGGATGGGGGACAGGGGAAGCCGTGGAAGATCTGTCAGCACGGCTTGACACTGCGCTTAAGGCGCTGGTCGATGATCAAGAATTCTCAGAGATACCCGACGTAGCTCTGTACGCTGACGTCCAAGACCAGTGGCATAAGGGGTATCGCGAAGCGTTAGAGCGCTCGATCCTGGAGGGCGACTACGGCCCTCGCCACACAGAGATCGTCGACTACCCCAAGAACGCGATATCTGTGAGGCCTCTCGCGAGATTTTCGGCTAGGGATAGGTTGATCTACGACTCCCTCGTATTTGATCTTGCGGAAGAAGTGGATCGGCACAGGCACCAGTCTGTATACAGCTATCGCTGGAACCACAAGACGGGCGCACTAATATTCTGGAGCTACTCATGGAAACTCATGAGGCGCAATGCACTACGAACATTGAAACGCAATCACAGATTTCACATGGCGACTCTTGACGTTTCCTCGTTCTATGAGCATATCGACGTGGAGTTGCTGTCGGAAGACCTCGGCATCATGGTCTCCAACGAACTAGCAGTGAGTAGGGTTTCCGTCTTTCTCCGCAAGTTCCAGAACATCAACCACGCCTGGGGGCTACCTCAGGGGTCAGACGCCTCTGGGATACTGGCTAACGCCTACTTGGCTTCGGTAGATCAGTTTCTGTCTCGCAACCGAATTCCCTTCTTCCGTTACTCGGATGACATTTCAGTCTTCGATGAAAGCTGGAACTCTCTACGAGATGTCCTCGTGGACGTCAACAAGATATTTCGTGCCAGAAAGCTGTCTATGGCGGGACATAAGACTGGCATCGTAGACTACGATACGGCTTACGACCGTCTGAAAAATGCTCGCGAGTCGTCCATCGATCACGCGGTATTTGTAGGTGATCCCGAAGTAGTCCACGAAATTCGGGATTACTTTGATGAGATCTGCGAAGAACCCGAGATCGACATCCGTCGTCTGAAGTACGCGTTGAACAAGTTGCGAAGACAGGGCGACGATTACGCGGTCAGTTGGTGCCTCAATAACCTTCGCTACATCGCACACGTATCTAAGGAGATCTTCGCCTACTTCGCAGTTTGCGGGCACCGCCTGCCGGAGATCCGGAGAAAACTAACTGACTTCATGCATTCGTCCGCGAGTCCAAGCTATCCATACATTGAGCAGCGGATCCTTCGCTACTTCATTCGCATGAACGAAGAAAGTGAATACATGAAGGAGGCCGCCTGGAACATCCTCTATGACAGGAACCGTGAGGAGTTCCCTCGCGAATTCGCTGCCCGCTATCTCGGTCGGTGTGCTTCGGTAGCTGAATCTCAATTACTTCGGCATGAATTCGAACGAGAGCCTAGCGAAGCCATGCGTAGAGCTCTCCTCCTAGCGTTGTACGAATCCGCGTACCTTTCCGAGCGATATCGCCGTGATGTTCACCATTCTTTTCCAGGCCTAAAATGGCTTTGTGCATACTTGGAACAGAACCCTAAGGTGCCAACATCACGAGAAGAGATGAGATGAACCCGGACCAGTTCACTGCGGTTAAGCGAGAGCTTGAGCGGCTTGAGGAAAACTGCCTCTACAGCGCTCAAGCATACTTCGAGGCGGCAAAGCAGGCAGAACTATGGGGACGCTTTATGGTGTTCATTCCTGCATGCGTTGCTGCCGTGTCGGGATTCATGTCGGCGACTACCAAGCAAGATTTCTGGGGTGCGGTATCAGCAGTGGCAGGAGCAGTTGCTGCCACCGCTTCATTCCTGGGGACAACCAAGAAGGCTGCCGACTATCAAATTTCCGCTCGCTCGTACACCGCACTGCGGCATCGCCTCCGATTGGAGATAGGTCTTCTTTCTGAGGGCGGTGAATTCAACGCGGCGGAAGAAATGCTCCGAAGGCATAGCGCTACCTACACACAGATCGTCGAGAACGACGTTCCCGTGCCGAACCGTTCGTTCAATATAGCTCGTGAACGAATTAGGCAAGGTCTGGCTTCTTAGGGTCTAGAGAGACTGAAAGATTAAACGCCGGCCTGCGATTGTGCCCACCTACATTTACATGGCCCATTGGAGCGCTGGCCGAGATCCCGCACGTGCGTAAGGCTGGCGACTATTCGCCAGTTGCATCTTCTTGTGCTTTTGGTGAGATAGTCCTCGCCGATTCGAGCATAGTCATCATTTTGCTATCGAATAGCAACGGGTAGAACACATAGCAAAGCTCTTTAACTAGTGCGAGGGGTGCTCCATTTCCGGCGCAATTATTATGGATCATCTCAAAGACGCCCAAAATCATGGCGTTTTTGGTGGCTGACTCCAGATCGTCAGGGGCTTGATTCTTCAAGTGTTCGAAAACGACTTTCGGAAAATCTTCTGTGAAGCCACCAGATGGTTTAACGGCATTGATTGCGACGCCAAAATCAAAATCTAGAGACGCTAGCACCCCCTTGTGGAATTGTTTAGTCGTTTCCAGCTCCATCTCGACCGCCTCTTCTAGGCATGCCCTTGCGTAGACCACTGAGCGGTTGGCGTGCTCGATGCGGGCAGCCCATGCGAGTCGCTTCACGGCTGTTTGATCAAATGGAAAATCATGCGAGAAGCTGAGTCGAACGGATCTGTCGGCGCGACCAGACAGCTCTACGTGATCGAACTGATCTTGGGGGAGAGTGAACCAACCACGATCATTGGTCGTGTCCCAGAGCACTGCAACCACAAGGTCAGCGGTTCGTGCCCAACGCAGGACCTGCTTAGCTTTCACGTTAACCTGCGGCAGTCGCCCAGTTGAACAGTCCTTCTCTGTTCCCTTTACTTGCACCCAAATTCTTGCCGGGTCCAAGCGCCCCTCGAAGCAAATTTGCACCATGAGGTCTTCCCCGTAGTCTTCTTGGATCTCGTCTACTGCATGTCCTTGCAGGTTCCATTCTCGTCGCACCCCTGCAACCGCTAGCGAGGCAATTCTGTGTTGTATGGGCCTGTTCGTCATTTCACTTCCGGAGACTCATGACTTCACGATACGAACCGGGTGGAAGTTGCTCAGGAGGATTGTTCGTGACGCAACAGCCTAGGGTGTCCACTAGGTGTGGGGTAGAGCGCAAGGTCGGCGTAGCGACTTTGGCCGGGAGCTGCTTTGGCGCGAGTGATCATGGCCCCGTAAGCTTCCGGCGCGTCGGGCAGTCTGTGGACCTGCCCGGTAAAGCACGACGTTGGGGCCATGATCTTCGAGGCTCGCGCCAAAGTGGCTGGCTAAAGTCGCGGAGCCGACCGCCCCAGCTACGACGTGTTCTGACCTCATGCACTGTGTGCCTGCCTCTTGGGGCGGGAGCGGGCGGCCGGCGGTGCCGAGCGGGGCGGAGACATGAGCGCGGGCGCCGCCGGCCGCCCGCGCCCGCCCGGAGGAGCGAAGCGACGACGGGTGCTTGAACCAGTAGAGAAAGTTTGAATCACGCTCCGATGCCGTGGCGGGCACGGTGGAGCGTCTGCCGGTGCATGGGTCAGTTGAACAGGGCGATCAGTCCGTTCACCCAGATTCCCAGCATCATCAAAACCACGGCCAGGCAGCCGGCTCCTGCCAGGAATCCGCTGAACTTCCCAGTGTCGGCGTCTGGTTCGTCGTCCGGGGTGGAAGGTATCGAGTCCCAGTTCACCGGGCGTCCCAAGGCTTCGGAGCAGGCGGTTCGTACTGCTGTCAGCTGCTCCACGGCGAACTTGGACGGGGCGAGGGACTCGGGACCACGCCACGCGAGTGCCCTCATGCGTTCTTGGGGTGTCCGGTGCCTCGCTTCGAAGGCGGAGGTCTCGTCCGCGTTCCGGTCCTCCTCGAGGTACATCCAGCGCCCCGCTTCCGCGGGCTCTCCGTACAGCCGGTACACCTCTGCCAGGCGACGGCGGAGGGTCAGGTCGTTGGGGTAGGAGGAGACCAGTCCGCGTAGACGTTGACGTGCCATGGGCACACGACCGGCTGCCAGATCCGCGTCGACTCGGGCGAGGGTGGCTGTCAGTGGCATAGCTGCATGATCGGTTAGGAGTGTGGGACGTCTCGACTACTTTTCGTCGGGTGACTGGTCGACCCCAATTCAGTGAGGTGGGAGGACCCGGTTGTAGCCCTCTGGTGGTGTAGAACCCTGGGTATGGGGAGTGAGCGGCGGGAGCGGATGAAGGCGCTCGGGGTGCGTCTTCGGGGGCTGCGTACTGAGGCTGGCCTGACGGGTGCCGTGCTGGCACAGCGGGCCGGTGTAGGGCAACCGACCGTCTCCAAGGTCGAGACCGGGCGCATGGTTCCGAGTCCTGACGTGCTGGATCGGCTCTCGCGTGCCCTCGGCCTCGACGACTCGACCGCGCGTGAAGTGCGTGACCTCCTGGTCGCCGTGGAGGCTGCCGCAGACTCTGGACCGGCATCCAATGGTGAAGCTTCCGCTGGGGCTGCCCTCAATGAAGCGGTGCGGTCTGCTCGGCTGGTGCGGTCGTTCCAGTGCATCGTTCTGCCGGCCATGCTGCAGAGTGCGGAGTACGCCCGGCACGTCTTCGAGAGTGCGCCGAACTCGACTCCTGAGGCGGTCGGTCGTGCTGTCGCTGCCCGTGTGGAGCGGCAGAGCGTGCTGTACGAACCGGGGCGTGAGTCGGTGTTCGTGTTGACGGAGGCCGTGTTGCGGACCTGGCCGGGAACGCCGGCGCTGATGCTCGCCCAGCTCGACCGGTTGTTGGCGGTCGAGAGTCTGAGCACGGTACGGCTCGGGGTCATCCCGTGGCGTCGGCCGGTGCCGCTTCTGCCTCGTCATGGGTTCACGCTGTGCGACCAACAGGCCGTCGTGGTCGAGGCGTTCGCCGGTGAGCGGGTGTCGGTCGACTCCGCCGAGCTGGCCGCGTACGAGGAGACGTTCGGTCGTTTCGAGCAGGCTGCCGTCTTCGGTGATGAGGTGCGGGAGCTGTTGTTGCGGGTGATGAAGGAGTTCCGAGAGCTGGGGGACATCGTCACCCCTTAGAGGAATAATTCCTCTGCATGCCTGGTGTGCTGGTCATGTACGGGAATACTCTGCCGCTGCGTCGTCTAGACCCCTAGACGCAGACAAGGAGCTTGCCATGCGTACCAAGTGGTGCCGTGCCTTCCCCGGCTTGGCCGAGCAGGTGGTCCAGGCCCGTAACTTCGTCGCCGCGATGATCGCCGAAGGGGGCCCGGTCGATGACGCCGTCCTGGTCGTCAGTGAGCTGGCGACCAACGCCGTGCGGCACTCGCGGAGCGGTTCGGCCGACGGCTGGTTCCTGGTGATCGTCGGATTCGGTGACGGTCTCGTGCGCATCGAGGTGGTCGACCAGGGCGGCGAGCGTGTGCCGCATCTGTGCAACGTGACCAGCCATGAAGAGGGCGGGCGCGGACTGCTGTTGATCGCGTCCTGCGCCAAGGACTGGGGTGTGAAGAACTGGCCAGACGGGCGTTCCGTATGGGCCGAGCTGGCATGGGAGGGCGCGTGACCGCGCTCCTGTCGGCGATAGCCGGCGGTTGCCTCGTGGGTGGTGGCTGGTGAGTCCTCGGGGTGTGCCTCGGCGGCGGTTCCGGTTCTTCGTGGTCGGCGGCCGTACGGGACGGCGCCTGCCGCCCATTCCGTCTAGGGCCCTAGACTCCTGGGTACTTCTGGGAGGTGTGGTCATGTCGGACGAGTTGCAGCGGATCATGGCGATCGATGATCCGTACCTGCTCCTGCGTGAGGTCACCACGAGGTTGGCCGACGCGCAGCAGGAGGTGACCGAGCTCGCCCGGCTCCGCCGCCGTGTGGTCCAGGACCTCCACGCTCAGGGACTGTCCTATGCGCAGATCGCCGAGAAGGCCGGCCTGAGCCGCGGGCGGATCCATCAGATCCGGCACACCGGCCCGGCACCCGAGGGGGCCTTCCTCGGCACGGGTGCTGTCACGGTCGTGACTCCGCTGCGGTGGGACGACGCGAAGAAGCGCCCGGTCGTCGCCATGGCCGACGTGAACTCCGGGAAGCGCCTGGAGGAGCTGGCCAAGACGTACGGGCTCAGCGTCAGCTCCGGCCACGTACTCGTGAGCGGTGAAGTCGACCTCAACCGTGACGGCCTGGTCGTCGTCTGCGGGCCGGGCATGTCCCAGGTCATGAGCGACCTGTACGCCCAGGACCCGGTACTCGGCTGGGAGCATCCGGAGGGCGAGCCATGGGCGCTGGTGGACCGGCGCACCGGCACGGCGTACCACGCGGGAGCGGACATCGAACCGCGCCGCCCACACGACGTGGGATACCTCGGCAGGCTGCCGCGCCCGGACGGCAACGGCTCGGTGCTCGCCATCGCCGGCATCCACACGGCGGGCTCCCTCGGCGTCGTCCACCTCCTCGCTTCGGACCTCGGCACGCTCTGGGGGCAGGTGGGGGAGCGGCACTTCTCCACGCTGGTGAGCGTCGAGTACGACCCCGAGACCGACGAACCGCAGTCCGTCGAACTGCTCTGTCCCCTCTACCTGCACGACGAGGAGACGACGGCGTGAACGTCGCCCTCGGCTCCCTGCCCGCCGAACCGGGCCAGCAGAACGAGGACTTCGCAGCCGTCGCTCCCGGCGCGGCCGTCCTCCTCGACGGTGCCAGTGTGGCCGGCGCTGAGACCGGATGCGTGCACGGCGTCGCCTGGTTCTCCTCGACGCTGGGCGGGCTGCTGCTGAGCAGCATCACGGCACACCCCGCCCGGCCGCTCACCGACTGCCTCGCCGACGCGATCCGGGACGTCCGCTCGCTGCACGAGGACACCTGCGACCTGACCTATCGGGCCAGCCCGACCAGTACGGTCGTCGCAGTCCGGGCCGGTGGGGGAGCTCTGGAATACCTCGTCCTCGGTGACTCGACCCTCCTCCTCGCCGACAGGGATGGGAGGACGACTGCCGTCACCGACCAGCGCCTGGACGAGGTCGGTGAACGACTGCGCGCGCCGGTCGACGAACTGCCCACCGGCTCACCCGAACACGCTGCCGCCCTGGCCGAGTACCGCGACGCCCTGACCGGGCTCCGTAACCAGCCAGGCGGCTTCTGGATCGCCGGCCCCGACCCGCGGGCGGCCGAACACTCCCTTACAGGAACGGTGCTGCTGGAGTCGCTGGCATCCGTGACGCTGTTGAGTGACGGCGCCACGCGCCTCGTCGACCAGTTCGCCCTCGTCGACTGGCGAGAGGTGCTGGCCGTCCTCGGCTCCGCCGGCCCGGACGAACTGATCCGCCGCGTGCGGGAGGCAGAGAACGGCGACCTCGACGGGCGGCGCTGGCCGCGCGGCAAGGCAAGCGACGACGCGACGGCCCTTCACTGGGCGCTGCCGTAGCGCATTCGGATGGCCTTCGAAGCCCGCTCGTATACCCCCCTAGACAGTTGACGGAGCGTCGGGTTACGGTAGCCGTCAACCCCCCTAGACAGTTGGGGCGGACTCCTCCCTGCACTGTCTAGGGGGGTATTCAACGGCTCGGTGTCCGTGACGGACGCCCGATCAAGTGAGGTTCACACAATGCGTGTCATCCCCGTGGACACCTCGTCCGCCACTCTGCTGGTCACGAAGCTGCCCGAGGTCAAGGTGAGGGACCGGCAGACCGGCGAGGTGGTCGTGGACCTGGTCACCAACGACCGGCTCATGGTCCTGGAGCTGGTGTTCATCGCCCAGGGCGGCTCGGACATGATCAAGGTCACCGTGCCTGAGAAGGGCATCGGTGAGGGCCTGGCCATGGGCGCGCCGGTCTTCCTGTCCGGCCTGGTGGCCCGGCCCTGGGAGAGCGAGTTCGGCGGCCGTGCCCGGCACGGCATCGCCTACCGGGCGGACGCCGTCATGGTCGGCACTCCGGCCGCGGTGCAGGGCTGAGCGTCATGACCGATGCCCTGTGGGTTCTGGTGCCGGCACTGCTGGCGGTGGCCGCGCTGGTCGCGATGCGCCGTCGGCTGCCGGTCCTGTTCTGGTGGCTGGTCGGGTATCCGGCCGTGACGCTGCGGGTGCTCGCCACGTACCGGGCCACCATGGACGCCTGCGGCCTGACGGTGCCCGCCTCGGCCATGCGCCGGGCCACTGCCCGGATGGTGGGGCGGCAGGCTGCTCCCGTGCCACCTCGCCATTCGCTGCCGCTGCCGACCGGGTCCGGGCTCGTGATGCGGCTGCGCATGGCGGCCGGTCAGGCCCCCGAGGACTTCACCGCCTCGGCCGACCGGCTGCGGCACGCCTGGGGCGCGCACGCCGTGCACGTCCGTCCCACCAAACCGGGACGGCTGGAGCTGCGGTTGATCGGCTGGGACGTCCTCGCCGACGTCCGGCCCCCTCGGCGGTGGCTGCGGACCGAACCGCTGTCCCTGCCGCTGGCGTTGCGCGAAGACGGGCACTGGCACGTCCGGGACTTCCGCACCGTGCCGCACGAACTGATCCTCGGCGCCACGCAGTCGGGCAAGTCCGTGTACCTGCGGAACCTGCTGTGCGGGCTGGCCCGGCAACCCGTCGCGCTCGTCGGCATCGACTGCAAGTGGGGCGTCGAACTGGCTCCGTTCGCGCCCCGGTTGTCGGCGCTCGCCGACACGTCGGACCGTGCGAACGAACTCCTCGACGTCATGGTGGAGGAGATGGAGGCACGGTTCCGCCTGATCGGCATGACGGGCGGGGCCGGTCCGGACGCCGTGCTCACCTCGGACGTCTGGGGCCTGCCCGAGAAGGCGCGGCCGGTGCCGGTCGTGGTCGTCGTCGACGAGGTCGCCGAACTCTTCCTCGCCGCGAGCAAGGACGACGAGAAGCGGCGGGACGCCATGGTCACCAAGCTCATCCGCATCGCCCAGCTCGGCCGCGCGGCCGGCATCTACCTGGAGGTGTGCGGGCAGCGCTTCGGCGCCGAACTCGGCAAGGGTGCCACCATGCTCCGCGCCCAGCTCACCGGACGGGTCTGCCACCGCGTCAACGACGAGACGTCCGCCAACATGGCGCTCGGCGACATCGCACCGGAAGCGGCGCTGGCCGCAACTTCCATCCCGGCCGAACGGCCCGGCGTCGCGGTCGTCGGCGACTCCTCCGGCGGCTGGTCCCGCGTCCGCTCACCCCACCTCACCCTCGACGACGCGGCGGCCGTCTGCCGCGACACCTCCGGCCTGGTCCCGGAACTGCCCCGCCTCGACGCCTTCCGGCCCGTCGTCGCCGAACCGGCCGGGCCGCCCTCACTCCCCGCCGCGGTGCCCACCGCTCGCCCGGCCACCGAGTAACCGCACTCCCTCTCCCACGGCCGGCGTGACCGCCTCACGCCATGTCCCTACCCCTCCCATGCCCGAAACCGGAAGGAAGCCCCGTGCCACGTCCCTCCATCGCCGAGGTCAGCGCGCTCATCGCGGACCTGGCCGCGCTCCGGCAGAACCGGACCTCTGCCGAGTACGCCGCGCTCATGGACCGTAAGGCGGATCTGCTGGAGCGCATCGCCGACCACGCGCCCGGCGACACCGAGGCCGCCGAGGTGGCCCGCCTCGCCCGCGAGCGCGCCGACTCGCTCAAGCCCACCGACTGACCACGCCGGAAGGAGACCGAGCCGATGCGTGCCCATCTGGCCCGCGTGGACGCCGTGATCGTTCAGGCCGTCATCGCCGGTGCCCTGTCCTTCTCCCACCTGCACGACCTGGCCGCTGCGGCCGGGCAGGACGGCTGGAAGGCGTGGGCCTACCCCGTGAGCGTCGACCTGCTCCTGGTCGCCGCCTGGCGCCGGATGCGCCAGCAGCAGCGAGCGAGACAGGCGGCCGGTGGCCCGCGGCTGTGGTTCCTGGTGGCCCTGGCCGCTTCCCTCGGCGCCAACGTCGCCACGGCCGGACTCCTCGATCTGGACGACGTGCCGGCCTGGCTCCGCGTGACGGTCGCCGGCTGGCCCGCCATCGCCTTCTTCGGCGGCACGCTGCTGACCCACGCCCCGCACACCCCGGAAACACCGGAGGCCCCGGCCTCCCCGGCGGCAGACGCCGAAACGGAGCCGCACGCCGCTCCGTCCGCCGTCGACCGGCCCGACCGTGAGGCGCTGCCGGCGTCCTCCGCCGACCCCGGGCCGGCTCCGGAGCCCGCTGCCGAACCGGTCCCTACTCCGGCCCCCGCGCCTGCTCCCGCCGTCGCCCTGCCGCCCGCCCTCGTCGACCGCGTCCGGGCGCTGGCCGACGAGTATCGCTCGACCACTGGCCGCCCCGCCGACCCGGACGCCCTGCGCGCCCGGCTCGGCCTGCCCCCGTCCATGACCGCATCCGTCGCCGCTCACCTCTGAGAGAGGAGCACCACCATGCACCGCCGCTTCCGCAACGTTCGCCGTATCGGACCCGTGAACGTCGCCTCGTACGTCGACCGCGGCCGGAACCGTCACCTGGCCGCCTGCACCGCGCCCCGCTGCGACTTCTCCGCCGAGTACGACAGCCGCGCCGCCGCCGAACTCGCCGCCCGTACCCACCGCTGCTCGGCCTGACAGGAGATCACCGCCATGGACGTTCCGCTCTGGCTCGCCCTGCTCGTCGTCGGGGTTCTCGGCGTCAAGCTCATCCGCCCGCCCTGGTGGCTCATCGCCGTCCTGCTCCTCGGCGGCTACCTCCTCGCCGACAGCCTGTTGGCCCCCGTCATCGACACCGCCGTCAAGTAACCGTGAAGGGAGACCCGCTCATGTTCCGACCGAAGCTCCCCGCCATGCCCCAGCCGACCGGCCTGGTCACCCCGCCCGCTGTCGTCGAGCCGACCGCCGCCACCTCGGTCGTCCCGGCCCCGGCGTCGTCCCGCCTGGCCGTCCGGCTCACGCCCGGTACCGCGCTCGCCCTCGTCGGCGGCGGCACCGCCGTGGTCCTGGTCGTCGGCGCCGTCCTGGTCTCCATGCTCCTCGCCGTCGCCATCACTGCCGCGTCCGTGGCTGTGTGCGCCGTCGTCGTCCGCTCCCTTCTCAGCCGCCGCTGACCTCACCGCCTTCCGCCCGCCCGGCTTGCTCGTACTGTCTAGCCCCCTCGACAAGTCGGGCGGGGGCTTGCCGCGCCGAACTCCCGACCTCTCTGCAAGGAGGAATCCGCACATGCACACCGCGGCTCCGACCGGAGCCATCCGCCGCTTGGTGGCCCTCGCCCAGCACGGCGACCTCAGCACCTACGCACGCCAGATCCAACGTCTCGGCGGCTGCGAGCGGCCCGTCCGGATGGAGGGCCACCGGCTCGACGTCCACGCCGCCACGGGCGAGATCCTCCGGGAGGTCGTCGACCGTGACCTTCCGGCCGGGCAACTCCTCATCCGCTGCAACAACCGCCGGGCCACCCGGTGCGCCGCCTGCGCCGAGGTGTACCGCAAGGACACCTTCCACCTCGTCACGGCCGGCCTGAGCGGCGGCAAGGGCATCAGCCCGTCCGTCGCCCAGCACCCGCGCGTCTTCGCCACCTTCACCGCCCCGTCATTCGGCCCTGTCCACAACCGTCCGGGCGGCGGTCGGTGCCGCTGCGGACGCCTCCACCCGGACGACGACCCCGCCCTGGGCACGCCCCTGGACCCGGACCGCTACGACTACCGCGCGGCCGTCCTGTGGAACGCGCACGCCGGGGCACTGTGGGGCCGCTTCACCACCTACCTGCGCCAGCAGCTCGCCTCCCGCGCGGGCATTAACCGCTCGGCGCTGCGCCACTGCCTCAAGGTCTCCTACGCCAAGGTTGCCGAGTACCAGCGGCGCGGCGCCGTCCACTTCCACGCCGTCATCCGCCTCGACGGCCCGGAGGGCGCTGAGGACGCCCCGCCGGCCTGGGCCACGACCGAACTGCTCACCGACGCGATCCGCTCGGCGGTCCGGCTCGCGGAGACGCCTGGCCCGGTCCTCGACGGCCACGCGTACGCCTTCCGCTTCGGCGAACAGCTCGACATCCGCCCCATCCGCTCGGCCGACTTCGCCGGCACCTCGGAACTGTCCAGCCGCGCCGTGGCCGCCTACATCGCCAAGTACGCCACCAAGGGCGCCGAGACCGCGGGCACCCTTGACCGCCCCATCCGCAACCCGATCACGGACCTGATCGGCTCCGGCGTCACCGACCACGCCCGGCGCATGATCCTCACCTGCTGGCACCTCGGCGCCCTGCCCGAACTCGAAGATCTGCGCCTGCGCAAGTGGGCCCACATGCTCGGCTTCCGCGGCCACTTCTCCACCAAGTCCCGCACCTACTCCGTCACCCTCGGCGCCCTCCGCCAGGAACGCGCCGACCACAACGAAGCCCTGACCCGCGAACGCGCGGCCGAGGCCGGCCACCCGCTGCCCGACCCGGACACCGTCCTCGTCCTCTCCCACTGGCGCTTCGCCGGCACCGGACTGACCGCCGCAGAGACGTGGCTCGCCGCCTCTCGCAACTCCGCTACTTCACCGGAAGGAGAACCCACACATGGCTGACCGCTACCTGACCGTGGCGCAGGTGGCCGAACTCCTCGGCACCACGGAACGCTTCCCGCGCCGCCTGATCGCCGAGCGACGCATCGTGTTCGTCAAGGTCGGTCGGCACGTCCGCATCCCGGAGAGCGCGCTGAACGCCTTCATCGACGCCAACACGGTGCAGCCGATCGGCGACCGGCGCAGCTCCCTGCGGAGGGCTGCCTGATGGCCAACAAGAAGGGGAGGCGCCGGGACTTCGGATCGGTCCGGCAGCTTCCGTCCGGCCGTTGGCAGGTCCGCTACCGGGACCCGGCGACGGGACAACTGCGCCCGGCGGAGAAGACGTACACGACCAAGACCGATGCCCAAGTCGCCCTGACGCACATCGAGTCGGACATTGCGCGCGGGCAGTGGTCGGACCCGGACGCCGGGGCGGTGAACTTCGAGGAGTACGCCACCGCGTGGCTGCGGGACCGGAAGCTCGCCGACCGCACCCGTGAGCGGAACGAGTCGGTGATGCGGCTGCACATCCTGCCCACCTTCGGGGGCGGAAGCGTGGCCGATGTGACGACGGCCCGAGTGCGAAGCTGGCGCGGAAAACTCCTCGCGGCCGGCGTCGGTGAGCCGTCGGTGGTCAAGGCGTACCAACTGCTGCGCGCCCTGATGAACACGGCCGTGGACGACGAGCTGATCCGGCGCAACCCGTGCCGCATCAAGGGCGCGGACCGCTACGACGTGCCTGAGCGGCCGGTCCTCACAGTGGCGGAGGTCTTCGCCGTCGCCGACTCCATCGTGCCGCGCTACCGGCTGCTCGTGCTCCTGGCGGCCTTCACCACCCTGCGGTTCGGGGAGCTGGCGGCCCTGCGGCGCCGGGACGTCGACTTGGAGGCGCTGACCGTCACCGTGCGCCGCGCTCAGGCCGAGCTGCAGGACGGCCAGCTCTTCGACAAGGCGCCGAAATCCGCGGCCGGGGTGCGCTCCGTCTCCTTCCCGGCCGAACTCCTCGACGCGGTTACGCACCACCTGGAGCACTTCGCCGCTCCCGCCCGCGACGGGCACGTCTTCGTCGGCCCGCAGGGCGGGCAACTGCGGCGCAGTAACTTCCGGGACGACTGGGTAAAGGCCCGGAAAGCTGCGGGCGTTACGGCAGAGCTGCACTTCCACGATCTTCGCCACACGGGCAACACGCTTGCCTCGACAGCCGGGGCCAGCACGCGGGAGCTGATGACGCGCATGGGGCACAGCAGCTCTCGGGCCGCGTTGATCTACCAACACATGACCAGCGACCGGGATCGGGCTATCGCAGACCGTCTTGGAGCCATGATCCGCGGGAATGGGGGCGGCGTCCCCGGCTAGGAGACGGGTGAGGGTTCGTGATGGTTGTGCGGTACATGTGAACGCCCTGCCGTGGGGAGCGGCGGGGCGTTCGGTATGCATGCGTGTGGACACGTCGGAGACGCGCCTAACTGTGAATCACGAATAAGTAACGATGTGGCCAGTCATTCGGTGGCGGTATTGCGCCCCGCATACTTGACTAGACCAGTGGTACTCACAGCCTAAAGGATCAAACGCCATTGTCAAACGGCGCCTGGGTGGCGACTGCCGTCGCTGCTCTGAGTGCGTGTGGCTTCATAGCGCATGCTGTCCTCGACGCAATCCCCCCTCTGTCCAAGAAGGCTCAACGAGCAGTCCATTCACTGCGCAGCCTTCGCGACACATGGAAGGGGGATGATCGAAAGTCGCGCGACTAACTGAACATCCAGAAGGCTCGCGGGCTCCTCACTGACCGAGACGAGACCAAGAGCGAGTCGTAGAGCCGGCCCGATCGCTGATCGCGCAAAGGGCCGAGCGCCCCACCGGCACCTCGGTGGGA
The DNA here is from genome assembly GCF_044390325.1 of Streptomyces sp. NPDC018964. NCBI lineage: Bacteria > Bacillati > Actinomycetota > Actinomycetes > Kitasatosporales > Streptomycetaceae > Streptomyces > Streptomyces sp. NPDC018964. Next base: position 64,136 of record NZ_JBIRYZ010000022.1, read on the forward strand.
TGTGGCATTAGTGGCACGCATGTGGCACGGCGCCTAGGACGATGAAGGGCCAGCCTAAGGGGAAACCCCTCCTGGGCTGGCCCTTCTCTCTGTGCCCCCGGCAGGATTCGAACCTGCGACACCCGCTTTAGGAGAGCGGTGCTCTATCCCCTGAGCTACGAAGGCGGGGGCTTGGAGGAAGCCTTGGAGGAGATCCAGTGAGTGGATCTTCGGCAAGGCGGCCAAGCCCGTCGGCCGGACGTGGTGTGGACCCTGTTGAGCGGCATTGTTGCCCGACGAGAGCCACGCCAGCGGCTGACCATGGAACAGGGTAGCGGATGGGCGTCCGCGGGGGGACTCGGACGGTGCGTGCTGGGCGGAGCGGGCAGGTGGAGGACTTTCTGACCTGCGGATTCTTCGAACTGCTCCTTTGAGAAGTACGTATGGGACGACGCACTGGCGACGATCGTTCCGTTCCGGGAGCGTGCCGAGGGACGTGATCGAGGACGGCGCTCCGGCGACGACTTCGGGGACGTACTGCGCCAGCATGGTTCCCGGGCGTGGTGCTGCTACGTCTTGCCGAGGGCCTGCGTGGGAACCCCGGTGCCGGGGAGCCGGTGAGCGGCCGGGTGCCGAGGATCCGCGCCTTCTCCGCGGCATGTGGCGGCGCCGCCCTGTGGCCCTGTCCACGGGGCGGCGCGAGAGTCCGCGCCGTGCGTGTCCGATCGCGGTGGGTCAGCCGCCGTCGACGTAAGCGCGTGCGGCGACCATGACGTCCCTGAAGCGTCCCTCGGCGATCACGGTGAGGGGGGCTTCGTCCTCGAGGTGGGGGTTCATTCCGATCATCCAGGCGCGTGCCGTGTAGAGGCTTTCGGCGTCCTGGATGAGCTGGAACACCTGCAGGGCGGCGCGGAGGCGGTCCTCGGCGTCCTGGCGGGGTGCCGAGTCGCCCGAAGCCCACTTGCCGACCTGTCGGGGGTCGTTGATGTTGGTGATGCGGGCGGTCAGGCGCTGGCCGAGGTTGTCTTGCAGGAAACGGGCGATGTCCGCGATGGACATGCGTACCGTGGTGGCGTGGGCCCGCTCGGCGCTCGCCGCGCTCTTGGCGGCCGCGGGGCTGTTGGTTTTGGTGGCCATGACATTTCCTCCCTCGTGTGCCGACTGCACGCCTGGCGGGTGGCCGACCGGTCGCGTGTCAGGCAACGGGTGCAGGACTCGATTGCGGACGACTCGGCCTGTCGCACGTCCCGTGGGGTGCGGATGCGGGCCTGGCGCCGCTGACTGATGTGACGCTTCTGGAAGGCGGATCCGCGGGGAAGCGTGACCTCTGCGGATCGTGACGGCGCTAGACGCCTGTGGTCAGCATCGCTGCATGCCGGTCACGGAGACGGATCCGGTGCTGGGCTGACTGAGGGGGTGCAGGCTGTGCAGGAGCTTGTCGCGACGCCAGTTGCTCGGCTGGCCGGCCTGCGGGGTGCCGGCAGGAGGTATCGGCGCGATCGCGGGTATGGCGATGGCGGCCGGTCGTAACTGGTGCTTGACGGTGTTCATGGTCCCTCCCCAATAGTCGAATGAGTTAAGGCTACCCAGAATCCACCACTAACTCCACCGTTTTTGCGCTGACTCCTGCCATCTGAAGATCGGTCAAGAAGCTTCCCTGAGAGCTGAGTTGGGGTGTTGACCTGCGGCTTCGTGTCATCCTGTTGCCTGGTGGTGTCAGGTGGCGGCTGGGGTTTTCCTTCGTTCGGGCTACGCGGTCGGCTGAGGTTTCACGGTGGATGCGAGTGGGGAATGACAGGGGTGACCCCGTGGCGTCAGCGGATGGTGAGCCCGTACTCGTCGGTGACTCTTCGCAGCCCCTCGGTCTCCGGCCAGATCGGCTGTCTCTCCACCTCCACCAGATCGACATCGCTGAAGACGGCCCAGCACTGGCGCATCCCGAAGCGGGAGCGGTAGGCGATCCCCTGGACCAGCCGGCCCTGTCGCGGGTCGCGCTGCGCGATCGCCCAGGCGGCGATCTGGCGGGTCACTCTGCGGTTCGTGCCTTGGATGTGCTCGGCGGTCAGATCGGTGATGCCGAACGGCGCCAGCTCCTCCTTGAGCTCTCTCGACAGCGTGCGCAGCGTCTGCTCGTCGTCGACGTCCAGGAACCGCGCTTCCTTGGCCGGCTGCAACCGCACCAGCGTGTGCCGGGTGCGCCAGTCCTGGGGAAGGTGGCCCGGCCTCATGAAGTAGGGCTCGTTCCAGTCGTCACCGATGAATTCACGCAGTTCGGGATCCACGCGGAAAGGAGCCAGCGCCTCGGCGAAGCACCCGTCGAGATCGGAGGCGCAGTACAGGGTGCCGTAGCTCACCAGGCTCCACCTGTTGCCCCCCGAGCGGCTGTCGTCCTCCCGGCTGATCCTGTTGTACTTGCAGGGGTCCTCCGCCTTCCCCAGGCGCCACACCCCGCGTTCCGGTGCCGGTATGAGACTTGCCTCTAACGGTGTGCCCTCACTCATGGGCCGCTCCTTGCTTGAGGTACGGACGTGCACGGTTCTCGGGTGTGGTGCGTCGTCTGCCGTGTGCGCGGCGGGGACGGGCGTCGGCATGTACTGCCGGATGTCCGGGGCCGGATGTCCGGGTGCCTGGGGGCCGGGTGTCCGGGGTCCGAGCACAGCCGAACGATCATTTTCTGCTGCCGGACGGACAGGAGCGACTGGTCCCGCCGATCCCATGAGGGGCGCACGAAGGATTTGAGGGGGCGCACGGCCTAATGCGTGGGCGACGGTTCCTCCAGGTCCAACTCGAGAACGGCGACTCCGGCCTCTCCCGCCATGGCGAGGACGACCGTGTCGGCGGATTCGCCGGAGGGGCGCACGGACAGGGTGTGCACGGGATTTCCCGTGGCCAGCTGCAGGACACACCGCGACGTCGTCGCGTCCCAGACCCGGATCGTGCCGTCCCGGGAGGAACTGGCGACGTAGGAGCGGGGGACGTCGGCGGACGTCGTCCAGGTGGCGACGGCTTCGACGGCGGCCGTGTGCCCGCGGAGCCCCTCGCCGATGGGTGCGAGGGTACGCAGGTCCCACAGGCGCACCGTGTGGTCGTCCCCACCGCTGGCGAGGAAGGGCGGCAACGGGGAGGTGCCCGCGTTGACGGCCACGGCGTTGATGATTCCCTGCCGGCAGTAGAGGACGTGTCCGGGCGCGTCGTCCGTGGCGTCCCCCAGGCGTACCGTCCCGTCGGCGCTGCCGAAAGCGAACCAGTCCGCCGTGACTCCGTCGGACGCCGCCGCCACGGTCCGGACCGTGTAGGGGTGCCGCCACAGCCGTAGCGGTCGTTCTTCGTCCAGGTCCCAGAGCCGGACGGTGAAACCGTCGCTGCTGATGGCCAGCCGCCGTCCCCCGCGGGCCGCGGTCGAGGCGAGGGCGCGTACGGGCCGGGAGTGCCCGTCGAGGAGGATGTCCGCGGCGGTACCGCGTACGGGGTCCCAGGCCCTGATGCTGTGGTCGGGCGCCGCCCAGAGGAGCAGGCGCCGGTTCTCCTTCTCGGGCGCCCAGCCGAGGGCGGACGAGGCGTGGTTCGAGCCCCTGTCGAAGGAACCGGTGACCGTCCCGGTGCGGGTGTCCCAGACCTGGGTCCGCGCGGTGCTGTAGTGGACGGCCAGCTGTGGCGGGGCGACGGGGTCCGGAGTGATCGCCGCGGCCACGGCGGCGGGGGCCGTGGCGGTGCCCCGGATCGTGTGGCGGACGGCGTCCGCGTTCCAGAGCCGGACGGTGTTGTCCCGAGCGGTGGAGGCGAGTCGGTCACCGTCGTCGGCCGGGATCGCGCGCAGGGCGGTCACGGCGTCCGTGTGTCCGGTGAGCCGGCCGGTCCTGCGCCCGGTGTCCGTGTCCCACAGGTCGATCGTCGGTCCCGAGCCGGCCGCGGCGAGCAGGTCCGTGCCGTCGACGCGCAGTGCCGCCAGGGCGGTGACGGGCTCCCCCTCCCCCCGGAAGGTGGTGAGGGGGCCCGAGGCCGTGTCCCACAGGGTGATGGAGCCGTCGCCGTGGCCGGTCGCGATCCGGCCCGGCACGGTCGTGTCGGTCAGGCACCTGACGGGAGCGTCGACCGGGTGTTCACCCAGTGGTCGGTGGTCCGCGGTGTCCCAGATCCGCAGCGTGCGGCCGGCACCGAGCAACAGCCGCCGGCCGTCGTGGCCGACGGCGGAGGCCAGCGCGAACGCGGCCCGTTCCCCCGGATGAGCGCTCATGTCGGCCAGGTGGAGTTCCTCCGAGTGCTCGCGCCAGAGTTTCACCGCGCCGTCACCGTCGACCGCCGCCACGGTCAACGTCCCCGTCTCGTCGCGGTATCCGGTGACAGCGGCGGTCCAGGTGCGCCCCTCGAACGTCATGTGGTCGAGCAGCGTTCCCCGGATCGTGTCCCAGACGCGTACCGTGCCGTCGGTGCTGCCGGAGACGAGGGTTCCCCCGCCGGTGGGGCGCGCCACGAAGAACAGGCACCGCACCTCGCCGTCGTGCGCGGGAATCCGGTCCCCGACGGCCGTGCCGGTGGCCGTGTCGATGAGCTCGATGCCGCCCGACTCACCGCCCACGGCGAGCAGTCCGGCGCCGCCGGGGCCTTCGGCCGCGGCCAGCGACGTACTGCGACGGCTGAGTGTCGCGAGCACGTTGGAGGGCGGTGCCCATCGTGACCAGAGGACCCGCAGACGGGAGCCCGCGAAGTCCGCGGCCTCCTGGGGCAGGTCCTGACGGGGAACGCCGGGGAACCGCAGGGCCGTGTAGGCCAGGTGCAGACTGGAGCAGCGGGAGGGGAGGTCCGCGTCCTGGACGTAGGGCTCGATGGCGGCCCACGCGGTGAGCCATGCCCGGTCCGTCCGGTGGGTGTGCGGGAGGCCGAGGAGGCCCCGGACGCCGCCGCCGGAGACCCACGGCAGCAGGCCGGGCGGCACGTGGTCGTCGTCCAGTGCCTCGCCGAGCGCGGCATGGTGGGCCAGGTGCCGGGTCAGATAGGGGTGCGGCACGGTCGCCGCGTCGGGCTTGACCAGACGCGCCAGCGCTGCCGCGATGCGCGCATGGGCCTGCCGCTCGTCGGCGTGGGCGTTCCCCTGCCGCTCATCCGGATCCATCCGGGGCCCTCCTCGTCCCGTGCGGCGGCTGGGGCCACCGGCGCAGCATCGCCCCGAGTCGCTCGTGGGCGGGCCGGTACACGACGTGCTCGTCCTCGATGTCGTGCGTGAGGTATCCGGCGAGCCGGCCTTCGAGGAGCCGTCGGATCTTCTCGTCGGTGTGATCGATGCGGGCCCGCAGCAGCGCTGAAGCCACGGCCGGCCACACCTGGGCCCACGGCATTCCCCGCCCCAGCCCGAAGGCGGTGGCGCGCAGCAGCGCGAGCGCCTCCTCCCTTTCCAGGCCGTCGTCGCCGACCCGGTGGAGGTCCTGCTCGAACAGGCCCATGGTGCCCCGGTCGAGCCGTGAGAGCCACAGCGGGTCGCGGAGCAGGGTGATTCCGTCGTCGCGGCGCAGTTGTTCGGCGGCCAGGCGGGCGTCCAGGAAGGACCGGCCCACATGACCTGCCACCCGCTGTGCCGCCGAGGCGATCGCCTTCGGGTCGGTGCCCCACGGCGCCCCGGCCAGCAGGGCGCTCACGTAGGCGGCGATGTCCGCCCGTACCCCCTCTCCGTCCGTGCGCACCACCTGCGCCGCGGGGAAGACGAGCAGGAGTTCCTGCAACAGCCCCCGCAGGCCGGTGGCGGCGGCCGCCCCCGGGGTGCCCGGGCTGGTGCTGCGGACCCCGATGAGGAGACGCAGGCCGCCGTGGCCTGAGGGCGGTCCGGCCGGTGCGGGGCCGGTGGCCTGCGCGGGGAGGGGGACCCTGTCCGCGGCACCGGCCCCGCCGGCATAGCCGACGAGGGGCACGAGAACGTCCCGGACGCAGGCACCGGCGGCCGGGGACTCGTCGAGACCGTCGACGACCACCGTGACCGTGCCCTTCCGGCGGTCCGAGAAGAAGGCGCGCAGTCCTTCCTGCCATTGCCGCAGCGCGTCCGCCGCGGGTCGCGTACGGTCCGGCTCACCGCCCAGCCGGGTGCCGATGGCCTCGATCAGGCTCAGCGGGCCACGGTTGCGGGCCGACACCGCCACGTGGATCGATCCCTCGTCCGGGACGGTGTCCGCGGGCGCCTTGGCCACCGCCTCCGCGTAGCGGGGCGACGCCCGGAAGGCGGAATCGCTCAGCGTCACGGCCCGGGCCAGCACCGCGGATTTCCCGCTGGCGGCGGTGCCGGTCACGATGAGGACGCCCGCGGGACCTTTGACGAAGCTCGTCAGCCGGCGGTTGATCTCCTGGCGGCCGGAGAAGTACCAGCCGGGGTCGTCGGGGCCGGCGCGGCCGCTGGCGCGGTCCAGCCAGTACTCCAGTTCCTCGGGCGTGGCCGCGACTTCCTCCCTGGCTTCTGTGACCACCTGCGGTCTGGGCCGGTAGCCGGGGTTGGGCAGGGTGGGGACCGGGACGCCGAGCTTGCCCTGGAGGACCGTCCGAGGGCCCGCGAGGGAGAGGTCCCGTTCTTCGTTGAGCCGCTCGGTGGCCTGCTCGAGGGCCTGCATGAACTCGGAGATCGACAGGTACGGACGGGTGATTCCGGCCGCGTCCTGGAACCACGCGAAGGCCGTGCGCAGGACGACGGCGAACTCGCGGCCCAGCACCGGGGAGCGGGCCCCCGTCGTCGCCACGACGTTCAGCGCCCTGTCCGGGGTGCCCGGACGGACGAGGTCGCGGACCAGGGCCCTGAGCTCCACGTCGATGCCCTCCGCCTCACAGGCGTTGACGATGACGAGTACGTGGCGGGCCAGTGAGTCGAGGGCCGCGATGACGACCTCGTTCGTCGGCATGCCCGTCGCCGGCAGCCGGTCGGTGTCGGTGCCGGGCAGCAGCAGGAAGTGCCGGGCGGAGGCGCCGACAGCGCCGTGTGACGTGACGTAGAGGACCAGCGCCTCGTCCTCCGCCGCCTCCCGGATGCCGGAGCCGTGCAGGAAACGCTCCACGTCGTGACGCTCCTCCGGCGCACGCAGAACGGTCTGTACGAACCCTTCGCCCGGTTCCGGCCCCGCCTTCCACCACGCGGTCACGACCGACAGCTGTTCCTCGATCGCCTTGGTGAACTCCGGGTCCCCGTCCTCCACGGTCACGATGACCAGTGAGCCGGCGGCCGCCCCCGCGTCCTCTTCGCCTTCGCCCTTCGACGGATCGGTCCGCCCGGCCAAGCCGATCCCCCCATGCTCCCCCCGCATGTTCTCTATTGTTCACAGCCATGAATCGCCATGGGGCAGAACACACGAACTCCTCCGCCGCACCCACGGTGACCGACGACGTCACCCAGGACGCCGTCGTCATCGTCCCCGGCATCATGGGCAGCGAGCTCTACGACACCGTCGCCCGGAAGACCGTATGGGGCTTATCCGGCGTGTCGTGGCTGCTGAAGGCATGGACACGGCCCAAGGGCCTCGAGCCGCTGCGCCTGACCCCGGAGGAACTGGAAGGCAGAACCACCCGGATCAAGGCCACCCAGCTGATGCGCCACTCGTCCTGGACCCCCTACCTCCAGGGGCTCGAGCCCTACACCGACCTGATCGCCGCCGTCCGGGGCTGCGTCGCCGATCCGGCCGCCGTCCTGGAGTTCCCCTACGACTGGCGCCTGCCCGTCGCGGTCAACGGCCACCTGCTGGCCCGGGCCGCCCGCCGCCACCTGACCGCCTGGCGACGGCATCCCGCCCACGACACCGCCCGGCGCAACCGTGTCGACGAGCGTCCCGCACGCCTCGTCTTCGTCGCCCATTCCATGGGAGGCCTCGTCACCCGGGCCGCCCTCGACGCCACGTACGACGGCGCGCTGGCCGACGACACCCGCGCCGTCCTCACCCTCGGTACGCCCTTCCACGGCGCGGTGAAGGCGGCGGCGATCCTCAGCACCGGGCGCGGTACCCCCGTCCCGCTCCCGCACCGGCAACTGCAGTCCGTCTCAGCCACCATGCCGGGCCTTCACGACCTCCTTCCGCACTACGCCTGCCTCATCGACGGGAGGAACGCCCGTCGCCTCACCCCCGGTGACGTGGCGGGAATCGGCGGTGACGCCGATCTCGCCCAGGCGGCGGTCGAGTTCCAGGAGAAGCAGGCCAACGTGAGGCTGCCCGGACACTGGGCGGTGGCCGGCACCAACCAGGCCACCATGCAGAGCCTCACCATCCGCGACGGCGTGGTTCACCCGCATCACCACGGAGTCCGGCAGCACACCAACGGTGACTTCATCCGCGACCCGCGCGGCGGCCTGAGGTTCTACGACGTCAAGGGCGACGGCACCGTCTACAAGGACTCCGCGGCCGTCGGACCCGCGGTCACCCCCCTTCCCCTCCAGCACGGAGCCGTGGCTTCGGATCGCGTCGCGCTCAAGGCCGTGGCGGAAGTACTGCGGGACGACGAACACCTGGGCCCGCCCCAGGGCGCTCCCGGCTGCGGACTGGACGTCCCTGACCTGGTGGACGTCGGAGCCGCTTGGGACATCACGCTCAGCGGCGTGAACTCCCTGGCCGGTCTCCGGTGCGAGATAGCCGACGTCACGGGCCGGAACCCGCGGGTCCTCAGAGCGGGCTGGGGCGACGGACACATCAGGGCCAGGACCACCGTGGATGCTCCGGGCCTGTACCGCGTCACGGTGCGCACCCCTGACGGCCACGCCGTCACCCAACTGGTACTGGCCGGCGAACCCGGCGCCGTGCGGGAAGTGGAATAGGAGCCTGGCCTCGGGAATCTCCTGCGAGCCGCCAGGAAGGCGGGGTGTGATCGCGGCACGCGGTCCCGGGCGGGTGTCTCCGTCGGGCCCCGAGCGTCCCGGTCGGCACCGGGCTGAGGGGCCCGGCCCGGTGATCGTCGTCGATCGTGCCGCGGCACACCCGCTCCGCCGTCGCGGCCCCGTCCGACGAGGGTGCCGGCCCGCTGCCCGGCCGGGCGCGCCGGGGATCAGTCCGGTGCCCTACGGGTCACCCGTACCCGGTACTCCTCCGCCTCCGCCGCCGTCACCGTCACCCGGACGCCCGCCCGGCGGTCCACGAAGGTCTCGCCCGGGGCGAACGTCGCGTCCGAGAGTTCCGCGTGGACGTTGGGGGAGCGGGTGCAGCCGCCGCTGTCGCGGTGGGAGTCGTGGACGGTGACCGGGCCCATGCCGGTGTCCACGTTCGCGTCGACGCGGTAGACGAGGACGCCGGGGCGGCACACCGCCTCGTCGTTGCCGGCCCGGGTGCGCAGTTCGACGGCGTAGCCGGAGTGGCCGTTCAGGGGGATGAAGACGAGTTTCGGGCCGCCCGGCAGCGCGAGGGGGGTGAGGGCGTACTCCCGTGTGCCGGGAGCGGACGCGCAGCCGACCTGGGACGCGTCCAGCCAGCCCAGCTTCCACTTGTGCCAGGCGAGGAAGTCGTTGTTGGCGCCCCAGTCCTCGCTCATGATGTCCCAGTGGCCGACCGCGCCGCCGCCCTCGGCGGTGTAGAGGTCGGGCAGGCCGAAGACGTGGCCGTTCTCGTGCGGCAGCACGCGGTAGCCGGTGCGGTCGTAGGAGCCGGAGCCGTCGTCCTGGCGGGAGTAGACGAAGGACGCGTTGGCGACGGGGACGCCGTCCGCGCTCGGGGCCTCCTTGTTGCCGGCGAAGGTCACGGACAGGACCGTGTCGAGGGCGGCGGGGCCCGCGTTGGGGCTCACCAGCACGTTCAGCAGGTCGTACGACCGGAAGTCCACCTCGGGATCGGCCTCGGCCACGATGTCGCGGACCAGTTCGCGGTAGCCGGGGTCGAAGGGGGCGCCGCGCTCTATGCCGTAGGCGCGGAACGACCTGGGCATCCGGATCCAGTCGGGGACGGGGAGTTCGGGACGGTAGTCGAGACGGCCGTAGGAGCTGGTGGTGAACCACTGGCGGGTCCGGGGGAAGAACTCGCGGTAGCGGTCGAGGGCGTCGCCCTCGCCGGGCGCGTCGGAGAAGTCGATCATCAGGGTGAGGGCGCGGACGGTGCCGGTGGAGCGGGTGTAGCCGGGAGCCGTGGGGATGCCCTCGGACATCTGGGTCTCCCGGTCCGCGGTGATCGTGCAGGGGCCGTGCGTGGAGACGGGCGACAGGGCGCTGGGGCCGGCGCCGGCGGGGGAGGTGGCGGGGGAGAGGCGGCCGTTGCCGGCCGAGGTGCTGACCGCGAGGGTCAGGGCGGTCACCGATGCCAGGGCGGCCAGCCGGCGCGGGGATATCCGGCGTCGGCTCGGCTGCGGCTGCATGCGGGGACCTCCGCTCCACACTGCAGCCGCCGGTCTCCGACTGCACCCTTGCGATCACCCTGTGTCACCGGGTGGGCGGGCGCCTGCTGGGAGGTCCGATCGTGGGGCCGCACCACCCGTGCGGTGTGATGCGGGTCACATGAAAAGGGTCCGGGGCGGGAAATAACCGGGGATCGTTTCCCCGTTTGAACCTGTGTCCGTGCGAAACGGGGATTCGCTCCCCGGATTGCCGGGAGATGACGACAAGGCAAAGCCACGACGACCCAGGAGTGCACCGTGCAGACCGCCACCCCCGTACCGCGCAAGGCGCCCAGGCCCCGTGCCGACGCCCTGCGCAACCGGGAGCGGATCGTCGCCGCCGCCCGGGAGATGTTCGTCGAGTTCGGGCCCGAGGTGCCCCTCGACGACGTCGCCCGCCGGGCCGGCGTCGGCAACGCCACGGTGTACCGCAACTTCCCCGACCGCGACGCGCTGGCGCGCGAGGTCGTCTGCTCCGTGATGGACCGTACGGTGCGGGCGGCCGAGCAGGCGCTCAGCGAGAGCGGGGACGCCTTCGAGGCACTGGAGCGCTTCGTGCACACGGCCGCCGACGAGCGGATCGGCGCGCTGTGCCCGATGGTCTCCAGCACCTTCGACCAGCACCACCCCGACCTGGAGGACGCACGCCGACGCGCCGAGAGCCTCGTCGCGCAGCTGATGGACCGCGCCAAGGCGGCCGGTCAGCTCCGCGCCGACGTGGAGTACGGCGATCTGATGGTGGGCGTCGCCCAGCTGGGCCGGCCCCCGGCCGGCACCGGCTGCGTCAGCGCCGACCGTTTCGTCCACCGCCATCTGCAGCTGTTCCTGGACGGGATGCGGGCCCCGGCCCCGACCGTCCTGCCGGGCGCGGCGGTGACCGTGGAGGATCTGCGCCGCTGAGCGATCTCTGACGCGAGCAGGATTTCCGTACAGCGGCCGTCCCCAGGGCGAGCCGTTCCCTGACGACACCGATTTTTCGTTACATCTTTCTGAATTTCGTACGTTCTTCTGAATTTCCGTCACAAGCTTCCGAAGTGGGTACCCCCATGTCTCAGACAGCCTCAGCGGCCGGAAAGGCCCTGAGCGTCCCCGACGCCAACCGCTGGAAAGCGCTCGTCTTCATCGCGCTCGCCCAGCTGATGGTGGTCCTCGACGCCACCATCGTGAACATCGCCCTGCCCTCCGCCCAGCAGGACCTGGGCATCTCGGACGGCAACCGCCAGTGGGTGGTCACCGCCTACGCCCTCGCCTTCGGCGGACTGCTGCTGTTCGGCGGCCGGATAGCCGACCTGTGGGGGCGCAAGCGGGCCTTCGTGCTCGGCCTGGCCGGGTTCGCGCTGGCCTCCGCGCTCGGCGGCGCGGCCACCAACGAGGCCATGATGTTCGGCGCCCGCGCCCTCCAGGGCGTCTTCGGCGCGCTGCTCGCGCCCGCCGCGCTGTCCCTGCTCGCGGTGATGTTCACCGACGGCAAGGAGCGCGCCAAGGCGTTCGGCATCTACGGCGCGATCGCCGGTGGCGGCGGCGCCGTGGGCCTGATCCTCGGCGGCTTCCTCACCGAGTACCTGGACTGGCGCTGGACGTTCTTCGTGAACATCCCGTTCGCCGTGGTCGCCGCGGCCGGCGCCTACTTCGTCATCCGTGAGCCTGCCGGCGGCCGCAACCGCTCGTCGCTCGACGTCCCCGGCGTGGTGCTGTCCACCGTGGGTCTGGTCGCGCTGGTCTACGGCTTCACCCGCGCGGAGTCCGAGGGCTGGAGCGACTCACTGACCATCGGCATGTTCGTCGCCTCCGCCGTGCTGCTCGCCGCCTTCGTGGCCGTCGAGGCCAAGGTCAAGGCGCCGCTGCTGCCGCTGCGCGTGGTCACCGAGCGCAACCGCGGCGGGGTGTACCTGTCCCTGGGCCTGGCGATCATCGCGATGTTCGGCCTGTTCCTCTTCCTCACCTACTACCTGCAGGTCGTGAAGGGGTACTCGCCGGTGAAGACCGGCTTCGCCTTCCTGCCGATGATCGCGGGCATGATCACGGGCTCCACCCAGATCGGCACCCGGCTGATGACCCGGGTCGCGCCCCGGCTGCTGATGGGCCCCGGCTTCCTGGTCGCCGCGCTCGGCATGCTCTTCCTGACCCGGCTGGAGATCGACACCTCGTACGCGGGCGTCCTGCTGCCCGGCATGCTGCTGCTCGGCCTCGGCATGGGTACGGCGTTCATGCCGGCCATGTCTCTGGCCACGCTGGGCGTCGAGCCGCGTGACTCCGGTGTCGCCTCCGCGATGGTCAACACCTCGCAGCAGGTGGGCGGCGCCATCGGCACGGCCCTGCTGAACACGATCGCCGCCTCGGCCACCACGTCCTACGTCGCCGACCACATCGGCGGCGCCACGAGCCGGTCCCAGCAGCAGCTGGTCCAGCTCCAGGGGCAGGTGCAGGGCTACACCAGCGCGATCTGGTTCGCCGTCGGGATCCTGGTGGCGGCCGCGGCCATCGCCCTGACCCTGATCAACGCCGGCAAGCCGGGCGGCACCGCGGTCGCCGGGTCCGCCGACGAGGCCGCCGGGGACGAGATGGCGGTGCCGGTGGCCATGCACTGACGGCCACCCGCCGATCCCTCACACCGTACGGAGGAGACCTTCACCCCGTACGGGAGAAACCCTCACCGCCCGTACGGAAGAGGAGGGGACGCCCCTTCCGTACGGTTCCCCGGACCTGCCCCGGCTCCCGCCCGTCAGCGGAGCCAGGGCAGGTCCGCGCCCGTTCCGCTGGGCTGGAGTCCCTCGGCGATGATCCGCATGATCTCGCCGAGGGACTCCTGCTGCTCGGGGGTGAGCCGGTCGAAGACCGCCTGGCGTACGGCGTCCACGTGACCGGGGGCGTGCCGGCGCAGCACCTCCAGGCCCTCGTCGGTCAGTACGGCGAACTGGCCCCGCTTGTCGGAGGGGCAGTCCTCGCGGCGCACCCAGCCGCTCTTCTCCAGGCGCGCGACGGCGTGCGAGAGGCGGGAGCGGGTGATCTTCGCGGACATCGCCAGTTCCGTCATCCGCAGCCGGCGGAGCGGGGACTCGGCGAGCTTGACCAGCAGGCCGTAGTAGACGTGCGGCATTCCCGCGTCACGCTGGAGCTGGCGGTCGAGGTGGTCTTCCAGGAGGGTGGCGGCCTCGATGTACGAGCGCCAGACGCGCTGCTCCTCGTCGGTGAGCCAGCGGGGTTCGTCGGCGGGCGCCGATGATGCTGCGGGTGCCGTGTTCATGTACTCCACTGTACGGCCGCTCTCCTTGAAGGTTAAACAAAACCGGCGTACAGTCGGCACAAGAAATTGAGAGTTCAAGCAAGACTGGAAGCCCGTCGGAGGGAGCCGCCGCCATGACCGCCGCCGCCCATGAACGCATGCCCGCGCTCTACCTCAGCCACGGCGCCCCGCCCCTGGCCGACGACCCCGTCTGGCCCGGCGAACTGGCCGCCTGGTCGGCCGGACTGCCCCGCCCGAAGGCGATCCTGGTCGTCTCCGCCCACTGGGAGGAGGCCCCGCTCGCCCTCGGCGCCACCGAGCCCGTCCCCCTGGTCTACGACTTCTGGGGCTTCCCCGAGCACTACTACCGGGTCACCTACGGCGCCCCCGGCGCCCCCGCGCTCGCCGAGTCCGTACGCAAGCTGCTGCGCGCCCCCGGCACCCCCGTCCAGGACGTCCCCGACCGGGGCCTGGACCACGGCGCCTACGTCCCGCTGATCGAGATGTACCCCGAGGCCGACATCCCGGTGCTCCAGGTCTCCATGCCCACCCTGGACCCGGTGCGGCTGATGGAGATCGGGCGCCGGCTCGCGCCGCTGCGCGACGAGGGCGTGCTGATCGTCGGCTCCGGGTTCTTCACCCACAACCTCGCCGCACTGCGCCAGGGCGGCATCCCCGCCTGGTCGGCGGAGTTCGACGCCTGGGGCCGGGAGGCCCTGGAGGCGGGCGACGTGGACGCGCTGCTCGACTTCACCCGCAAGTCCCCGGCCGGCCTGCTCGCCCACCCGCGCACCGAGCACTTCGCCCCGCTCTTCGTGACCATGGGCGCCGCGGACGCCGCCGGGGAGCTCGGGGAACAGAAGTCCGTGATCGACGGGTTCTGGCTGGGGCTGGCCAAGCGGTCGGTGCAGTTCGGCTGAGGCCGAGGCGGGCGCGGCGGGGCTCCAGGGGTTTCTCGTACCAGGCCACGTCCCGCCAGCGGCCGAACTCGCGTCCCACCTCCCGGTACGTGCCGACGTACCGGAAGCCGACACGCCCGTGCGGCCGCCTCGAGGCGTACGCGGACCGCCGTCTCCACCGAGGCCGCGCGGGCGGGCTCGGGACGGAAGGGGCCGGCGGTGGCGTACCCGGGATCCCCTGTGAACCGGAACCCGTGGCAACCATCGGGCGGTGCGGGCCGTCTAGCGGGGTGGGAGGGCGACCGGGGGAGGTACTCCTCCGGGGTGAAGGGGGCCGTGTCGAACGTGATCGCCGTCTCACGTACGTAGCGGTCGTACGGGTCGGTGAGAGCCGTCGGACCGCCCTCCGTGACCGGCCTGACCTGGAGCTCTTCACACTCCGGCGGCATCGCGCCTGACGCGTGGGCCGACAGGGTACTGCATGATCAGAAAATTCGGGGGACGGGTTGGGAATTCTGTCCGGATTCCAGTCGTTGTATCCATCGGATGCAGGGCACTCGACCAGAGTCCGGAGGGACCTGAGAGACGTGCCGAGCGTCCGCAGGACCACCCGCTGACCTCATCATCGCAAGGGAGCACGCATGGCAACCCGCGCCGTCGCCCGTCGTCAGTCCGCCACCGGCGAGACGGCCGACCCGGCACGCAGTGTCCGCGCCCATGGCGGCGAGATCGCCGATCGCGACCTGGTCGGCATGTACCTGGACGAGATCGCGCGCACGCCGCTGCTCGACGCCGCCAAGGAGGTCGAGCTGTCCCAGATCATCGAAGCGGGTGTGTTCGCGCAGCAGATCCTCGACGGCCTCGAGGAGAACAAGGCCGGGGCCACCCCCGAGGAGCTCCGGGCCCTGGTCGACGCGAGCGAGCGGGCGAAGGACGTCTTCATCCGTTCCAACCTCCGCCTGGTCGTCGCCGTGGCCCGCCGCTACCCCCGCAGCGGTCTGCCGCTGCTCGACCTGATCCAGGAAGGCAACGCCGGCCTGGTCCGCGCGGTCGAGAAGTTCGACTACCGCAAGGGCTTCAAGTTCTCCACGTACGCGACCTGGTGGATCCGCCAGGCCATCACCCGCTCGATAGCCGACCAGTCGCGCACCATCCGCCTGCCCGTCCACCTGGTGGAGGAGCTGGGCCGGATACGGCGCGTGCAGCGCGAGTTCAACCGTGAGCACGGCCGTGAACCGGAGCCCGCGGAGATCGCCGCCGAGCTCGGCTCCACGCCGGAGCGCGTCGTCGACGTGCTCGACTGGGCCCGTGACCCGGTCTCGCTGAACATGTCGGTGGACGACGAGGGCGAGACCCAGTTCGGCGACCTCCTGGAGGACACCTCGGCGGTGTCGCCGGAGCAGTCGGTGCTGACGCTGCTGCGCAGCGAGGAGCTGGACGACCTGATCGGCCGCCTCGACCAGCGCACGGCCTCCATCATCAAGATGCGGTACGGCATCGAGGACGGCCGCGAGCGCACGCTGACCGAGGTCGGCAAGGAACACGGTCTGACCCGCGAACGCATCCGCCAGATCGAGAAGCACGCACTGCTGGAGCTGAAGAAGCTGGCCCGCGACACCGGGTTCGACGCCGCGGCGTGACACCCGGCCGGAGCACGGGGGCGCGACGGTCCGCCCCTTCGGCCCCCGGTGCGGCGGCGCGCCGGCCGTACCGGACGCCGCGGTGTGAGGATCCGGGCGCCGCGGTGGTGTGACGGCCGGGCCGCCGGAGGCGGACGCGGGGTGCGGCCGCCGGGCCCGGCGCGGGGGCGCCGGCACCGCCGTGCGGAGTCCGGGGGAGCGACGGGGCCCGCACGGGCCCCTGCCGCGTACGCCGGGTGGCGAAAGACCGCGCAAAACATGGCCGTTCCCCGCCGCTTCAACCCACCGGGCCCTGGGAACAAGAATTCCAGGCCGGGAGTTCGAACTCCGGGCCCTGAGATCCTGGATCCACCGAGGATCCCGGACCCACCGAGCCACGTCCCGACGCACACCCCCCCCGGCGCCGGGACTTCCCCGAGCCGGGTTCGGCGCCCTCCCCCCGGGCGCCGGGCCCGGCTTCCTCGTGCGCGCCGCCGGCCGACGGGTCACCCCGGACCTGAACCCCGGGGTGGCCCGCCAGATGGCAGATTGTGTCACATGGGCATAGCCTGCCGGACGTGAGCAGCACCACCCCTACGCCGCCCCCACCGCCTCCCGCGGCCTCGCTGACCGAACGGCGCAAGGCCGAGACCCGTATGGAGATCGCCCGCGCGGCGGCCGGTCTCTTCGTCCGGCAGGGCCTGCGGGCCACCCGCGCCGAGGACATCGCCCAGGCGGCCGGCGTCGCCCCGCGCACCTTCTACCGGTACTTCGCCAGCAAGGAGGAGGCCGTCGGCCCGCTCTACGCCGCCGGCGCCCAGCGCTGGGTGGCGGCGGTGCGCGCCGCCCCCGCGGGGGTGCCCCTGCCGCGGGTCCTGGAGGACGCCGTGCGCCACACGCTCACCCCCGGCCTCGGGGTCTCGGCGGCCTCCTGGGACCGGGTGCGCACCCTGATCCGGCTGGCCGAGGCGGCCCCCGCCCTGCGCCGGGTGTGGGCGGAGACGTGCCGGGAGTCGGAGCGGAGCCTGGCGGAGGCGCTGGCGGAGCGGCTGACGGCCGCTCACGTCCCGTACGAGGCCGACGACGTCGCCGCCCGCACCCGGCTGTGCTTCACCGCCGCCGTCGCGAGCGCGGCCGTGCGCACGGCGATGGAGAACTGGGCGGCCGGCGACGGCCCCTCCGAGGGCCCCGGGGGCCCGGCCGAACTGGCTGTCGCCAACCTCGCGGCACTCCGGGACTTCGCGTGGGCGGCCTGACCCGGGCCCGCGGCCGTTCCCGGAGGGCACCGGCGCCGCCTCACCGCGCACCGTCCGCCGCCCGGCTCATCCGCGCCCCCAGCTCCCGCACCGCCTCCACCAGCTCCGCGGGCTCCTGCACCGTGAACTCGTGCCCGAGCATCGCCAGCCGTACCGCCAGCCAGTCCTTGGCGCCGCTCACCGTCGCCCGCAGCCGGCAGGTTCCCCCGTCCAGCGGTTCGGGCGCGCCCAGCCAGCCCGGGATGCGGGCGGCGACCGCCTCGGCCGGCGCGGCGAAGGTGACGACCAGTTCGTAGGACTCCCGCGTGCGGTACATCGACCGGCGCAGGAACTCCGCCGCGCTCCCGGTCGGCAGCTCGCGCGGGGTGAACCGCGCCCCGGTCGTGAAGGGGTCGCTCACCCGGTCGACGCGGAACGTCCGCCAGTCCGCGCGGTCGAGGTCGTACGCCACCAGGTACCAGCGCCGCCCGGTCGACACCAGCCGGTACGGCTCGGTCACCCGCCGGGACTCCGTGCCGTCGGCGGCCCGGTAGGCGAACCGCAGCCGCTCGTGCCCGGCCACCGTGGAGGCCATGACGGTGAGCGTCTCCGGCGCGATCGTCGCCCCGTCGCCGCTGGTCAGCGGGGTGGTAGCGGCCTGGAGCGTGCTGACGCGGTGGCGCAGCCTGGCGGGCAGCACCTGCTCCAGCTTGGCCAGCGCCCGCACGGAGGCCTCGTCCACGCCCTCCAGCGCGTGCCCGGCGCCGGCCCGCAGCCCGACCGCGATGGCCACCGCCTCCTCGTCGTCGAGCACCAGCGGCGGCATCGCCTTGCCGGCGACGAGCCGGTAGCCGCCCTCCGCGCCCATCGTCGCCTGCACGGGATAGCCGAGCTCGCGCAGCCGGTCGATGTCCCGCCGGATCGTGCGCCGGGAGACCCCGAGCCGGTCGGCGAGCTCGCCGCCGGGCCATTCGCGGGGCGTCTGGAGGAGGGAGAGGAGGGTCAGGAGCCGGGCCGGGGTGTCCGTCGTCATGAGAACGAGGATGCCGCGGAACTAGGACCCGAACTGACCTACTGGGGGCCTAGCTTCCGGGACATGAACTCCACCGACACCCCGTACGTACCGCGGCCCGCCGCGGGCGACCAGGGCGACCGCCGCCGCTGGTTCGCGCTGGCGATCGTGATGACCGCCGCCTTCATGGATCTCGTCGACGTCACGATCGTCAACATCGCGATCCCGTCGATCCAGCGCGACGAGGGCGCCACCTTCAGCCAGATCCAGTGGATCACCGCAGGCTACGCGCTGGCCTTCGCCGCCGGGCTCGTCACCGGCGGCCGGCTCGGCGACATCCACGGCCGCAAGCGGATCTTCCTCGTCGGCATCGGCGGCTTCACCCTCGCCTCCGCGCTGTGCGGGTTCGCCGTGAACCCGGAGATGCTGGTCGCCTCCCGCATCCTGCAGGGCGCCATGGCGGCGCTGATGGTGCCGCAGGTGCTGTCGATCGTGCACGCGACCTTCCCGGCGCACGAACGCGGCAAGGTGTTCGGGCTGTTCGGCGCGATCGTCGGCCTGGGCGCGGTGTCCGGACCGCTGCTGGGCGCGCTGCTGACCGAATGGAACCTGTTCGGCCTGGAATGGCGGCCGATCTTCCTGATCAACCTGCCGGTCGGCATCGCGGGCCTGGTCCTCGGCGGCCGCTTCATCACCGAGTCGAGGGCGCCGCGCGCCCTGAAGCTGGACCTGGTGGGCGTCGCACTCGTCACGCTGGCCCTGCTGATGCTGCTCTACCCGCTGACCCGGGGCCGTGAGCTGGGCTGGCCGCTGTGGGGGTACGCGTCGATGGCCGGCGCGCTGGTGGTCTTCGCGGCGCTGGTGGCGTACGAGCGGGCCAAGGGCGCGCGGGACGGCTCCCCGCTGATCGAGCTGTCGCTGTTCAGGGTGAAGAGCTTCGCGGCGGGCATCGCGGTGCAGACGGTGTTCGGGGTCGGCCTCGGCGTCTTCTTCCTGGTCTGGACGCTGTACATGCAGATAGGCCTGGGCTGGAGCGCGCTGCGGGCCGGACTGACCGGGGTGCCGTTCTCCGTCGCCGTGTCCGCGGCGGCCGGGATGTCGGTGCAGTTGCTGGTCCCGCGCTACGGGCGCAAGGTGCTCCAGGCGGGCGCGCTGGTGATGGCGGTGGGTGTCCTGCTCTACATCTGGGAGTCCGAGCGCTACGGCATGGACATCGCCTCCTGGCAGATGGCGCTCCCGCTGGCGGTCATGGGCGTCGGCATGGGGCTGATCGTGGCGCCGCTGACGGACGCGGTGCTGTCCGAGGTGCCGAGTGAGCACGCCGGGTCGGCGTCGGGGCTGATCAACACCGTGCAGCAGATGGGGAACGCGCTGGGGCTCGGCCTGGTGTCGGTGGCGTTCTTCGGGGTGATCGACGAGCGGCTCGCCCCGGCCGAGGTGGGCCCGGCCTACGCGGACGGCTTCCGGCACGCGCTGGGCTGGGTGGCCGCGGTGCTGGGCGTGATCTTCCTGCTGATGTTCGCCCTGCCCAAGCGTCCCGCCCAGCACGTGGAGGGCGCGGGGGAGGCTCCCGCGGTGGTGGAGAGGGAGCGGGAACCCGTGGCGTGAGCGGGTCATGGGGAGGGCCCGGCGCCGCAGAGGTGCCGGGCCCTCCCCATGGGCACGTACGGACATGAACGGAAGCCCGTTCGTGCCCGTACGTGCCCATGTCTGTTTACTTTCCGGACATCCGGGCGTACTCTGCGGGCTAAACCACAGGTTCGGGCATGAACGGACTCGGAGGCAGACCACCATGTACGCACCGGAACGCCAGCGGGAGATCCTGCGACTCGCCCGCGACGGCGGCCGGGTGGACGTGGTCTCGCTGGCCGAGGAGTTCCAGGTGACCGCCGAGACCATCCGCCGGGACCTCAAGGCCCTCGACCGCGCCGGCCTGGTCCGCAGGGTGCACGGCGGGGCCATCCCGGCCGGACGCCTCGACTTCGAGCCGGACCTCGCCGAGCGGGAGACGACCGCGGCCGACGAGAAGGACCGCATCGCCAGGGCCGCCCTCGCCGAACTCCCCGCCGACGGCGCCGTGATCGTCGACGCCGGCTCGACGGCCGCACTGCTCGCCGGCCTCCTGCCGGTGGAGCTCTCCCTCACCGTCGTCACCCACAGCCTGCCCATCGCGGCCCGCCTCGCCGACCACCCCGGCATCCAGCTCCATCTCGTCGGAGGGCGCGTACGGCACCGTACGCGCGCCGCCGTGGACGCCTGGGCGCTGCGCGCGTACGCCGAGATCCGCGCGGACGTGCTCTTCGTGGCCGCCAACGGGTTCTCCGTCGAACACGGGCTGACCACGCCCGACCTCGCCGAGGCCGCCGTGAAGCGCGCGGCGGTGGCCGCCGCCCGCCGCGTGGTGCTGCTCGCCGACTCCTCCAAGTACGGCCAGGAGCACTTCGCCCGCTTCGGCGACCTGAGCGACGTGGACCTGCTGATCACCGACAGCGGGCTCGGCCCGGACGACGCCGCCGCGATCGAGCGCGGCGGCACGGAAGTAGTGCGCGCATGATCCTCACCGTCACCCCCAACCCGTCCCTGGACCGCACCTACGAGGTCCCCTCACTGGACCGCGGCGAGGTCGTCCGGGCCACCGGCGAACGCGTCGACCCCGGCGGCAAGGGCGTCAACGTCTCCCGCGCCGTCACCGCGGCCGGCCGGCGCACGGTCGCCGTGCTGCCCCTGGGCGGCGCACCGGGCGCCCTGGTCGCCGACCTGCTCGACGCGCAGGGCATCGAGGTCGCTCCGGTCCCGGTCGCCGGTGCCACCCGCTCCAACATCGCGCTCGCCGAGGCCGACGGCGTGCTCACGAAGATCAACGCGCCGGGCCCGGAACTGACGCCGGCCGAGCGGGAACTGCTCCTCGACACCGTGCGCCGGCAGTCCCCGGGCGCCGACTGGATCGCCTGCTGCGGCAGCCTGCCGCGCGGACTCGCCCCCTCCTGGTACGCCGAACTGGTCGCCCGGGTGCACGCCGAGGGCGTACGCGTCGCACTGGACACCTCCGGGCCCGCGCTGCTCGCGGCCCTGCGCGAACGGCCCGACGTGGTGAAGCCGAACGCCGGGGAGCTCGCCGAGGCCGTGGGGCGGCCCCTGGTCACCGTGGGCGACGCGCTGAAGGCGGCCGAGGAGCTGCGGGGGAGGGGCGCCCGGGCCGTCCTCGCGAGCCTCGGCGCCGACGGGCAGCTGCTCGTGGAGGACGACGGCGCCTGGTTCGGCACCGCCGCGGTGGACGCCGTCCGCAGCAACGTGGGCGCCGGCGACTCCTCGCTCGCCGGGTTCCTCGTCGCCGGCGGGCGCGGCCCCGAGGCGCTCGCCTCCGCCGTCGCCCACGGCGCGGCGGCCGTCAGGCTCCCCGGCAGCGTGATGCCGGCCCCGGCCGACCTGGACCCGGCCGCGGTGACCGTCACGGCCGACGTACCCGCCGACCGCCCGCTGCGGGAGCCGGTGTCATGAACCACCCCCTCCTCACCCCCGTCCCCCCTTCCGCCCACCCCGCTGCACGGGCGATACGCGTGCGAAGGAGCCCGCGATGAGCGACATGATCACTGCGGAACTGGTCGATCTCGACCTGTCCGCCGACACCAAGGAGGCGGCGGCGCGCGCCCTCGCCGAGCGCATGGTGGCCCTGGGCCGGGTGACCGACCTGGACGGCTTCCTCGCCGACGTCGCCGCCCGTGAGGCGCAGATGCCGACCGGCCTCGACGGCGGCATCGGCATCCCGCACTGCCGCAGTGAGCACGTCACCGAGCCCACGCTCGCCTTCGGGCGCAGCGCCGCCGGGATCGACTTCGGCGCGGCGGACGGGCCCGCCGACCTGGTCTTCCTGATCGCCGCCCCGGCCGGCGCCGACGACGCCCACCTGACGATCCTGTCGTCGCTGGCCCGGCAGCTGATGAACGCCGAGTTCACCGACGCGCTGCGGTCGGTGGGCGACGCGGGGGCGGCCGCGGCGCTCATCCGGGGCGAAGAGGCCGGCTCCTCGGGCTCCTCGGAGCCGGCCTCTTCGGGCTCCTCGGACTCCGAGGGATCCGAGGACTCCGTGGCGGCACCGGCGGCGGCCTCCGCCGGTGCCGCCACGGGCACCACCGCCTCCGCGGGGGACCGCCCGTTCCGGGTCGTCGCCGTCACCTCCTGCCCCACCGGCATCGCCCACACCTACATGGCCGCCGAGTCGCTGGAGAACGCCGGCCGGGACGCCGGCGTCGAGGTCGTCGTGGAGACCCAGGGCTCCGCCGGCTTCACCCGGCTCGACCCGGCCGTGATCGCGGCGGCCGACGGCGTGATCTTCGCCCACGACGTGCCCGTACGGGAGAAGGACCGCTTCGCGGGCAAGCCGACCGTCGACACCGGCGTCAAGGCGGCCATCAACCGCCCCGCCGACCTGATCGCCGAGGTGAGGGACAAGGCGGAACGCGGCGAGGTCACCGCCGCCGTGTCCGGTGACACGCCCGTCGAGCGGGCCGGCGGCAGCGGCGACGGTTACGGCACCAAGCTGCGCACGTGGCTGATGTCCGGCGTCAGCTACATGGTGCCGTTCGTCGCGGCGGGCGGTCTGCTCATCGCCCTCGGCTTCGCGATCGGCGGCTACGAGATCAACGAGGCGCCGTCGGTGATGGACCACTTCGTGTGGACCCAGGCCGACAGCTGGGGCGCGCTGCTCTTCCAGATCGGCGGCGTCGCCTTCGGCTTCCTCGTCCCCGTCCTGGCCGGCTACATCGCCTACGGCATGGCCGACCGGCCCGGCCTGGTGCCCGGCTTCGTCGGCGGCGCGATCTCGCTCACCGTCAACGCCGGGTTCCTCGGCGGTCTTGCGGCCGGTCTGATCGCCGGTGGCGTGGTGATCGCGATCCAGAAGGTGCGGATACCGGCCGCGCTGCGCGGCATCATGCCGGTGGTGGTGATCCCGCTGATCTCCGCGGCGGTCGTCGGCTTCCTGATGTTCGTCGTCATCGGCAAGCCCATCGCCGAGGCCCAGCAGGGCATGACCGACTGGCTGAACGGCCTCACCGGCACCAACGCCGTCCTGCTCGGCGCCCTCCTCGGCCTGATGATGACGTTCGACCTGGGCGGTCCGGTCAACAAGGTCGCCTACACCTTCGCCACCGCCGGGATCGCCGTCGCGAGCCCCAGCGACTCCGCGATGAAGATCATGGCCGCGGTGATGGCCGCCGGCATGGTGCCGCCGCTGGCGATGGCCCTGGCCACCACGGTCCGCGGCAAGCTCTTCGACCGCACCGAACGCGAGAACGGCAAGGCCGCCTGGGTCCTGGGCGCCTCCTTCATCTCCGAGGGCGCGATCCCGTTCGCCGCCGCCGACCCGCTGCGGGTGATCCCCGCCTCCATGGCGGGCGGCGCGGTCACCGGCGCCCTGTCGATGGCCTTCGGCGCCACCCTGCGCGCCCCGCACGGCGGCGTCTTCGTCGTCCCGCTGATCGGCAACCCGTTCCTCTACCTGGTCGCCATCGCCGCGGGCGTCTGTGTCACGGCGGCCCTGGTGATCGCCCTCAAGGGCCTGCGCGGACCGGCCCCGGCCGCCACGGGCGCGGGCGGGGACGCATCGGTGCCGTCGGCGGGGACCAAGCAGCCGGTGGCCGCGTAGAGTTACGACGATGCGTCCGTTTGGGTAGGTGTGGGCGGTTCATGCCTACTGCGATATAGATCACGATCATCACGATCCGGGGTCGAAGCCCCGGATCGTGGTGTGTACTGGGCCGCATGCCTGAGTACACGACACTCTCGCGGACGACGGGCGCCACCGTCCTCACCCTGGTGGCCATGGCCTGCGCGGCGGGCCTGGCCGACGCCCTGCGGCGGCGCCGCGGACGGATGCGCGAGCACACCCGGGAGCACCCGGAGGCCGCCCCGCGGCACACACCCCACGGCACCCCGGTGATCCCGCGCCAGCGGCGGACCGGCCCCCCTGCGGAAACCGTACGGCTCACGCCGGCGGAACGCGACGCGTTCGCCGTGCTGGTACGACGCCTCAGCGAAGGGAACTGAACCGCGGCGCCGCCCGCCGCCTCAGGGAACCTGCGCGGCCCTGCGCTCCATCGCCTCCCGCGCCGCGTCCTCGCTGACGTACACCTCGCACATGTGCCGTCCGTCCGGCGTGACCGTGTGCTCGACCTCCCACACGGACAGTTCCGCACCGTCGTCCAGTAGGAACCCGTGCTCGTAGAGCGAGAAGGACAGCCCCGGCCGTCCCGCGCGGGACGGCCGGCCGAAGGCCTGCGTGATCCGGTGCGCGCGCGCCGTGGCCAGCAGCGCGGCCGTCTCCGCGCCCGGCCGGTCCGTGTTCTCCGCGCGGCGCAGTAAGCGCCGCGCGTGATCCGCGGAACCGTCCGGGACGTACAGCTTCCGCGGCGAGGGAGGCAACGGCAGCCGCACCGCCACCGGCAGTTCGAAGTCGGGCGCGTCCGGCGGCAACGGCAGCCGGGCCGTGGCCGTCCGCAGCTCCTCCTCGTCCACGTACACCTCGTGCTGCGGCTCGTCCCCCGGCGCGGTGTTGTGCACGAGCTCCCAGAGCGTCAGCGCCGAACCGTCGGCGAGCAGCCAGGTGTGACGGTACGTCTCCCGGTGCAGGCCCGCGCTGTGGTGCGCGGAGTGCAGCGAACCGTCGTGCGCCAGCGCGCAGTCCAGCCGCCGGATCACCTCGTCCGGCAGCTCGAAGGAGTTCAGGGCGCGGCCGAGGAGGCGCGCGAGGTGCTCCTCCGGAGACTCGGGCGAGTCGGGTGGTTCGTACGCTGCCGTCTCGTACGGAACGCTCAAGGTTTCTCCCGGCGTTGCTGCATGTCACCTTGTGGGTGCATACCGTAGCCCCTCGGGCGGAATGGTGTCCGGGAACCGAGGAAACATATGGCGAAAAACGAACGGAGCGCGCGAGAAATTCCCGGCACCGCCCGGACGTGCGTCAACTGCTTCCGGATCGACGATACTTCGGCGGCCGACGGCCGGCCCTTCCTTTTCACTGCCCGCCGTACAGCTCCCCGTACGACGGCCACGAACCACCCGGACCGTCCACCGGGCCGGCGGCGCGGACGGCCCGTACGATCGCGCGGGTCACCAGGTCCGCGCCCGCCGCGAGGACCTCGTTCAGGGCCAGGGGGTCCGCCGCGTCGAGCGGGCGGGCGCCCGTAGCCAGGGCGAAGACGGTGTCGCCGTCGTTGAGCAGATGCACCGGCCGTACGGCCCGCGCGATGCCGTCGTGCGCGGTGCCGGCCAGTTTCTGCGCCTGCGCCTTGGACAGGCCGGCGTCGGTGGCGACCACCGCGAGCGTGGTGTTCAGCGGCGGGGCCGGGTTCCGTTCGGCCACCTCCGCGAGCCGCCGCAGCGCGGCCCCGTGCACCTCCGGCTCCGGCCGGCGCACCCGGCCCTGGAACAACTCCCCGTACAGCACCCCCGTCTCCGGATCCACCACCGACCCCGCCGCGTTGGCCACCACCAGCGCGGCCACCGTGACGCCCGAGTCCAGCACCGCGCTCGCCGTGCCGATCCCGCCCTTCAGCTGCCCGACCACCGCGCCCGTACCGGCGCCCACGCACCCCTGCGGCACCGGCGCTCCCGGACCGGTCGCCGCCGCCGCCTCGACCGCGGCCCGGCCGGTGACCGCGTCCGGCCGGGCCCGGAAGTCGCCGCCCCGCCCCAGGTCGAAGACGCAGGCAGCCGGCACCACCGGCACCACGTGCGCGGGATCCGGCCCGACACGCACCCCGCGCCCCCGCTCCTCCAGCCAGGCCATCACCCCGGACGCCGCGTCCAGCCCGTACGCGCTGCCCCCGGTCAGCACGACCGCCTCGACCGTCCGCACCAGGTTGCGCGGATCGAGCGCGTCGGTCTCCTTCGTGCCGGGGCCTCCGCCGCGCACGTCCACCGCGGCCACGGCCCCGCCCTCGGGCGCGAGCACGACCGTGGTGCCCGTGAGCCACCCGTTGCCGGTACGCGTCGCGTGCCCCACGCGCAGGCCGGCCACATCCGTCAGAGCGTCAGCTGCCATGGGACCAGTACTGCCCGGTCAGGGGCGGCCGTACCCTGGGCACATGAGCACCGACCCCGATCCCCGTCCGACTGGGCCCACGCCGGCGCTGGTCTTCGACGACCCGATGGACCAGCGGTCCTCGGACGACACGGACCGCGGCTGGGGCGAGCGCCCGTCCGGCGACAGCGCGGCCGATCTGAAGCGCTTCCTCGACGAGAAGCCGCCCCACCACCTCTGAACCGGCGGAACGCCTAGCGCTCGTCCCGGCCCGTGCCGCGCTGCGCGACGAGGGTGTCGCGGATCTCCTTGAGCACCTCCAGCTCGGTGATCTCGACGACCTCGTGCGTGCCCTCCTTCGCCTTCCGGCGGGCCTCCACCCGGGCCAGGTACTTCGCCATGGGCAGCACCATCAGGAAGTAGACGACCGCCGCGGTGATCACGAACTGCAGCGTCGCCCCGAGGACCGAACCCCACAGGATCCGCACACCGGTCGCGGCGTCCCCGGCGCCCTCGCAGGGGCCCTTCAGGCACGAGCTGTAGCTGTCCAGGTTCTTCGTGCCGAACGCACCCACCAGCGGGTTGATGACACCCTTCACGACCGAGTTGACGATGTTCGTGAAAGCGGCGCCGATGACCACCGCCACGGCCAGATCGACGACGTTGCCCCGCATCAAGAAGGCCTTGAAGCCCTGCAGAATGCCCGTCTTGCCCTGGTCGCTCACTTCGAGGCCTCGTTTCTCGTGCGTACGGTGCGGAGGAAAACGCTCCGCAACCTACGTCACCCGTGTGCCGGCCTGTCCAGCCGGGCCGCCGGGCGAAAGGGCCCCGCACGCGGACGGGGACCGGAGGAGCACCGGTCACCACACCGTCACCGCCAGCCGTGCCGTGGCGCTCGCGCCTGCCAGGCCGGCCGCGGTGGAACGCGGCACCGACAGCACGACCAGCGCCCCGCCGTCGCCCGTCCCGTCCGCTCCGTCCGCCGGTTTTGGCACCTCGGTCACCCGTGCCCCGCGCGCGACCACCCGGGCCCCGCCCCCGGACACCGTCTCCTCGGCGGCGATCACGTCCACCCGGTCGCCCGGCCGCAGCAGCCGCACCGTGGCCGCGTCGGCGATCCGCACCGCCGCCGTGACCGCCGCGCCCGCGCCCCGCGCCCGTACGGCACGGTCTCCGGGGGACACCGAGGCGGCACGGGTCACCGCGGATCCGTCGGGACGGCCACGGGACCGGTCCGCGTCCCGCGGCCCCGCCGCCACCAGTGCCGCCGCCGTGACCGCGAGGCCGAGCGCCATGGCCCGCCTCCGGTGCCGTACGAGCCGGGCCGGGAGCGGCAGGGCACCGCGCACCCGCACCGGGGCGAAGTGCGGCACCTCGCACGGGGGAGGGACCTCGAGGCCGGACGGGTGAGGGAACGCGGCGCCCGGCGGGTGAGAGAACGCGGCGCCCGGCGGGTGAGAGAACGCGGCGCCCGGTGGGTGGGGGAACCGGGGGAACGCGGTGCCCGGCGGGCGCGGGACGGCGCGGGAGGGGGAGCGGAGCGGGGAGGGGGGACGGGACACGGGTACCACCACCTGCGACGAAGGGACCGGCTTGCGACTCCCACGATGAGGCCTCGCGCCACACCCCGCCGGACCCTGTGGACGCACCACCGCCCTGTGGAGAACTCCCCCACCCGAACAGGACGTTCCGCCCCGCGAGCGGTTACGGCAGCGCGAACCCCGGGTCCATCCCGCCCAGCGCCGACGTGCACGGACAGTTCCGCTCCTCCGTCGCCGGCAGCGCCGCCACCGCGTCGAAGAGCACGCCCCGCAGCCGGTCCACGTTGGCGGCGAACACCCGCAGCACCTCGTCGTGGGAGACGCCCTCACCGGTCTCGGCGCCGGCGTCCAGGTCGGTGACCAGGGTCAGGGAGGTGTAACAGAGCTCCATCTCACGGGCGAGCGCCGCCTCGGGGTGACCGGTCATGCCCACCACCGACCAGCCCTGCGCCCGGTGCCACAGCGACTCGGCGCGGGTGGAGAAGCGCGGCCCCTCCACCACGACCAGCGTGCCGCCGTCCACCGGCTCCCAGTCCCGGCCCCGGGCCGCCTTCAGCGCGGCGGCCCGCCCGGTGGGGCAGTAGGGGTCGGCCAGCGACACGTGGACCACGTTCGGCACCGTGCCGTCGGGCAGCGGCAGCCCGTCGAAGTAGGTGTTCGCCCGGGACTTCGTACGGTCCACGAGCTGGTCCGGTACCAGCAGCGTGCCCGGCCCGTGCTCGGGCCGCAGGCCGCCGACCGCGCACGGCCCGAGGACCTGGCGCACGCCGACCGACCTCAGCGCCCACAGGTTGGCCCGGTAGTTGATGCGGTGCGGCGGCAGATGGTGGCCCCGTCCGTGCCGGGGGAGGAAGGCGACCCGCCGGCCGGCCACCTCGCCGAGGAAGAGGGAGTCGCTGGGCGTCCCGTACGGGGTGTCCACCTGGACCTCGGTCACGTCGTCGAGGAAGGAGTAGAAACCGGAGCCGCCGATCACGCCGATCTCGGCCTTCGCCATGTTCGCCATGTTCCGCACCCTAACCGCACCCGGAAACGCCGAAGACCCCGTCGTCGGCGGACGACGGGGTTCCGTAAGGAAGCGGCCCTACGCGGCGGTGGTGCTGGTGGAGCTGCTCGAACCGGACGAGCCGGACGAGCCGGAACCCGAGTCCGAGGACGAGGAGGACGTCGAGGACGACGTGCTCGACGGCTTCGACGACGCCGGCGAGCTGCTCGACGAGGAGCCGCGGCTGTCGTTGCGGTAGAAGCCGGAGCCCTTGAAGACGATGCCCACCGCCGAGAACACCTTCTTCAGGCGGCCCTGGCAGTTGGGGCACTCGGTCAGCGCGTCGTCGGTGAACTTCTGCACCGCCTCGAGGCCCTCGCCGCACTCGGTGCACTGGTACTGGTAGGTCGGCACTTGTCTTCCTCCTGGCACTCTCACTCGATGAGTGCTAACGACGGTCCATCTTGACGTATTCCGCGGGTTCAGTCCACTGCGACGGACTCGCGGTGACCGACGCCACGTGCGACGGTGCGCTCGCGCGGAGCCGCGGCCAGCCGTGAGCGCAGTGCCAGCAGCGTCACGAGGGCCAGCACCGTGCCGGCCATCGGCACCAGGAAGCCGGCGCCGCCCCACAGGCGGTCCTCCAGCTGTCCGGCGACCGTGACGGCCGCCGCCTGGCCGAGCGCGACGGCGCCGGTCAGCCAGGTGAAGGCCTCGGTGCGGGCGCCCGCCGGGACCAGGTTCTCCACCAGCGTGTAGCCGGTGATCAGGGCCGGTGCGATGCACATGCCGACCAGCAGGCCGAGCCCGGCCAGCAGCAGGGCCGAGTGGGCGGTCCACAGGGCGGACGCGGTCAGCGCGAGCGCCGTGTAGCCGATCACCAGGCGCCGCTGCGGGGCGGCCTTCCAGGCGATGGCGCCGCAGACGATGCCGGAGAGCATGTTGCCCGCGGCGAAGACGCCGTAGAGGACGCCGTTCAGTGCGGGCTCGCCGATCGACTCGGTGAACGCGGCCAGCGAGACCTGCATGCCGCCGAAGACGGAACCGATGCCCAGGAACGTCACGATCAGTACGCGCACACCGGGGACGCGCAGTGCGGAGACGTGCTCCACGCGCGCGTGCCCGTCGCGACCCGTCTCGGGCTGTGTGCCCTTCTGCGCGGCGAACAGCAGACCGCCGACCAGCGTCAGCGCGGCCTCGGTGAGCAGGCCCGCCGCCGGGTCGACGGCCGTGCACAGGGCCGTGGCCAGCAGCGGTCCGACGACGAAGGTGAACTCGTCGGTGACGGACTCGAAGGCCGCCGCGGTGGTCAGCAGCGGGGAGCCCTTGAGCCGCACGCCCCAGCGGGCCCGCACCATGGGCCCGATCTGCGGCACCGAGGCGCCCGTGGGCACGGCGGCGGCGAACAGCGCCCACAGGGGCGCGTCGCTCAGCGCCAGCGCGGTGAGGGCCAGTCCGGCCGCCGCGTGGACGAGGACGCCGGGCACGAGGACGGCGCGCTGCCCGTGGCGGTCGGCGAGACGGCCGCTGTAGGGGGCGAACAGCGCCATGGAGACGCCGGTGACGGCCGCCACGGCGCCGGCCGCGCCGTACGAGCCGGTGGTGTGCTGCACCAGCAGCACGATGGAGAGGGTGAGCATCGCGAACGGCTGGCGGGCCGCGAAGCCGGGGAGCAGGAACGTCCACGCGCCGCGCGTGCGCAGCAGCCGGCCGTAGCCCGGTCGGGAGGTGGCCGCCGAGTCCTTCGAGGTGGTGACCGTGGATGCCACGGCCCGTGCCTTTCCGCCACCTGGTAGCGGCCCGCGCGGGTCGTGCGGGGGCGCCGAGAGCTGTCCTCTTGCGCTGACTGCGGTAGATACCGGCGCCACAGCTCAGGGCGTTCCGGCCGCCATACGGTCGCGCCAGCTCTGCGTCAGGCAGAGTTGGTTCGATCTAGGGTCGCCTGCATCGTACAGGGATCACCCGCGGCCCGCTGTGAAGCCGGGCACGCCGTCAGTGCTCCACCGACGGCCCGCCCGCGGTCCGTCGGCGCGCTCTGTCTCCAGCCCGTCCCCGGTCCGCCCACGGTCCGTCTCCGGTCCGCCCGCGGTCCGTCGGCGCGGTCCGTCAGCGGTTCGTCTCCGGTCCGTCCGCGTTCCGCCCGTGGTTCGTCCGCGTCGTCCCGTCCGTGGTTCGTCCGCGTCCCGCCTGTGGGCCGTCGGCGCCCAGCCAGCCGGCCAGCTTGCCGCCCCGGCCGACCGCGCGCAGGCGCCGTTCGGCGGCGTCCCGTACCGGGTCCGTGGCGACGACGAGCAGTTCGTCCCCGCGGCGCAGCACCGTCGACGGCAGCGGCACGAACGAGTTCCCCTCGCGCACGACGAGGGTGACGGCGGCCCCGGCCGGCAGCCGCAGCTCGGCGACCTCCACACCGTGCATCCTCGACCCGGCCGGAATGGCGACCGACAGCAGGTGTCCGCGCAGCCGCTCCAGGGGTGCCGACTCGATGCCGAGGTCGGCGGCGGAGTCCGCGCCCAGGCGCAGTTTTCGGGCCAGCCAGGGCAGGGTCGGCCCCTGGACGAGGGTGTAGACGACGACCAGGACGAAGACGATGTTGAAGATCCGTTCGCTCCCGGCGACGCCCTGCACCATCGGGATCGTCGCCAGGATGATGGGCACGGCGCCGCGCAGTCCCGCCCAGGACATCAGCGTCTGCTCCTGCCAGGGCACCCGGAACGGCAGCAGGCAGAGGACGACACTCAGCGGGCGGGCCACCATGGTGAGCGCCAGTCCGATGAGCAGCGCGGGCACGATGTCGTCGCCCAGCTCGTGCGGGGTGACGAGCAGGCCGAGCAGGACGAACATGCCGATCTGGGCTATCCAGCCGAGCCCCTCGGCGAAGCCGCGCGTGGCGGGCCAGTGCGGCAGCTTGGCGTTGCCCAGCACCATCGAGGCGAGGTAGACGGCGAGGAAGCCGCTGCCGTGGGCGATCGCACCGAACGCATAGGCGGCGACCGCGATGGCCATGACGGCGATCGGGTAGAGGCCGGAGGCGGGCAGCGCCACGTGCCGCAGTCCCCAGGCGCCCAGCCAGCCCACCGTGAACCCGATGGCGGCGCCGATGGCCAGTTCCAGCACTATCTCGCCGACCAGGACGTACCAGTGCTCGACCGGTCCGGCCGCGGAGAAGGCGACGACCAGGATGACGACGGGCGCGTCGTTGAAGCCGGACTCCGCCTCCAGTGTGCCCGTCACCCGCGCGGGGAGCGGTATTTTCCGCAGCACCGAGAAGACGGCCGCCGCGTCGGTCGAGGACACCACCGCGCCGATGATCAGCGCCTGCCGCCACTCCAGCCCGACCAGGAAGTGCGCGGCCGACGCCGTGACGCCGACGCTCACCGCGACGCCGGTCAGCGCGAGCGCGGCGGCGGAGGGCAGGATCGGTCTCACCTCGGCCCACTTCGTGCCCAGACCGCCCTCGGCCAGGATCACGACCAGGGCCGCGTATCCGATGACCTGGGTCAGTTCGGCGTTGTCGAAGTGGATGTCGCCGATGCCGTCCTGGCCCATGGCGATGCCGATGCCCAGGTAGACGAGCAGGCTGGGGAGCCCGCTGCGCGAGGAGATCCGGACCGCTGCGACGGCGACGAGCAGGACGATCGAGCAGACGAGCAGGAGCTGGTTGAGGTGGTGGACAGTCAGCGGCCGTTCCCTTCCCTGACTCAGGCGCACTCGCGCGTGAGCTCACGTACATCGCATGCGATCCACCGCTTCCGCGGCAAACTACTTCGTTACCTTACCTAACTCTTGACGCGTTCTTGACGCTCAACAGGGCAAGATCGAACGTCCGTCCGGGCTGGTTCCCCACTCCGCGTCAAGTGCCGCGGGGCCCTGCGCCTATCGTTGCTCCAGCGCTCAGTTAAAAGCACAGCCCGACCTGCCGCTCGCGTTAGGACAGCAAGGACAGCGATGCCCACCGACACCACCGCCTCCACGGGCCAGCAACCCGGCAAGCCCGGCAGGAAGAAGGGGCGCAGAGCCCGACTGATCGTGCTCGTCCTGGTGCTGGCCCTGATCGGCGGTGTCGCCTACGGGGGGTACTGGTCGGTCAGCACCGTGCGCGCCTCCTTCCCGCAGACCCAGGGCTCGATCACGCTCAAGGGCCTGACGGGGACCGTCGACGTCAAGCGGGACGGCTACGGCATCCCGCAGATCTACGCCTCCTCCGAAGAGGACCTGTTCATGGCGCAGGGCTACGTCCAGGCGCAGGACCGGTTCTACGAGATGGACGTGCGCCGGCACATGACCTCCGGGCGCCTGTCGGAGATGTTCGGCAAGAGCCAGATCGACAACGACGAGTTCCTGCGCACCCTGGGCTGGGACCGGGTCGCCGAGGAGGAGTACGACAAGAAGCTCTCCCCCGCCACGAAGAAGTACCTCCAGGCGTATGCCAAGGGGGTCAACGCCTATCTGGAGGGCAAGGAGGGCAAGGAGATCTCCCTGGAGTACGCCGCCCTCGGCTTCGAGAACGACTACAAGCCGGGGGAGTGGACCCCGGTCGACTCCGTGGCCTGGCTGAAGGCGATGGCCTGGGACCTGCGCGGCAACATGCAGGACGAGATCGACCGCGCGCTGATGACCAGCCGCCTCGGCCCGAAGCAGATCGCCGACCTGTACCCGGCGTACCCGTACAGCCGGAACAAGCCGGTGGTCCAGGAGGGCCAGTACGACCAGCTCACCGGGGCGTACGAGCAGGGCGAGAGCACGGACGGCACGGGGACCGGCACTGGCATCGGCACCGGCACCGGCACCGGCACAGGAACCGGGACCGGCACAGGCACTGGTACCGGCACTGGCACAGGAACCGGGACCGGCACAGGCACTGGTACCGGCACAGGAACCGGGACTGAGACCGGCACAGGCACCGGCACCGGCGCTTCCTCCCTGGAGAGCCAGCTCACCGGCCTCCAGGAGGTCCTGCAGGACCTCCCCACCGCCGTAGGCGTCAACGGCGACGGCATCGGCTCCAACTCCTGGGTGGTCTCCGGCAAGCACACCATCACCGGCAAGCCCCTGCTCGCCAACGACCCGCACCTGTCGGCCTCGCTGCCGTCCGTCTGGTACCAGATGGGCCTGCACTGCCGCAGCGTCTCCGCCGAGTGCCGGTACGACGTCACCGGCTACACCTTCGCGGGCATGCCGGGCGTGATAATCGGCCACAACCAGGACATCGCCTGGGGCCTGACCAACTCCGGCGTCGACGTCACCGACCTCTACCTGGAGAAGATCACCGGCGACGGCTACCAGTACGACGGCAAGGTGGTGCCGTTCAAGACCCGCGAGGAGACCATCAAGGTCGCCGGCGGCAAGGCACAGAAGATCGTCGTCCGTGAGACCAACAACGGCCCCCTGCTCTCCGACCGTTCCGACGACCTGGTGAAGACCGGCAAGAAGGCCACCGTCGACAGCGCCGCCCCCGACCGGGGCGACGGCTACGGCGTCGCGCTGCGCTGGACCGCCCTGGACGCCGGCCGCACCATGGACTCGATCTTCGCGATGAACCGCGCGAAGGACTGGGACGACTTCCGCGAGGCGGCCACCCTGTTCGAGGTGCCCTCGCAGAACCTGATCTACGCGGACACCGAGGACAACATCGGCTACACCCTCCCCGGGAAGATCCCCACCCGCGCGGAGAAGCACGACGGCTCCCTCCCCGCCCCCGGCTGGGACCCCGCCTACGAGTGGACCGGCTGGATCGAGCAGGACGCGCTGCCCTACGAGTACAACCCGAAGCGCGGCTACATCGTCACCGCCAACCAGGCCGTCGTCGGCGAGGACTACCCGTACACGCTGACCACCGACTGGGGGTACGGCGCCCGCAGCCGGCGGATCACCGAGCTGATCGAGTCGAAGATCAAGGACGGCGGCAAGATCTCCACCGACGACATGCGGCAGATGCAGCTCGACAACTCCAGCACCATCGCCAAGCAGCTGGTGCCGACCCTGCTCAAGATCGACACCGAGGACGAGGACGTCCGCGAGGCGCAGAAGCTGCTGGAGGGCTGGGACTACACCCAGGACGCCGACTCGGCGGCCGCCGCGTACTTCAACTCCGTGTGGCGCAACATCCTCAAGCTCGCCTTCGGCCACAAGCTGCCCAAGGAGCTGCGGGTCAAGGGCCAGTGCGTGTGGGTCGATCCGGTCAACACCACCGGGCCCGCCGACGAGGCGGACAAGGTCCGCGAGTGCGGTCAGCGCGACGCCGACCAGGCACAGCCCGACGGCGGCGACCGCTGGTTCGAGGTGGTCCGCAAGCTGATGGACAAGGAGGACAGCGACTGGTGGAAGACCCCCAAGTCGGGCACCCGCCCCGCCGCGGACAACCGTGACGAGCTGTTCAAGCGCGCCCTGATCGACGCCCGCTGGGAGCTGACCGCCAAGCTCGGCAAGGACATCGACAGCTGGAGCTGGGGCCGGCTGCACCGCCTGTTCCTGGACAACCAGACCCTCGGCACCGAGGGCCCGGACTTCCTGCAGTACATGCTCAACCGAGGCCCGTGGAAGCTCGGCGGCGGCGAGGCCACCGTCAACGCGACCGGCTGGAACGCCGCCGGCGGCTACGACGTCGTGTGGGTGCCGTCCATGCGGATGGTGGTCAACCTCGGCGACCTCGACAAGTCCCGGTGGATCAACCTCACCGGCGCCTCCGGGCACGCCTACAACGCCCACTACGTCGACCAGACGGACAAGTGGGCCGAGGGTGAACTGCTGGAGTGGTCGTACTCGGAGAAGGCGGTCGACGGCAGCACCAGTGACACCCTGCTGCTGAAGCCCTGACCCCTCGGGTCCCCGCCGTCGGAAGCGGCCGCCGCGCACACGCGTGGCGGCCGCTTCCGCGTGTGCGGGGCCTCAGCCGAACCGGCGCACCCCGGACGGCGTCACCACCGCGTGCACCGGCCGGTCGTGCGGCTCGGCGGGGACGCGGTCGACGACCTCCGCGTCGTACAGCAGCACCACCAGGGCCGGACGGGCGCCCGCGCGGTCCAGCCGGGCGAGGACCCGGTCGTAGGAGCCGCCGCCGCGTCCCAGCCGCATCCCGCGCGCGTCGACGGCCAGGCCCGGCAGCAGGACGACGTCCGCCTCCGTGACGGCGTCCGGTCCCAGGCGCGGCCCCGCGGGCTCGTAGAGCGCCATGCGCGTGCCGTGCCGCACGCGGGCGAGTGAACTCTCGCCCTCGTACGTTCCCCAGTCCAGGTCGTTGTCGGGCAGCAGCGCGGGCAGCAGTACGCGTGCGCCCCGCGCGCGCAGCGCGTCGAGCAGCGCGAGCGTGCCGGGTTCGCTCCCCACGGAGACGTACGCCGCCACCGTGCGCGCGTGCGCCAGTTCGGGCAGTCCGAGCGCCCGCCCGGCCAGCGCGGCCGCGGATTCCCGCACGTCATCCGCCGTCAACCCGTTCCTCACCGTGAGGATTTCCCGGCGCCGCGCCCGCTTGTCAAGATCGCCCGAACCTGCTGCGTGTCTCAAATCCGTACCCGTACCGTTCCAATATGCTCATATGAGCAATAATTAGTCGGAGCCCCGGATTCTCTGTAAAGGGGCCCGATATGGTGGCGGACATGTCTCAGTCACACCCGCGGATCAGCAAGGCTGTCATCCCCGCAGCCGGCCTCGGTACCCGGTTCCTGCCGGCCACCAAGGCCACTCCCAAGGAGATGCTGCCGGTCGTCGACAAGCCGGCGATCCAGTACGTGGTCGAAGAGGCCGTCTCCGCCGGCCTCGACGACGTCCTCATGGTGACGGGCCGCAACAAGCGCCCCTTGGAGGACCACTTCGACCGCAACTACGAGCTGGAGTCCGCCCTCCAGAAGAAGGGCGACGCCGACCGCCTCTCCAAGGTCCAGGAGTCCAGCGACCTGGCCACCATGCACTACGTCCGCCAGGGCGACCCCAAGGGCCTCGGCCACGCCGTGCTGTGCGCCGCCCCGCACGTCGGCGACGAGCCCTTCGCCGTCCTCCTCGGCGACGACCTGATCGACCCGCGCGACCCCCTGCTCCAGCGCATGATCGACGTCCAGCAGCAGCACGGCGGCAGCGTCGTCGCGCTCATGGAGGTGGCCCCCGAGCAGATCCACCTCTACGGCTCCGCCGCCGTCGAGATCACCGAGGACGCCGACGTCGTCAAGGTCACCGGCCTGGTCGAGAAGCCCGCCGCCGAGGAGGCGCCGTCCAACTACGCCATCATCGGCCGCTACGTCCTCGACCCCGCCGTCTTCGGCATACTGCGCAAGACCGAGCCCGGACGCGGCGGCGAGATCCAGCTCACCGACGCCCTCCAGCAGCTCGCCACGGACGAGCGGATCGGCGGCCCGGTGCACGGCGTCGTCTTCAAGGGCCGCCGCTATGACACCGGCGACCGCGGCGACTACCTGCGTGCCATCGTCCGGCTCGCGTGCGAACGTGAGGACCTGGGCCCGGACTTCCGGACCTGGCTCCAGCGATACGTCACCGAGGAGATGCAGCAACGTTGAGCACCGCCGCGCCCCGCACCGCAGGACCGGACCACCTCTGGTCGGTGGACGAGCACCTGGACGACATCCTCGCGACCGTCCGGCCCCTCGAACCCATCGAGCTGCACCTCCTCGACGCCCAGGGCTGCGTCCTGGTCGAGGACGTCACGGTGCCCGTCTCCCTGCCCCCGTTCGACAACAGCTCCATGGACGGGTACGCGGTGCGGGTCGCGGACGTCGCCGGCGCGAGCGAACAGTACCCGGCGGCCCTCGAGGTCGTCGGGGACGTCGCCGCCGGCGCGGCCGGCCTCCTCCACGTCGGCCCCGGCCAGGCCGCCCGCATCATGACCGGCGCCCCGCTCCCGCCCGGCGCCGAGACCGTCGTCCCCGTCGAGTGGACCGACGGCGGACTCGGCGAGGGCCCGGCCACCGGGATGCGCGCCCGCAGCCTCGCCCCCGAGGGCGCCACCGGGCAGGTGCACGTGTACCGCCCGGCCGAGGCACGCGCGCACGTGCGCGCCGAGGGCAGCGACGTCAAGGCTGGCGACCGCGCCCTGGCGGCCGGCACCGTCCTCGGCCCGCCGCAGATCTCCCTGCTGGCCGCCATCGGCCGCGGCACGGTCCGGGTGCGCCCGCGCCCGCGCGTGGTGGTGCTCTCCACCGGCAGCGAACTCGTCCAGCCCGACGGGGAACTGGGCCCGGGCCAGATCTACGACTCCAACAGCTTCGCCCTCACCGCCGCCGCGCGGGACGCCGGCGCGATCGCCTACCGCGTGGGCGCCGTCACCGACGACGCCACGACCCTGCGGGACACCATCGAGGACCAGTTGGTCCGCGCCGACCTGATGGTCACCACCGGGGGCGTGAGCGTCGGGGCGTACGACGTCGTCAAGGAGGCGCTGTCGTCCACGGCGGACGAGGACGAGCCCGGCAGCGGCGTCGAGTTCCGCAAGCTCGCCATGCAGCCGGGCAAACCCCAGGGCTTCGGCTCCATCGGCCCCGACCACACCCCGCTGCTCGCCCTGCCCGGCAACCCGGTCTCCAGTTACGTCTCCTTCGAGCTGTTCGTCCGGCCCGCCATCCGCACCCTGATGGGCCTGACGGACGTCCACCGGCCGAGGACGCGCGCGAAGCTCACCGCGGAGCGGGCACTGACCTCTCCCAAGGACCGCCGCCAGTTCCTGCGCGGCCGGTACGCCGACGGCACGGTGACCCCGGTCGGCGGCGCCGGCTCCCACCTCGTGGCGGCCCTCGCGCAGGCGAACGCGCTGATCGTCGTCCCCGAGGACGCCGAGTCCGTCGCACCCGGCACCGAGGTCGAGGTGGTCCTGCTCGGCTGAGCACGACCGGTTGGCGGTACCGTGTCGCGCACAGCAGGCCCGTGCGCCGCACCGCCACGGGCCAGGACCGGGAGCGCCACACGATCATGACCGTGCCTTCCCGGGGGGAGACCCCCGGACCCTCCGACCCGTCCCGCCTGACCCACATCGACGAGGCGGGCGCCGCCCGCATGGTCGACGTGTCCGGCAAGGACGTCACCGCGCGCACCGCGCGGGCCACCG
Organism: Streptomyces sp. NPDC018964; assembly: GCF_044390325.1. NCBI lineage: Bacteria > Bacillati > Actinomycetota > Actinomycetes > Kitasatosporales > Streptomycetaceae > Streptomyces > Streptomyces sp. NPDC018964. The sequence continues at coordinate 102,996 of NZ_JBIRYZ010000022.1, forward strand.
GCCGCGTCCTCGTCTCACCGCGCGTGATCGAGCTGCTGCGCGGCGAGGGCGTCCCCAAGGGCGACGCGCTGGCCACCGCGCGCATCGCGGGCATCATGGGCGCCAAACGCACCCCCGATCTGATCCCTCTCTGTCACCCGCTGTCGGTGTCCGGTGTGAAACTGGACCTGTCGGTCGCGGACGACGCCGTGGAGATCGCGGCGACCGTGAGGACGACGGACCGCACGGGCGTCGAGATGGAGGCGCTCACCGCGGTCTCCGTCGCCGCGCTCACCGTGATCGACATGGTCAAGGCGGTCGACAAGGAGGCGGTCATCACGGACGTGCGGGTCGAGGAGAAGACGGGCGGAAAGTCGGGCGACTGGAGCCGGGCATGACTCTCGACGCCCCGGCCGGCGGCGCGCTGCCCGCTCCGTACAGCGCGCTCGTGGTCACGGCCTCCAACCGGGCCGCCGCCGGCGTCTACGAGGACAGGGGCGGCCCGCTGGTCGCGGAGGGGCTGCGGCGCTTCGGTTTCACGGTCGACGGCCCGCGGGTCGTCCCCGACGGCGACCCCGTGGAGGAGGTCCTCCGCGCGGGCGTCGACGCCGCCTACGACGTCATCGTCACCACCGGCGGCACCGGCGTCTCACCCACCGACCGCACCCCCGAGGCGACCCGCCGGGTCATCGACCACGAGGTCCCCGGCATCGCGGAGGCCATCCGGGCGCAGGGCCGGGACAAGGTGCCCACGGCGGCCCTCTCCCGGGGCCTCGCGGGAGTCGCGGGCGGCCGGACGCTGATCGTCAACCTGCCGGGATCCAGCGGCGGGGTGAAGGACGGTCTCGCCGTCCTGGAGCCGCTGCTGAGGCACGCCGTGGACCAGCTGCGCGGCGGGGACCACCCGAGGCCGGACACCACCGGCGGGGGTGCGAGCTGAACAGCCCACACTGGCCGGTCGAGCTGGTGGACGGCGACATCGTCCTCCGGCCGATAAGGCTGCGCGACCAGAAGGCCTGGCGCGAGGTCAACCGGCGCAACCGCGACTGGCTGCGGCCCTGGGAGGCGACGATCCCGCCGCCCACGCCCAGCGGCCCGGTCACCCACCGGCCGACGTACCGTCAGATGGTCCGCCACCTGAGGTCGGAGGCGAACGCGGGCCGGATGCTGCCGTTCGTCATCGAGTACCAGGGCCGTCTCGTCGGCCAGTTGACGGTCGCCGGGATCACCTGGGGCTCGATGTGCTCGGGTCACGTCGGCTACTGGGTGGACGAGGCGGTGGCCGGCCGCGGAGTGGTGCCGACGGCCGTGGCGATGGCCGTGGACCACTGTTTCCGTACCGTCGGACTGCACCGCATCGAGGTCTGCATTCGCCCCGAGAACGGGCCGAGCCGCAGGGTCGTGGAGAAACTCGGATTCCGCGAGGAGGGGCTGCGGCCCCGATATCTCCACATCGACGGGGCCTGGCGCGACCATCTCGTCTTCGCGCTCACGGCGGAGGAAGTGCCCGACGGTTTGCTCGACCGGTGGCGCCGGGCACGCTCCGGGGGGTGGTCCGGCCACGAGCGGCGTGATCCGGGAATCCCGCACGGTCCCGGAAATTGAATAAACGTTCGAATTCGAGTGAGGGGTGACCGTCTTCCGGCGCGGAATTCCCGGTTCGGGTCGTCCCCGATCGCATCGGTCACAAGAAAAGTTCGAAATATCAGCCAGATCGTGCGACACACCGGCCCAATTGGCGGATGGCCCCGTGCAAACCCCTCTACCGTGTGAGACGTGAGCAGCAGCGGCCTCATCTACGCAGTCATCGTCGGGGCCTGGGCCGCCTACTTGGTGCCGATGTGGCTCCGTAGGCAGGACGAGCTGAACGAGGCCCGTCCGACGGAGCGCTTCAGCACCGCCATCCGATTGCTGTCCGGACGGGCGGGCATGGAGCGCCGGTACGCCAAGGACCTGCGGGCGCGCTCCTCCGAGGAGGGGGAGCGGAGCGTCCACGACCCGGATGCGATCACCGACTCGGTGGACGTCCGGGCCTTCGCCGTGTCCCAGACCCGTCCGCAGACCCAGGCGCCCGTACCGTCCCTTCCCGCGGAACAGCCGGAACCGGCACCCGGCCGGCCCCCGCGTGAACGCGCGGAACGGCAGGCGCCCGAACCGGCCGCCGCGCGCAGGCGCGTCCCGGCCGCCCGTCGCGGACCGGACGCCCAGCGGGCCCGGGCGGCGCAGGCCGCCGCCGCGCGCGCCCAGCGCTCGAAGGCGCTCGCCCGCCGCCGGCGCACCACCACGATGCTCTTCGCCGCCTTCACGCTCGGCGCGATCGTCGCGGCGGTCGGCGGGCTCGCGTTCCTGTGGGCGCCCGGTGTGCCGGCCGTGCTGCTGAGCGCGTACATCGCGTATCTGCGCTCCCAGGAGCGCCGCCGCTTCGCCTACCAGATGGACCGCCGCCAGGCCGAGGTCGCGGCGCAGCGGCTGCGCGAGCGGGAGCGCCAGCCGCGCCGTCGCCCGTCCGCCGAGGACACCGACCCCGACGAACCGGAGGGACCGGAAGCGGGGGACGACGTCGACCCGGGGCTCACCGCGCTCGCCGCGGACCGGCGCGCGCTCGTCGAGCAGACCGACCACGCCGAGTGGGTCGACCAGCAGCGTGAGCGGCAGCGCCGGCCCGGCCAGGGCGGCGACAGCTGGGACCCGGTCCCGGTACCGCTCCCGACGTACGTGACCGCCCCGGTCGCCCCCCGTGCCACGGGCGACGTGGACCTCGGCGCCCCGGACACCTGGAGCTCGGCCCGCTCCAGCGCCGTGCCGGCGGACGAGACGCAGGACCCGTCCGACGAAGCGGACCCGGACCCGGCCGCCCCCGCCGACGACCGCAGCGACGCCCGCCGGGCGGCCTCGGCCCGCCGCTCCCGCGAACGCGGCCGCACCCCCCTCTTCGACCAGTACGAGGACGGGGAGCGCCCGAAGGCCGCCAACGAGTAGCGCCGGACCGACGGATTTCCGAGCACCCCGATCGGGATGCTAAAGTTTCACTCGTTGCAAGGGCCTGTGGCGCAGTCCGGTAGCGCACCTCGTTCGCATCGAGGGGGCCAGGGGTTCAAATCCCCTCAGGTCCACGCAGCTCGAAGCCCCGGTCGGTATCACCGACCGGGGCTTCGGCATGTGATGCCAACGCTCTGCTCGTACCGAGCACTTCGACAGAACGCCCCCGGTCCGGGATCGGGCCGGGGGCGTGGTCTCGGTGGGCCGTCGGGTCAGGCGGCCGTCCACTTCTGGTTGGCGGTGCCGGTGCACGTCCAGATCTGCAGGGGCGTGCCGTCGGCGGAGGAGCCGCCCTTGGCGTCCAGGCACTTGTCCGCGCCGATGTTGGTCAGGTCGCGGGCGGAGGTGTAGGTCCACTGCTGGGCCTTGGTGCCGTTGCAGGTGTAGAGCTGCACGGGTGCCCCGTCCGCGGTGGAGCCGCCGCGTACGTCGAGGCACTTGCCGAGGGCGCGTACGGTGCCGTCGCTGCCCAGAGTCCACTTCTGCGCGTCGACGCCGGTGCAGTCGTGCAGCTGGATCGGGGTCCCGTCCGCGGTCGAGGCGCCGGCGACGTCGACGCACATGTCGCCGATGCCCTTGATGGCGCCGGTCCTGGTGGTGCCGCCGTTGCCGGAGGAGCCGCCGGAGGCGGAGACGCGTACGTAGTCGATGGTCATCGTCTGCGGGAACGCGGTGCCGGCGTTCGGGCTGCCGGGCCAGTCGCCGCCGACGGCGAGGTTGAGGATGAGGAAGAACGGGTGGTCGTAGACCCACTTCTTGCCGCCGAGGTCGGCGGGGGTGCGGGTCTGGTAGGTGGTGCCGTCGACGGACCAGGTGATCTTCTCGGGGCTCCAGTCGACCGCGAAGACGTGGAAACCGTCGGCGAAGGCCGCGCCGCCCGGGAGCGTGTACGCGGCGCCGATGCCGCCGCCACCGGAGTAGCCGGGGCCGTGGACGGTGCCGTGGACGACGCCGGGTTCGTAACCGACGTTCTCCATGATGTCGATCTCACCGCTGTTCGGCCATCCGGCCGTGCCCAGGTCGTCGCCGAGCATCCAGAACGCGGGCCACATGCCCTGACCGCGGGGCACCTTGATGCGGGCCTCGAAGTGGCCGTAGGCCTGGGTGAAGGTCTTGGCGGTGTTGAGGCGGGCGGAGGTGTACTGGCAGGCGCCGTACCAGCACTGGAGCCCGGGGTCGGTGTTCTTGCGGGCGGTGATGACGAGGTTGCCGTTGCCGTCGAGGGCGGCGTTGTCCCTGCTGTTCCGGTAGTACTGCAGCTCGTGGTTTCCGTTGCCGCTGCCGCCGGTCTCCAGCGTCCACTTGCCGGGGTCCGGGGCGCTGCCGGCCGGGCCGTCGAACTCGTCGGACCAGGTCAGCGCGGTGGTGGCGGCGTCGGCCCGGTCGGCGGACGGGCCTGTGGTGAGGAGGGCGAAGGCGGCGACGACCGCGGTGGAGACCAGCAGGACGAGCCCGCCGATCGACCACCGGCGTGCGCGGTGAGCGGCCATGACTGAACACACCTTGTCTGTGGGGAAGTTGCGTGGGGGAGTGGGGGTAGGTAGTGGGGAGCCCCGATGCTACGGACGGTTGACGGTGCAACCAACTGTCCGGTTTGTGTTCTAACTGGCTCTGACCTGCGATTATTTGACGCTCTAAAGCCTGTGGCTGATCGCTTAATGAGCGTTTAAGGACGACTTAAGCAGGCGGGGGCGGAACGGACCGACGCGGCCAGCGGTTCAGGATCACCGTGGGCCTCCGCGATATGCCGCCGAGCGCAGAGCGGTTGGGTGAGACGGAGATGTGAAGGTCGAGCCTCGGCAGGAGACGGGCCTGGGGGCGTCCGGCGGCGCGTCGGCTCTCAGCCGACGGTCCCGTCCTCGCTTCCGGGTGCCTCGGAGGACGCTTCGGGACGTACGAACGTGCCCTTGATGGGGACGGTGATGACCAGCCCTCGGTCACGCAGGTCACGGACGGCTCGGCGGACGGTGTTGACGGCCACGCCGTACTGCTCCGCAAGGTCACGCTCGGCGGGAAGGCGCGCACCCGCTCGTAGCCGCCCCGACCGGATCTGTTCCGCGATGTGGTGTACGACCTGCAGATACACGTAGACGTGACTCGTCGGGTCGGGTCTCCACTCACGCTCATCGGCCATGCCTGCACGCTAAAGCGAGGAAAAGCACCCCACCACGTACGGGTGCAACCGTATGCTTCCTATTGCTACCTAACGCGTCCTGATGCAAAGGTGTTGAGGTGAAACCCCGGCGGCCTGGCAGGGCCCCGGGGTGTGGTCAACGCTGAATCGGAGCGTCAACATGCATGACCTTATCCGCCGTATCGTCCGGTGGCTGGGCCTTCTCATCGGCCCCGGTACCGGAACCCACCGCGTGGGCGACTTCCGCCCCACGTACGCCACCGTCCGCCCCACCGACTTCGCCCGTCTCCCGCTCCACCGCTCCCCGTATTGCCTGCACCCCCCGCTCGACGGAGCGGAGTCCCGGCTCGTTCGCCCGTACCTCGTTGCCCAGGAGGCAGAACGGGCACGGCAGTGGCGTCGCCGGGGCACGCTTGTGCCGACCGTCGGCTTCGGGAGCGACTTCGATCAGTATGTCCCCGGCGCGGAGAGGGCGGCCGCGTGATGGAGTCGCCCCCCTCGCTGAGGCTGCTTCCCTGGTCATCGCCGGACGGCAAACCTTGTTTCCTCGCAGGCGGTGTCGAGGGCGGCCACGTCTCGCGGCTGGCCGACGAGACGGAGGCACGGCAGTTGGCCGACGGCCTGGAGATGCTCGGCCGTGCCCGACGGGTGCTGGACGACCCCCTGTCCCCGAACGTCGAGGTGCGCTATACCGCCGTCCGGCTCGCCGAGTGTCTGGCTGACGCACTACGCGTCGCGAAGTCCCGGGGCCGGCGCCTGCCCTCGCCGGACGCGCATGACACGGGAAGCGCCGCCAGCAGCGGAACCGGCGACCGCACCTCGGGGGCGTGCTCATGAGTCCCCGGGCTGTGCAGTGGGTCGGTATCGAACGGCTCACCCGGGTCGTCGAGGCGGGCTATCGTCGTAGGCACGGTGCACCGAAAGAGCACGAAGGAGTACCCCCGGTCATGACCGCACACGCAGCAGAGTCCACGCCGGCCGTTCCCCCCATGCCCGAGCGGAACCCGAAGGCGCTGCGTGCTGCCATTGCTCAGCACGCTCCCCAGCTTCTTCCGGACTTCGACGAGCACTGGAAGTGGGCCGTCGCGGACGCGTATGACATCAGCACGGTGCCCGCGTTCATGGCCCGCTGGTGGGGTGAGTACGCGGTCGCACGAGATCCGGAACTCGACGCCCATATGGCTGATCTTCACCACCGTGCGGCAGAGGCCACCGACATCGCCGAGGCCAAGGCACTCCTGGAAGAAGCCTCCCACATCCGGCACGAGGTACAGCGGCTGGAGCCTGGTCAGTGACCGACAACGGGTTCATGGGGCCGCCGTGGCAGATGGACTGGACGCTCAAGGCCCAGGCCGTTCGCGACACCCTGCCCGAGCATGTGCGGAAGACGGTCGACGCCGTGCGCGCTGAACTTGTCACGGCGAAGGACCCGTACTTCCGGGGCATCGGTACGGATGCGGACCTTCCCGACGGCATGAGGGTCCGGCCGGTCCGGTCCAGCGTTCCGAAGGGCCCTCGCATCCTCTTCTTCGGTCATGGGCACGGCTGGCTGCGCTACACCTTCATTCGGCGTACGGAGGATCCCCAGATCATCGTGGAAGAGATCTTCTGGCAATGACCCGGCGCCGGTCTCAGAGCGCCTTCGCGTAGCAGAGGCTCTCCTCGTGGAAGCGGTAGTAGCCGAACTTCTCGCAGGGTTCGTAGCCGCTGGAGGTGTACAGGGCGATGGCCTCCGGCTGCTTGGTGCCGGTCTCCAGGACCATGCGGACGCGGCCGGCCGCGCGGGCGTCCTCCTCCAGGGCGGCCAGGATGCGGCGGGCCAGGCCCCGGCCGCGCATCTGCTCGGTCACGTACATGCGCTTCAGCTCGGCGTCGCCGTCCCGGTTGCCCTCGTCGTTGGTGTCCTGGGCGCGCCAGCCGCCGGAGGCCACGGGGACGCCCGCCTCGTCGTAGGCGATCAGGTAGGTGCCGTTCGGGGGACGGAAGTCCGCCGGGTCCATGGGGGTGGCGTCGCCGCCGTCGCCGTAGCGGACGTGGTACTCGGCCTGGACCTCTGCGTCCAGTTTCACGGCGTCGGGGTGGTCGTAGGGGACCGGGCGGATTTCCATGCCGAACACCGTAAAACACGCCCGGACCTGGAGTGTCGTATCGTGCCCTGATGCTCACTGTGACCTCCGTCAACGTCAATGGACTGCGGGCCGCCGCCAAGAAGGGCTTCGTGGAGTGGCTGGCCGGGACCTCCGCCGATGTGCTGTGCCTGCAGGAGGTGCGGGCGGAGGCGAAGCAACTGCCGGAGCAGGTGCGGGAGCCCGAGGGGTGGCACGTCGTGCACGTGCCCGCCGCCGCCAAGGGGCGTGCGGGGGTGTCCCTGTACACCCGGCGTGAGCCCGAGCGCGTTCGGGTGGGGTTCGGGTCGGACGAGTTCGACGACAGCGGGCGGTACGTGGAGGTCGATCTGCCCGGGGTGACCGTCGCCTCGCTCTATCTGCCGTCCGGGGAGGTCGGGACCGAGCGGCAGGAGGAGAAGGTCCGGTTCATGGACCAGTTCCTCGTCCATCTCAAAGGGCTGCGGGAGCGGGCCGCCGCAGGCGGGCGGGAGGTCGTCGTGTGCGGGGACTGGAACATCGCCCATGAGAAGACCGACCTGAAGAACTGGCGTGGGAACAGCAAGAGTTCCGGGTTCCTGCCGGAGGAGCGGGAGTGGCTGTCCCGGGTGCTCGATCCGGCGGACGGCGGGTACGTCGACGTCGTACGGGCGCTGCATCCGGACGTGGACGGGCCGTACTCCTGGTGGTCCTACCGGGGGCGCGCCTTCGACAACGACACCGGGTGGAGGATCGACTACCAGATGGCGACCCCAGGACTCGCGGGACGGGCGGTCGATGCCCGTGTCGAGCGCGCGGCCACGTACGCCGAGCGGTGGTCGGACCACGCGCCCGTGACGGTGGTCTACGAGCAGGGCGTGAGCTGATGCGGACGCCCAGGCAGGCCGCCCGGGTCGCCGTGCTGGATCCGGACGGGGCCGTCTTCATGTTCCGGTACGACAATGACGAGGTCGGTGTCCACTGGGCGATGCCCGGTGGCGGCATGGAGCCAGGGGAGACGCCCGAGCAGGCCGCGCGGCGGGAGCTGCGCGAGGAAACCGGGTGGGACGACATAGCGCTCGACGGCACCGTGCTGTGTCTGTGGGAACACGACTTCACCCGGGCCGGTGTTCCGGTGCGGCAGAGCGAGCACATCTTCCTCGCCCACGGTCCCCGGCGCGACCTCACGGGAGACCTCGCCGCCGCGCACGCCGAGGACCGGATCCTGCGGTGGCGCTGGTGGTCGCCGGAGGAGCTGGCGGGGGACACGGAGCCGTTGTGGCCGCCGCAGTTGCCGGAGCTGCTGGCGCGTGTGCGGCGGGACGGGCCGCCGGTGGCGCCCGTCGACCTCGGATATGTGAAGAACCCCTAGTCCCGTTTGCGCAGGCGCCGGTCCAGGGCTAGGGACAGTTCCGCGTCCACCACACCGCGGGCCAGCGGGCGCAGGCGGTGGAGGGACTCCTCGGGGGCGTGGCGGAGGATCAGGCCGGCGAAGAGGTCGGCCAGGGCGTCGGCGTGGGTGCGGACCTCCGCGCCGGCACGGAGCACCTCCCCGAGCGGGATGCCCTCGCGGACCAGGGCCGACGACACGTCCAGCAGGCGCCGGCTGATGTGGACGATCTCCTCGCCGTCGACGCCGAGGTAGCCGAGGTCGAGCGCGGCGGCCAGGTTCTCCGGGGTGACCTCGCCGGCGAAGTGGTCGGCGAGTTCCTCGGGGGTGAGGCGGACCGGGGTCTCCTCGGTGGGGGCGTCCATGCCGAGGAGTTCGCCGACGTCGCGGCCGTGGTCGAAGGCCTCGGCGAGTTCCGCTATGCCGTTCAGGGTGTGGCCGCGTTCCAGGAGCGCCGTGATCGTGCGCAGCCGGGCCAGGTGGTGGTCGTCGTACCAGGCGATGCGGCCCTCGCGGCGCGGTGGCGGGATCAGCTTGCGCTCGCGGTAGAAGCGCAGCGTGCGCACCGTGATGCCGGCCAGCCCGGCCAGCTCGTCCATGCGGTACTCGCGCCGCTCACCGGGTACTCCGCTGTCTTCCGCCACGCCTGAAGCCTAGGACGTACCGGCGGTAACTTTCCTGGCGCGCCCCCTACCCATCGGTAGGGAGCTGCTCTACGCTCCCCATTGCGCCAGTGTTCACTGGCGGAGTTCTGAGCGACGCGTGGAGGCTTCGGGATGGCCGAGCACGAGCACGAACAGGGTCACGAGCATGTACGAGTGGCGGTGGTCGGGTCCGGATTCGGCGGGCTCGGGGCCGCCGTGCGGCTGCGGCGCGAGGGGATCACCGACTTCGTCGTCCTGGAACGGGCGAGCAGCGTCGGCGGCACCTGGCGCGACAACAGCTATCCCGGGTGCGCGTGCGACGTGCCGTCGCACCTGTACTCGTTCTCCTTCGCGCCCAATCCCGACTGGCCCCGCTCCTTCTCCGGGCAGCGGCACATCCGCGCCTACCTGGAGCACGTCACCGACGTCTTCGGCCTGCGGCCCCACATCCGCTTCGACTCGGAGGTGAAGCGGATGGTGTGGGACGGCGAGCGGATGCGGTGGGAGATCGAGACGAGCAGCGGGAACCTCAGCGCGGACGTGGTCGTCTCCGCCACCGGACCGCTGTCCGAGCCCAGGCTGCCGGACGTCCCCGGCCTCGACACCTTCCCCGGCAAGGTCTTCCACTCCGCCCGGTGGGACCACGACTACGACCTGCGCGGCAAGCGGGTCGCCGTGGTCGGCACCGGGGCGTCCGCGATCCAGATCGTGCCGTCGATCCAGCCCCTGGTGTCACGGCTCACCCTCTTCCAGCGCACCCCCGCCTGGGTCCTGCCCCGCGTCGACCGGCCCGTCAGCGGCGCCGAGCGCGCCCTGCACCGGGCGCTGCCCGTCACCGCCAAGCTGCGCCGCGGACTGCTCTGGGGCATCAGGGAGCTGCAGGTCCAGGCGTTCACCAAGCACCCCGGCGAGCTCGGCTTCGTCGAGCGGCTGGCCAAGCGCAACATGAGCCGCGCGATCAAGGACCCGGCCCTGCGCGCCAGACTCACCCCCGACTACCGCATCGGCTGCAAGCGGATCCTGCTGTCGAGCACGTACTATCCGGCGCTCGCGCGGCCCAACGTGGACGTCGTCGCGAGCGGGCTGAGCGAGGTGCGCGGGTCGACCGTCGTCGGCGCCGACGGGAGCGAGGCCGAGGTCGACGCGATCGTGTTCGGGACCGGCTTCCACGTCACCGACATGCCCATCGCCGAGCGGGTCGTGGGCGCGGAGGGCAGGACCCTCGCCGAGAGCTGGGCGGACGGGATCCAGTCCCTGCGCGGCGCGACCGCCGCCGGGTTCCCCAACTGGATGACGATCATCGGGCCCAACACCGGCCTCGGGAACTCCTCCATGATCCTGATGATCGAGTCCCAGCTGAACTACCTGGCCGACTACCTGCGCCAGTTGGACGTCCTCGGCGGCCGGGTCGCCCTCGACGCCCGGCCGAGCGCCGTACGGGCCTGGAACCACCGGGTGCAGGAGCGGATGAAGCGCACGGTGTGGAACACCGGCGGCTGCACCAGCTGGTACCTCGACGAGAACGGGCGCAACACCGCCATCTGGCCCGGTACGACGAGCGAGTTCCGGCGGGAGACCCGGCGGGTCGACCTCGCCGAGTACGCCGTGCTGCGCAACGTCCCCACCGCGGCGGAGGACACCCGGGAGAACACCGGGGTGACCGCGTGAGCCGCGTCGCCCACGTCACCTCCGGGCCGTACGCCCTGCCCGTCGCCGCCCGTGAGCTGACCGCCCGCTCCGCCGACGGCACCCGGCTGCACGTCGAGGTGCACGGCCCCGAGGAGGCGCCGGCGGTCGTCCTCGCCCACGGCTGGACCTGCTCGACCGCCTTCTGGGCGGCGCAGATCCGCGAACTGGCCGCCGACCACCGGGTCATCGCCTACGACCAGCGCGGCCACGGACGTACCCCCGCGAGCCCGGTGTGCGGCACCGACGCGCTCGCCGACGACCTCGAGGCCGTCCTCACCGCCACCCTCGCGCCCGGCGAACGGGCCGTGGTCGCCGGGCACTCCATGGGCGGGATGACGGTGATGGCCGCCGCCGGCAGGCCCGCGTTCCGCGCGCACGTGGCCGCCGTCCTGTTGTGCAGCACGGGCAGTTCGCGGCTGGTCGCCGAGTCGACGGTGCTGCCGCTGCGGCCGGGGCGGATACGGACCTGGCTGACCGGGCGCGTCCTCGGCTCCCGGGCCCCGCTCGGGCCGGTCACGCCGCTCGCCCGCCGGATCCTCAAGTACGCGACGATGGGCCCCGCTTCCACCCCGGAGATGGTGGAGGCGTGCGCCCGCATCGTGCACGCCTGCCCGCGCGCGGCACGCCACGCCTGGTCACGCGTGCTCGACGGGCTCGATCTCGACCACTCCCTCACGGAGTTGCGCGTACCGGTCGAGATCGTCGCCGGCGGCGCGGACCGGCTCACCCCGCCCGTGCACGCCCGGTCGATCGCCGCCGCGCTGCCCGACTGCCTCGGCGTCACCGAACTCCCCGGGATCGGCCACATGACCCCGGTCGAGGCGCCAGATCCGGTCACCGGGAAGATCCGGGCCCTGGCCGCCGCCCACGTACCCGCCGTACCCGTCGCACCTCCCGCACCCGCCGTACCCGCCGTACCCGCCGCACCAGCCGTACCCGCCGTACCCGCCGTCGAGGAGAGCGCATGAGCAGGGGCAGTCTCGAAGGAAGGGTCGCCGTCGTCACCGGAGCGGCCCGCGGGGTGGGGGAGTTGCTGGCCCGCAAGCTTTCCGCGCGCGGGGCGCGGGTGGCGCTGGTCGGGCTGGAGCCGGACGCGCTGAAGGACGTCTCCGCGCGGCTGCACGGCGACAGCGACCACTGGTGCGCGGACGTCACCGACCACGAGGCGATGACCGAGGTCGCCGGGAAGGTCCGCGAGCGGTTCGGCCGGGCCGACATCGTGGTCGCCAACGCCGGTGTGGCGACGGGCGGTCCGTTCGCCGACTCCGATCCGGAGTCCTGGCGGCGGGTGATAGAGGTGAACCTGATCGGATCGGCGGTCACCGCGCGGGCGTTCCTGCCGCTGCTCGTCGAGAGCCGGGGCTACCTGCTCCAGATCGCCTCCCTCGCGGCGATCACCCCCGCGCCGATGATGACGGCGTACTGCGCCTCCAAGTCCGGTGTGGAGGCGTACGCGCACGCGCTGCGCGCCGAAGTCGGGCACCGGGGCGTGAAGGTGGGCGTCGGATACCTCTCGTGGACCGACACCGACATGGTGCGCGGGGCTGATCAGGACGACGTGATGCGGGAGTTGAGGCAGCGGCTGCCGTGGCCGTCGAACAAGACCTACCCGCCGGGGCCCGCGGTGGACCGGCTGGTGGCCGGCATCGAGCGGCGGGCGAGCCATGTGTACGGGCAGTGGTGGCTGCGCGGGATGCAGGGCGTGCGCGGGTGTCTGCCCGCGGTGATCGGGACCGTGGGGCAGCGGGAGATGAGGCGGTTCGGAGACCGGCTCGCGGGCGTCCGCACGGGGCTGGTCGGGGCGGGCGGCAACGCCGACGAACAGCACCGGAACACGGTCCGTGACTGATCGACATGCGGGGGGTGACGGGCCGTGTGAATCTGGTCGGGCAAGTTCCCCCACCCCACAACGGGAGTGAACCCACATGGGTATGAAGGACCAGTTCCAGGAGAAGTCCGAGCAGCTCCAGCAGCAGGCCAGGCAGCGCGCCCAGCAGGGCAAGGAGCAGCTGCAGAACCGCGGCCGCCGGCGGGACGAGGACATGGACGAGCAGCGGCGCCGACGGGAGTCCGAGGAGCGCTTCGACCAGGACTACGACGTCTGACGTCGAGCGCTGAGGACGCCTGAACGCGTCTGAACGCATCATGCGCCGCAGTGGAAGGGGTGCCCTATGGCGAAGGGGCACCCCTTCTCACGTCCGGGACGGCGGCCCTCACGTCCGGGGCGGCAGCTTCGGCCGGGAGCGGTCGGGCACGTCGCGGTAAGTCGGGGGCGTCGCCGGGGGGTTGGACTCCAGCAGGTCCAGGGCGAGCCGTACCGCGTCGTCGAGCACCGCGTAACGGCCCTCGGCCCAGTCCAGCGGGGTGCGCAGTGCCTCCAGGTCGGGTTCGACGCCCTTGTTCTCCACGGACCAGCCGTACGCGTCGAACCAGGCCGCGTTCATCGGCACCGTGATCACCGTGCCGTCGCCGAGCCGGTGCCGGCCGGTCATGCCGACCACCCCGCCCCAGGTGCGCTGGCCCACCACCGGCCCCAGACCGAGCAGTTTGAACGCGGCGGTGATCATGTCCCCGTCGGAGCTGGTCGCCTCGTCCGCGAGCGCCACGACCGGCCCGCGCGGGGCGTTGGAGGCGTACGACACGGGCTGGGCGCCGCGGGTGAGGTCCCAGCCGATGATGGTGCGCGACAGCTTCTCCACGACGAGTTCGCTGATGTGGCCGCCGGCGTTGCCGCGTACGTCCACGATCAGCGCGGGGCGGGACATCTCCCTGCGCACGTCGCGGTTGAACTGGGCCCAGCCGGAACCGCCCATGTCGGGGATGTGCAGGTAGCCGCACCGACCGCCGCTCAACTCCCGTACCACCGCGCGGCGTTTGGCGACCCAGTCCTGGTAGCGCAGCGGCGTCTCGTCGACGAGGGGGACGACGGCGACCCGGCGGGGCGGGCCCGCGCCCTCCGCGGGCAGGAACGTCAGCTCCACGGTCGTACCGCCCGCGCCCGCGAGCAGCGGGTAGGGGCCCGTGACCGGGTCCACCGGGCGGCCGTCGACGTGGGTGAGGACCGCGCCCTCGCGGATGCCGGTGCCGGCCAGCGGGGAGCGGGCGCGGGAGTCGGAGGAGTCGCCGGGCAGGATCCGCTTGACGGTCCAGCCCTCCTCGCGGGGGACGAGGTTGGCGCCGAGCAGGCCCTGGCGGCGCTGGTAGTGCGGGGGGCCCTCGTTGCGGCGGGCGGCGGTGACGTAGGCGTGGGAGGTGCCGAGTTCGCCGAGCACCTCGCGCAGCAGGTCCGCGAACTCGTCGGGGGTGGCGACCCGTTCGACCAGCGGACGGTACTGCTCCAGGACCGCGTCCCAGTCGATGCCGCACATGTCCGGTTCCCAGAAGTAGGCGCGGATCAGCCGCCCGGCCTCCGCGTACGCCTGGCGCCACTCGGCGGCCGGGTCGGCCTCGTGCAGGATGCGGCGGGAGTCGATCCACACCGTGGAGTCGCTGTCGCCGGGCTCGGTGGCGGGCACCGCGCGCAGCTCGCCCTCGTCGACCACGACCAGCCGGGTGCCGTCGCCGCTGACCGCGAAGAAGTCCAGGTCGCCGACGAGTTCGGTCCTCTTCGCCTTGCCGATGGCGAAGTGTTCCAGGGTGGGCCGGCCGCTGGTGTCGCTGGGGTTGGCGAAGGTCTCGCCGAGCGCGCCGGAGATCGGCCAGCGCAGCCACACCAGACCGCAGCCCGCGACCGGGTACAGCCCCGAGTACTTGGAGGCGGCCACCGGGAAGGGGGTGACCCTGCTCTCCAGGCCCTCCGCCTCGACGGTCACCGTGCCGCCCTCGCCGCCCTCCTCGGCGTCCTCGCGCTCGACGGGGTCCAGCCCTCCGGCGGCAGGGCGGCCCTCGGGGTTCAGCGCGAACGGGGAGGGGGTCGCCGACGACAGCGGCACCAGATACGGGCGGCAGCCCAGCGGGAAGGAGAGGTCACCGGTGTGCACGTCGTACACCGGGTCGAAGCCGCGCCAGGACAGGAAGGCGAGGTAGCGGCCGTCGCGGGTGAAGACCGGGTTCTCGTCCTCGAAGCGGCCGTCCGTGACGTCGATGACCAGCCGGTCCTTGATCCGGGCGAGTTTGATCTGCCGCAGCGACCGCCCGATCACCGGGTGGGACCAGGCCAGCCAGGCCCCGTCGGGGGAGAAGGCGAGGTCGCGCACCGGCCCGTTGCCGGAGTGGATCAGCTCGGTGACCTCCCCCCGGTCCTCCTCGCCGGTGCCGACCAGCAGCAGCCGTCCGTCGTGCGCGGCGACGGCCAGCCGCCGCCCGTCGGGGTCGGCGGCCGTCTCCAGCACCCGGCCCAGCTTCCCGGCGGCCAGCCGCCGGGGGGCGCGCTGGCCGGTCGCCCGGGGCAGGGAGGCGATCTCGACCGCGTCCTCGCCCTCGGCGTCCGTCACGTACGCCACCTGGTCGCCCGCGCCGAGCATCTCCGGCAGCCGGACCCGTACGCCCGGGGTGTCGGTGAGGGTGCGCGCGGGGCCGTCGCGGTGGGTGAGCCAGTACAGGCTGCCGCGTACGACGACGGCGCTGGCCCGGCCGGTCTCGTCGACCGAGAGGCCGTCGAGGTGGCGGGCGGCGGGCACCTGGTAGGGGCGCCGCCCGGAGCGCGGCCCGCTCGGCGTCACGTCGAGGCGGCGCGGGGCGGCGCCGGGGGACAGGTCCTCCACCAGCCACAGGTCGCCGGCGCACTGGTAGACGACCCGGGTGCCGTCGGTGGCGGCGTGCCGGGCGTAGAAGGCGTCGTGGTCGGTGTGGCGGCGCAGGTCGGAGCCGTCGTACGCGCACGAGTACAGGTTGCCGACGCCCTCGTGGTCGGAGAGGAAGGCGATCCGGCCGGCGACGAACATCGGGGAGTGCAGATGGCCGTCGAGGCCGTCGAGGAGCCGGTGCCCGTGCAGCCAGAGCCTGCCCGTGGCGCCGCCCCGGTAGCGCTTCCAGGAGGCCGGTTCGTGCGGCGGGGTGCCGGTGAGCAGCAGCGACCTGCGCTCGCCCTCGACGTCGGCGACCTGGATGTCGGAGACGGGGCCCCAGGGCAGTTTGCGGCCGGGGCTGCCGTCGCAGGCGAGCTTGTAGGCCCAGGTGAAGTGCGAGAAGGGCTCGCCGTGCGAGGCGACGGCGAGGATCTCGGCGTGGCCGTCCTCGTCGGGGGGCGCCCAGCCGCAGACCCGGGTGTCGGAGCTGCCCCAGTAGGTGAGGCGCCGGCCCGGTCCGCCGTCCACGGGGACCAGGTGCACCTCCGGGTCGAGGCTGCGCCAGCTCGTGTACGCGATGTGGCGGCCGTCGGGGGAGAAGCGGGGGTGGCCGAGTTTGGTGCGGTCGGCGGTGAGCCGCCAGGCGCGGCCCGGTCCGTCGAGCGGGGCGAGCCAGAGGTCGTCCTCGGCCACGAAGCACAGCAGGTCGTCCTTGAGGTGCGGCAGACGCAGATAGCTCACCTTTCCCATGCTTTGCCGGGGTGAGGACCCCGGCAACTTATGAGTAACCGACAACCGTGACGCAGACCACGAACGAAACCGTTTCGTTTCGCTGGAGGGGTGGGGTACCTTCGTCTTGTACGAAACGGTGTCGTTTCTTTGACACCTGGGACGCGGAGCGGAAAGGTGAACGGTATGAGCGAGACAGCGACGACGCGTCGCAGCCGGATCACCCCCGAGCGCGAGGCCGAGCTGTACGGCGCCGTGCTCGCCCTGCTCCGCGAGGTCGGCTACGACGCCGTCACCATGGACGCCGTGGCCGCCCGCACCCGGTCCAGCAAGGCCACCCTCTACCGCCAGTGGGGCGGCAAGGCCGAGCTGGTGGTGAGGGCGATGCGCAGCCAGAAGCACAGCGGCACCGCCGGCATCGACACCGGGTCCCTGCGCGGCGACCTGCACGCCGTCGTCAGCCGTGAGGACGACTGCGTCATGGAGCAGAACGCCGCCCTGATGCGCGCGCTCGCCATGGCCGTGCACACGAACGACGATCTCCGCCAGGCGTTCAAGGAACTCCTGGTCGAACCGGAGATGGAGGAGTTCCGGCGGATGATCCGGCGCGCGGTCGACCGGGGCGAGATCAGCCCCGGCAACCCGGCGCTGGACTACATGGTGCACATGCTCGTCGGCGCGTTCGCCACCCGGACACTGATCGACGACCTGCCGCCGACGCGGGAATTCCTCACCTCGTACATCGACGCCGTGGTGCTCCCCGCCCTCGGCGTGACCCCTCACTGACCGTCCCCGCGGTCAGCCACCACCACCTGACGTCACCGCTCACGTCGTCGGGCTGATCACACCTGCCCCGAAGCAATCACGACCTGACCGGGAGTACGCCCTCGTGGCCACTTTCCTCTATCGAATCGGCCGGTTCGCCTTCAGGCGACGGCATCTCGTAGCCCTCATCTGGGTGGCGCTGCTGGCGCTCGCGGGCGTCGGCGCGGCCGGCGCCCCGGCGGCCGGCAACTCGTCCTTCTCCATCCCCGGCACCGAGGCTCAGAAGGCCTTCGACCTGCTGGAAGAACGCTTCCCCGGCTCCAGCGCCGACGGGGCGACCGCACGCGTCGTCTTCAAGGCACCGGCCGGCGAGAAGATGACCGACGCCGATCACAAGGCGACCGTCCAGAAGACCGTCGACGAGCTCTCCGACGGCTCCGAGGTCGCCCGCGTCACCGACCCGTACCAGGGCGGCGGCGTCAGCCAGGACGGCACCATCGCCTACGCCTCGGTGAGCTACAAGGTCTCCGGCATGGAGCTGGAGGACGCCTCCCGCGACGCCCTGGAGGGTGCCGCCGAGGACGCCCGCGACTCCGGGCTGACCGTGGAGATCGGCGGTGACGCCCTCCAGGCCGTCCCGCACACCGGTGCCGCCGAGATCATCGGCATCGGCGTCGCCGCGGTCGTCCTCGTCATCACCTTCGGCTCGCTGCTCGCGGCCGGGCTGCCGCTGCTCACCGCCATCGTCGGCGTCGGCATCGGCGTCTCCAGCATCACCGCCCTGGCCAGCACCCTGGACCTCGGCTCCACCACCTCCATCCTGGCCTCGATGATCGGTCTCGCGGTCGGCATCGACTACGCGCTGTTCGTCGTCTCCCGCTACCGGGCCGAACTGGCCGAGGGCCGCGGGCGCGAGGAGGCGGCCGGCCGGGCCGTCGGCACCGCCGGCTCCGCCGTGGTCTTCGCCGGCCTCACCGTCGTGATCGCCCTGGTCGGCCTGTCCGTCGTCAACATCCCGATGCTGACCAAGATGGGCATCGCCGCCGCCGGCACGGTCGCTGTCGCGGTCCTGATCGCCCTCACCCTGGTCCCCGCCCTGCTCGGCTACGCCGGCCGCCGGATCCGCCCCGCCGGAGAGAAGAGCAAGCTGCTCGGCGGAGGCCGCGCCGCGAAGAAGCCGCAGCGCCCGAACATGGGCACCCGCTGGGCGAGCTTCGTCGTACGCCGTCCGCTGGCCGTGCTGCTGCTCGGCGTGGTCGGCCTGGGCGCCGCGGCCGTCCCGGCCGCCTCGCTCGAACTGGGCCTGCCCGACGACGGCTCCCAGCCGACGTCCACCACCCAGCGCCGCGCCTACGACCTGCTCTCCGAGGGCTTCGGCCCCGGCTTCAACGGCCCGCTCGTGGTCGTGGTCGACGCCAAGGGCAGCGACGACCCGGACGCCGTCTTCCAGCGGGCCGGCGACGACATCAAGGGCCTCGACAACGTCGTGAACGTCGCCCCGGCCGCCCCCAACAAGGCCGGCGACACGGCGACGATCACCGTCGTCCCCGACGCCAAGCCCTCCTCGGTGACCACCGAGGACCTGGTGCACGACATCCGTGACACCGGCGCGGACATCAAGGCCGACACCGGCGCCGACGTCCTGGTCACCGGCGCCACGGCCATGAACATCGACGTCTCGCAGAAGCTCAACGACGCGCTGGTGCCGTACCTGGTCCTGGTGGTCGGCCTGGCGTTCCTGCTGCTGATCGTCGTCTTCCGGTCGATCCTGGTCCCGCTGAAGGCCGCCCTCGGCTTCCTGCTGTCGGTCCTCGCGGCCCTCGGCGCGGTCGTCGCGGTCTACCAGTGGGGCTGGCTGTCCGGCCTGATGGGCGTCGAGGAGACCGGCCCGATCATGTCGATGATGCCGATCTTCATGGTCGGCGTGGTCTTCGGCCTGGCCATGGACTACGAGGTGTTCCTCGTGACCCGGATGCGGGAGGCCTACGTCCACGGCGAGAAGCCCGCCCAGGCCGTGGTGACCGGCTTCAAGTACAGCGCCCGGGTGGTGACCGCCGCGGCGGTGATCATGATGGCGGTGTTCTCCGGCTTCATCGGCTCCAGCGAGCAGATGGTCAAGATGATCGGCTTCGGCCTCGCCGTCGCCGTCCTCTTCGACGCGTTCGTCGTCCGCATGACGATCGTCCCGGCGGTGCTGGCCCTGCTCGGCGACAAGGCCTGGTGGCTGCCGAAGTGGCTCGACCGGATCCTGCCCAACGTGGACGTCGAGGGCGAGGGTCTGCGCACGGACGGCGACCGCAAGGACGAGGATCGGGAACTCGTCCGGGCCTGACGGCCTGAGCGGGTACGCAGAACCAGCCGGTGAGGGCTCCGTGGGGACGGGGCGCCCTCACCGGCTTCCCTCTGTGCGCTGTATCAGGTGCCGTACACCGTGGAGCGATGCCCGACGTGAACGACCCAGATCACCAACTCTCCGTTGTCCACGGTATAGATGACGCGATAATCACCGACACGGAGACGGCGCCGGTCGGGCTGGGAGACGAGCGCCGTGGTGTGGAAACCGAACGGGTCGGTCTCCAGTTCCGTCAGCTTGACCAGGATCCGGAGCGCCATGTCCCGAGGGATCTTACGGAGCTCCGCCTGAGCCTCCGGCCGGAAGACGGTGCGATATGGGTTACTCACCGCGCTCCAGCGTCTCCCTCATGACGTCCTCGATCGGGATGCCGGCCGCCGGATTCGCCATGCGCTCGTCGATGATCCGGTTGATCTCACGCTCTTCCCATTCCTGGTACTTGCGAAGGACCTCTATCGACACGACCGCGGCCACCTGCCTGCCGCGCCGGGTGATGACCGTGGGCGTGTCATCACGGTCGGCACGCTCGACCACCTCGGCCAGGTGGGCGCGCACATCACGGATGGACTCTATGGGCATCTGCGTCATGCACCAAAGGTACATGGTGTTCCATGTGTACACAAAGACTCATTGTTGCCGTTGCTTACGGTCGCCCCGGGGCGACGTGCGCGAGCGCACCCCGTGACTCCGCTGGTCACCGCGGCCGTCCTGCTCGCCGCGGTCACCCACGCCGGCTGGAACGCCATCGCGCACCGGATCACCGACAAGCTGGTCGGATTCACGCTGATCTCCAGCGGTGGGCTGCTGATCGGATTGTCGGCGGTGCCGTTCGTGCCGTTCCCGGAAGCAGGGGCGTGGCCGTACCTGCTTTGCTCGGCGGCGGTCCACATCGCGTACTACGCGCTGCTGATGACGTCCTTCCGGCTGGGTGACTTCGGCCAGGCGTACCCCCTCGCCCGCGGGAGCGCGCCCCTGGTGGTCACGGTCCTGGCCGCCGTGTTCGCCCACGAGGTGCCCGACGGCCGGGCCACTGCCGGGATCGCCCTGTCCTGCGCGGGCCTGACCGGCGTCGCCCTGTGGGGACTGCGCGGACACCGGCCCGACTGGGCGGCGGTCGGGGCGGCCCTGGCGACCGGTCTGACCATCGCCGTGTACACCGTCCTCGACGGGGTCGGCGTGCGGGCCTCCGGCTCGCCGTTCGGCTACATCGCCTGGCTGATGACGTTCCAGGGCGCGGCGATCCCGGCGTACGCCCTCTGGCGCTGGCGGCGGGAGACGGGCGCCCGTCTCCGGCCGCACGCGGGTCTCGGCCTGCTCGGCGCCGCACTGTCCGTCGCCGCGTACACACTCGTCCTGTGGGCCCAGACCCGTGCGGCACTCGCCCCCGTCGCGGCACTGCGGGAATCGTCGGTCATCGTGGGCGCGGCCATCGGGGCGCTGTTCTTCAAGGAGCGGTTCGGCGCCCCGCGGATCGCCGCGGCCGGGCTGCTGGTCGTCGGGATCGGGCTGATGCTGCGCGCGGGATAAGTGTGTTTCCCGCGCACGGGCGGGTGCATGGGCGCGGTCTGAGGCGCACCCTGGAATAAGAGATTCCGGAGGTGACCCTCATGACGCACACCGCAGTGGGATGGCACGTGGACCTGGAGTTCGAGGAGGACGACCGGCAGACGCGCGCCGCCGCGCTGGTCCGGCTGCCCGACGGGAGTGAGGTACGGGCACACGGCCACGCCAACCGGCACCACACCGACGCGAATCAGCCACGCGTCGGGGAGGAGATCGCCGGCGCACGCGCGCTGAACGAACTCGCCATGCAGATGCTGACCAAGGCGCACGGCGAGATCGACGACGCGTCGGGCCGCGTCTCGCACCCGATCCACGTCTAGGACGAAAGAGCCTGCCGTACCGCCCGTATCAGCGCCTGGGCCCTGGGGTCCGCCGTCACCGTCCTGCGGAAGCCGTTGGTGACGTAGCCGAAGGCGATGCCCGACTCCGGGTCGGCGAAGCCGAGGGAGCCGCCGCGGCCGGGGTGACCGAAGGAGCCCGGGGCCAGGAAGGGTGAGGCGCCGCCGTGCAGCATGTAGCCGAGGCCGAAGCGGGTGCCCACGACCAGCACCCGGTCGGGGCCCGCCGACTCCTCGGCCCGGGCGAGCTCGACGGTGGCCGGGTCGAGGAGGCGCACGCCGTCGACCGGGCCGATCAGTGACGCGTAGAAGCGCGCCAGCCCGTCCGCCGTCGCGATCCCGTTGGCTGCGGGCAGGGCCGCCGCGTGGAAGGCCGGATCGTTCTGGTCCGGGAAGGGGGTGATCGCCGCGAAGGCGCGGCGGGTGAGGGAGGACGGGTCGGCGTAGGCGTCGGTGACCGAGCGCTTGGGGCGGGCGCGGAGCGTCCCGGACGGCTCGGGGCCCTCGATCCCGCCGACCGTGCCCACGCGGTGGGCCTGCGCGTCCGGCAGCCCCACCCACAGGTCCAGGCCCAGCGGCCCGGCGATCTCCGACGCGATCCACTCGCCGCAGCCCCGACCGGTCACCCGGCGCACCAGCTCGTCGACCAGCCAGCCGTAGGTCAGCGCGTGGTAGCCGTGGTCGGTGCCCGGCTCCCACGCGGGGGCCTGCGCGGCGACCGCCTCGGCGGCCCGTACGGGGTCGGCCGCCTCGTCCAGGGTGAGCGGACGGTCCAGGACGGGGAGCCCCGCGCGGTGGTCCAGTACGTGCCGGACCAGCAGCCGCTCCTTGCCGTGCGCCTTGAACTCCGGCCAGTACCGGCCGACCGGCGCGTCCAGGTCCAGCTCGCCGCGCTGGTGCAGCAGCAGGAGCACGGCGGCGGCGACGCCCTTGGTCGCCGAGCGCACGACCTGCGCGGTGCCCCGCCGCCAGGGTTCGCCGCCGTCGACGTCCTTCACCCCGGCCCACAGGTCGACGACCCTGCGCCCGTCCCGGTACACGGCGACGGCCGCGCCCCGGTCCCCGAGCGCCTCGAAGTTCCGCGCGAACGCCTCCCGGACCGGCTCGAAACCCCCGGCCACCGTGCCGTGCACGTCCACGTCCCTCGGTCCTTCCACTCGCCTGTGAGACCCGCCTGTGACAGTGCGTGCAACAGTGCCGGTCCGCCTGCGATTCCTGGGCGGAGGCGACCGTGCGCGATCGTTACGAACGGCCGGGCGCGGCCGGTACCGAGCGCGGATCGAAGCCGTACGGCAGCTCAAGGCGGTGGGCGCGCATCAGCGGGTCGTCGGCGAGCAGGTCGGCCGTGGTGCCGTCGGCCGCGATCACGCCGTCACTGAGGATCAACGAGCGCGGGCACAGTTCGAGGGCGTAGGGCAGGTCGTGGGTGACCATCAGGACGGTGACGTCCAGGGAGCGCAGGATGTCGGCGAGTTCGCGGCGGGAGGCGGGGTCCAGGTTGGAGGACGGCTCGTCCAGGACCAGGATCTCCGGCTCCATCGCCAGGACGGTCGCCACGGCCACCCGGCGCCGCTGGCCGAAGGAGAGGTGGTGCGGCGGGCGGTCCTTGAACTCCGCCATGCCGACCAGTCCCAGCGCCCGGTCCACCCGCTCCTCCAGCTCGGGCCCCCGCAGCCCGGCCGCCGCCGGACCGAACGCCACGTCCTCGCGCACCGTCGGCATGAAGAGCTGGTCGTCCGGGTCCTGGAAGACGATGCCGACCCGGCGCCGGATCTCCGCCATGTGCTTCCTGCCCACGGGCAGCCCGGCCACCGTCACCGTGCCGGTGCCGCCGGTCAGGATGCCGTTGAGGTGGAGGACGAGGGTCGTCTTGCCGGCGCCGTTCGGGCCGAGCAGCGCGACCCGCTCGCCGCGCGCGATCGAGAAGTCGACGCCGAACAGGGCCTGGTGGCCGTCGGGGTAGGCGAAGGCGAGGCCGGAGACCTCGAGGGAAGCAGTACTCACAAGGTCCATCCCAGCAGACAGACGACGAGGGCGGCCGAGGGGAGGGCGAGGGCGTACGACCACTGCGCCCGGTCCGCGGTCACCTCGTCGATCACCGGCATGGAACCGGCGTAGCCGCGGCTGACCATGGCCAGGTGGACCCGCTCGCCGCGTTCGTAGGAGCGGATGAACAGCGCGCCCGCCGACTTGGCGAGCACGCCCCAGTGCCTCACCCCGCGCGCCTCGAAGCCGCGGGACTCGCGGGCGATCCGCATGCGCCGCATCTCGTCGGTGATGACGTCGCCGTAGCGGACCATGAAGGAGGCGATCTGCACCAGCAGCGGCGGCAGCCGCAGCCGCTGGAGGCCGAGGAGGAGTTCGCGCAGCTCGGTGGTGGAGGCGAGGAGGACCGAGGCGGCCACGCCCAGGGTGCCCTTGGCCAGTACGTTCCACGCGCCCCACAGTCCGTTCACGCTCAGCGACAGCCCGAGGACGTCGGTCCGTTCGCCCTCCGCGACGAACGGCAGCAGGACGGCGAAGGCGACGAACGGGACCTCGATCAGCAGCCGCTTGAGCAGGAAGCCGGCCGGGACGCGGGCGGCGTACGCGACGAGGGCGAGCAGTCCGGCGTACACCGCGAACGCCCACATCGCCTCGCGCGGGGTGGAGACCACGACCAGGACGAAGGCGAAGACCGCGGCGAGCTTGGTGTGCGGCGGCAGGGCGTGCACGGGGGAGTGCCCGTGCCGGTAGAGCTTGTGCGCGTGACCGGCCCCCACGTCAGACGCTCGTACTGGTGGGGGAGGCGGCGGCCTCGGCCTCCTCGCCGGTACGGCGCCTGCGGACCGCCCAGAACACGCCGGTGCCCGCGACGACCGTCACGCCCACGCCGATCACGCCGGCCAGGCCTCCGGAGAGGCGGGCGTCGTCGACGTCCTCGACGCCGTAGTCGGCGAGCGGGGAGTCGGCGGTCGCGTGCTCCTCAGCCTTCTCGGCGATGCCGTGGTCGGTGGCGACCTTCTCCAGGCCGTCGGGGTCCGCGGAGGCGTAGAAGCTGACGAACCCGGCGAGGACCAGCGAGGTGACCAGGCCGGTGATCCAGACCTTGCGCGGGGAGCGGGCGGCGACGGGCTCAGGCTCCGGGGCGCCCGGGGCGTCGACCAGCTCGCCGTTCACCCGCAGCTTGAGCTTGTGCGTCAGGCCGCGTGCCCCGTGCACCAGGTCCGGGCGGACGGCGATGACCGCGCCGACGGTGAGGGCGGTGATCACGGCCTCGCCGATCCCGATGAGGACGTGCACGCCCACCATGGCGCCGGCGACCTTGCCGAGGGAGACGTCGGCGGTGCCGCCGATCGCGTAGAGCAGCGTGAAGACGACGGCGGAGGCCGGGACGGAGACCAGGGCGGCGACGAAGGACGCGGCGGTCGCCGAGCGGCGGGTGCGCGGCAGCACCTTCACCAGACCGCGGAAGAGCGCGTAGGCGACGACCGTCGTGGTGATCGCCATGGTGGTGATGTTCACGCCGAGCGCGGTCAGTCCGCCGTCGGCGAAGAGGACGGCCTGCATCAGCAGGACGACGGAGACACAGAGGACCCCGGTGAAGGGGCCGACGAGTATCGCGGCGAGGGCGCCGCCGAGCAGATGGCCGCTGGTCCCCGCCGCGACGGGGAAGTTCAGCATCTGCACGGCGAAGATGAACGCCGCCACCAGTCCGGCCAGGGGCGCGGTCCGCTCGTCGAGCTCGCGCCGCGCGCCGCGCAGGCTCACGGCGATCGCGCCGGCGGCGACGAGTCCGGCCGCGGCGGACACGGGGGCGTTGATGAATCCGTCAGGTGCGTGCACGGACTCGATGATGTGGCCTGTTGCAAAGACTGCGCAAGAGCGAGCTGCTTGTTTTACCTCACGCATACCTCATCTGTGATATGCGCCGCTCGGACGCGCGCATTCCGGAAACGGTGCACGATGGAACACGACGGGTATACGGCTTACACGCCTTCATGCACCTGGACGCAGCGTAAGGGGCACACCGATGTCCGTAGTCGAGCAGTACGCGCGAGCCCACATCGTCACCGACCTCCTGGAGGAGGACCACGGAGCGGTACCCGTGGTCCTGCGCTACGACCCCGGACAGGACCCCGGTCGCGTCCGCATGGCGCTGCCGGGCGCCGTGCCCCACGAGTGGACCGTCGACCGGGAACTGCTGGAGCGGGGCCTGCGCGCCCCCGCGGGCCGGGGTGAGATACGGGTGTGGCCGTGCGGGAGGGTCCAGGCCGTGGTCGAGTTCCACACCGCGCAGGGCGTGTCGGTGGTGCAGTTCGAGACGAAGACCCTGACCCGGTTCCTGCGGCGGACCTACGCGGCCACCGCCGAACCCGTCCCGCACTGACCCCCGGCCTCCGGGCCCGGACCCCGGTCCCCGGGAGTGGCCCCCGACCTCAGGCGCCGGTCTCCGGGAGTGACGCCCGGTCTCCGGGCCCGGTCCCCGGCTTCCGGGAGCGGCCCCCGGTCTCGGCATTGGTCCCCGGTCCCCGGGAGCAGCCCCCGGCCTCGGCCTCCGGCTTCCGGGAGTGACGTCCGGTCTTCGGGCCCGGCCCCCGGTCTCCGGGTCGCTCAGCCGCCGCTCTTCAGCAGCGCCGCCACGATCGGTCCGGCCGTCGAGCCGCCGTGGCCGGCCTTCTGGACCACGCCCGCCGCCGCCAGGTCCCCGCGGTACGCGGTGAACCAGCCGTTGGGCTTCTTCTGCCCGTCGACCTCGGCCGACCCGGTCTTCGCGCCCTTCTCACCACTCACCCCGGCCATCGCCTCCGCGGCGGTGCCGTAGGAGGCGGTGTACGACATCAGCTCCCGCAGCTGCGCCAGCGTGCCGGCCGACAGGGTGCGCGAGGCCGTCGCGAGCTTCCGCCCGTCGACCTCCGGGGAGACCAGGTACGGCTGGCGGAAGACGCCCGACTGGACCGTCGCCGACACCGACGCCATGTTCAGCGGGTTCATCCGCACCCCGCCCTGGCCGATCAGGGAGGCCCCCATCGGGGCCGCCGACTGCACCGGCACCGAGCCGTCGAAGGTCGGCACACCGACCTGCCAGTCGTTCCTCCCCAGCCCGAACACCTGCTGGGCCTGCTTGGTCAGGTCGTCGTCCTTCAGCTCGGGCGCCTGGCTGATGAAGGCCGTGTTGCAGGAGCGGGCGAAGCTCGCCTTGAACGTGCCGTCCTTGATCTCGAACTTGTCGTCGTTCTGGAACTTCCAGCCGCCGTAGCTGAAGTACTTCGGGCACGGGTGCTGCTCGTCCGCCGAGGCGAGGCCCTTCTCGATCAGCATCGAGGCGGTGATCACCTTCATGGTGGAGCCCGGGGCCAGCGAGCCCTGGAACGCGACGTTGAAGCCGTGCGAGGAGTTGGCCACCGCGAGGATCTCGCCGGTCGACGGGCGCACCACCACCACCGACGCCTGTTCCCTCTTCGCCACCTGCGCCTCGGCGGCGGCCTGCAGGGAGGGGCTCAGCGTGGTCTTCACCGTGCCGGGCGTGCCCTCGCTCAGCTCCAGCAGCGTCTTGTCGGACAGCTCCGCCTTCTTCGACGCCTTGCCGCGGACGATCCGCAGCTCGACGCCGGCCTTCCCGCCCGCCTTCTCGCCGTACTTCTCGCGCAGCCCGTCCAGCACCGATCCCAGGGACGGGTACGCGTCGGTGGTCAGCTCGCCGCCGTCCCGGTCCACCGCCTTGACCGGCGGGGTGCCCGCCTCGCCGGTGACGAGGGTGTCGCCCTCCTTGAGGTCGGGGTGCACGACGGACGGCTGCCAGGCGACCCGCGGCGCACCGTCCCCGGCCCGGCGCACGACGGTCAGCGCGCTGTCGTACGCCAGCGGCTTGCTGACGTCCTCGGCCGACACCGTGCCCTTGACGGCGAAGGGGACCTTGCCGCCGGCGGGGGTGCCGGGGGCGAGGGCGACGTCCTTGATCCGGGCGTCCTCGGCGTAGGCGGTGAGCAGGGCGGCCGCGGCCTCGGGGGCGTCGGTGGCGGCGGCCGCCTCGCTCACCTTCCCGGCCTGCCAGGCGGTGAGGAAGCGCTCGGCCGTCGAGGTGACCTCGTCGGCGGAGAGCGGGCCGGTCCTCACCTCCCGCGCGGAGGCCGTTCGCGTGCCGTCCTCCGCGGCGGCACCGCCGAGCAGCGCGTAGGCGCCGAAACCGGCGCCCGCGACGACCACGGCGATCGCCCCGCCGAGCACGACGGGCCTCGTTCTCCGCCCCTCGGCGGCGTTCCTTCTGCTGTTGCCCACTGCTTTCCGTTCCTCCGCTGTCCGCCGGACTCCCCGTGGCCCTCGTGGCGCTCACGTGTGCCAACGACGGCCACCACCCTAGAGTCCCGGCCCGTGCGCGGTGCGGTCAGCCGCCCGCTCGTAGCACGGCTGCGACAATCGGCCCGGCCGCGTCGCCGCCGTGGCCGCCCTGCTGGGCCATGGCCGCCGCCGCGACGTCGTCGCGGAAGCCGGTGAACCAGCTGTCGGAGGTGGCGTTGCCGTCGACCTCGGCGGAACCGGTCTTCGCGCCGATGTCACCGCCGAGCCCGGACATGGCCTCCTGGGCGGTGCCCCGGGTGGCGGTGAGCCGCATCATCTGCTTGAGCTGGGCGGCGGTGCCCGCCGGGAGCCCCTCGGCCCGCGCCAGCTGCCGGTCGTCGAGGTCGGGGGAGACCAGGTACGGCTGGCGGAAGGCGCCGGTGATCGCGGTGGCCGTCACCGAGGCCATGTTCAGCGGGTTCATCTGCACCTGGCCCTGGCCGATGGCGTTCGCCGCGCGGTCCGGTCCGGCGACGGCCGGGACGCTGCCGTCGAAGGAGGCGATGCCGGTCTTCCAGTCGTCCCGGCCGAGCCCGAACCGCTCCTGGGCCTCCTGGGTGAGCGAGGCGTCGGTGAGCGGCTCCTCGTCGACGAGCTTGATGAAGGCCGTGTTGCAGGAGCGCAGGAAGCTGTCGGCGAGGCTGGCGCCCTCGTCCGGCTCCATGCCGGTGAGGTTCTTGAAGGTCTGGCTCTGCCACATGGCGCTGGGCGGGCAGGGCGCCGGGCCGTTCATCGAGGTCACGCCGTTGTCGATGAGCATGGCGGCGGTGATGATCTTCATGGTGGAGCCGGGGGCGACCTGGCCCTGGAAGGCCGCGTTGAACCCGTCGTCGCGGTGGTTGGCCACCGCCAGCACCTCACCGGTGCTCGGCTTCACCGCCACCACCGACGACTCGGCGTACTGCCGCACCGCCTTCTCGGCCGCGGCCTGCACCCCGGCGCTGAGGGTGGTGCGCAGCTCGCCCGGCTCGCCCTCGGCGAGGGTCAGCAGCGGGGTGTCGGCGGCCGGCTCGCCCGCGGTGCCCTCGGCATGCCTGATCACCAGCTCGACGCCGGGGGTGCCGCCCGCCTTCTCGCCGTACTTCTGGCGCAGGGTGTCCAGGACCGGCCCGAGGGAGGGGTACTCCTCCTTCGTCAGCACCGTCCCGTCACGGTCCACCGCCTCGACGGGCGGCTGCGCGGACTCCCCGGTGACGAGGGTGTCGCCCTCCTTCAGGTCCGGGTGGACGACGGAGGGCTTCCAGTCGACCAGCGCCCGCCCGGTGGTCTTCCCGCGCACGACGGTCAGCTCGCTCTTGTAACTCAGCGCCTCGGACTTCCCGTCGAAGGTGACGGTCGCCTTCACCGTGAACGGCACGGTGGTGCCGGTGGCCTTGCCGGGCGTGATGCCGACCTCGCCTATGTGCGCGTCGTCGCCGTACGCCGTCAGCAGCGCGCCGGCCGCCTGCGCGTTGTTCGTGTACGACGCGGCCTGCGACACCTCCCCCTTCTCCCAGGCCGCGAAGAAGCTCCGGGTGGTCTCCTCGACCTCCCCCTCGTCCGGCGGCCCCGACTTCTTGGTCGTCGTGGCGCTCGAACCGCTCCCCCCGCCGCCGTTCACGGCCGACACGATGTTGTAGACGCCGTACCCGGCCCCGCCCACCATCACCGCGAAGACACCGCCGATGACGGCGGTCTTGACCCCCTTGCTCATCGGACGCTCCCCCTCCGCCGGACCTCCCACGCCTTATGAACGTGTTCAAAAAGCCCGGTGAGTGAGCACCCTATGCGCAGACGGTGACGGACGGGGCGGCTGTTTCCGTTTGTTGTCCCAACAGAGATCCGCCCGGAAACCGGAACGGCTCACACCCACGTGTCCAGCCACATCCGCGCCCGCCAGTCGTCGATCGGGATCGTGGTGCCGGTGTAGACGGGCCAGAAGTAGATGAAGTTCGCGTGATCCGGGCCCGGAGGGCCCCGACCAGGACGTTCGTCTCTGGCCGGGGCTGGATCAGGCGGCTTGGGTCGTCCCTGGGCCGTGATCTTGAGGATCGGACGCCAGATGGAGGCTGTCGACAGCCCTCCGGGTGCGCCCCTCGCTGCTCGGCATCAGGTGCGTGTACGTCCGGAGCGTGAACCCCGGATCGCTGTGACCGAGGTACTGGCTCAGGGCCCGGATGTTCTCGCCGGCGTCCAGCAGCACGGAGGCGTAGAAGTGCCTGAGCGCGTGCATCCCGTGCTCGCGGGCCGACGCGTAGCGCTCGCCCGGTTTCGCCTCGGGGATGATGCCGGCGGCGGCCAGGGCGGGCTTCCAGTGGTGATCGTTGAAGTGGCTCACGCGTACGTGGTTGCCCTCGACTCCGCTGAAGACGAGCCGCTTGGTCACGAGAGGGCCGTCCGGCGTACGCCAGGGAAGCGTCACGTCGATCGGCTCGCACTCCTTGGCGTGGTCCTGGAGAACGGCCGCCACGGCCTTGGGAAGCGGCAGTCCAGTGCAGAAATGACGGTATTGGGAGGCTGTGTGAAGCCTCCCGTGATGTGTACCGGTGTAGGGGAAACAATCGCCCTGAAGTCGACTTCCTCTCTCATTCAACAGGCCGTCTTCCCGTGATCGGCTGAGAAGTGTTCCCCTCGTTCGAGGATATGTAAAACAGGCGCACGCAACGCGCTGTGGGGTCAATGCGTCACATGACGTACGGCGTTGCGGCGTCGCTTCCAGTACGCCACGGTGACCAGGCCGAGCAGCGGTCCCCAGAGCAGTAGCGGAATGTAGCAGATGTAGTACGCGATGGCTTTCCAGCCGCCCGCTTCGCCGGGGTGGCCCGAGGGGGTCGGGTCTCCCTGGAGTGTGGTGCCGGCGAAGTCCGCGGCGAAGGCGGCCGTCCACAGGACCGTCAGGACCACCGTGCCGATCGCGGCGGGGACGACCGCGGCGAGCGGCGGGACCCTGCGTCCGCGCAGTACGGGGATCCAGCGCGGGAACACCTCGCCCCAGGCGGCGATCAGCCCGACGGCGGTGAACGCCACCAGCTCCGACAGGACGGACAGGAAGATGACGTACACCTCGCCGGGCAGCCAGCCCGGGAGGTCGCCCTTGCCCGTGTCGCCGCTGCCCTTCAGGGCGGGGACGCACTCCGTGGCGATCCGCCAGAGACCGGAGGGCAGGACGGCGAGCGGTACGGCGAGTGCGGCGGTGCGCGCCCAGCGGGGGACCCCGGCCACCGGAGCGTGGGCGGCCGTCCAGGCGGCACGCAGCCGACCGGCCGAGGTCGGTGCTTCGTGGGTCCGTTCCCCGAACTGGGTGGTCATGCGGCTGCCCTCCGGCATTCCGGTTCCACGGGCCCGATCGCCCGGCATGCTTCGATGATCACAGCCTTCGAAGCCCGGCACATCGTCCGCCGGGAGTAACCCGGCTCCGCCGCACGGGGGAGACGGGCGGAGCATCGCTCCCTCACGGGTCTTCAAAGTGAGATTCCCCCGAGACGCGGCGGATGGTGACAGAGGGTCAGATGGGCCTCATGAGAGGAGCCCAGACGATGCCTGCCCCGAGGAGGTATCCGCTGGAGTTGCGTGAGCGTGCGGTGCGGATGTACCGCGCTTCCGAGCCGAAGCCGGTGATCCGCCGTCTGGCCGAGGAACTCGGCGTGCACCACGAGGCCTGCGGGGCTGGATCCGGCAGGCCGAGGCCGACGCCGGTGAGCGGGGCGACCTGCTCACCACCGCCGAGCGGGAAGCTTAGATTCAACCGGTCAGAGCAACAGTGCTGGTTGAGGGTGGTATGCGTGGCGAGACCGGGTCGGCCGGGGATGTCGGACGAGATGAAGGCCGACCTGTGGCGACGGTGGAGGGCCGGGGAGTCGATCAGCGTCATCTCCAGGCAGATCGGTAAGCCGCCGGGCTCGGTGTTCACCGTCCTCAAGCACCACGGAGGGATCGCTCCTGAATCCCGCAGGACGCGGGCCGGAAGCCTGACCATGGACGAGCGGGAGGAGAACTCGCGTCGGCTCTGTGCCGGTGAGTCCTACCGAACGATCGCCGGCCTCCCGGGACGCGCGGTGTCGACGATCAGCCGTGAAGTCAACAACAACGGCGGACGCGACGTCTACCGGGCGATTGCTGCGTAGGAGCGCGCACTTGACCGCGCTCGACGCCCGAAGCGGTGCCTCCTCGCCCGCAGACCCGCGCTGAGGCAGACGGTGGTGAGGCTGCTGGAAGAGGAGTGGTCGCCCGAGCAGATCGTCGGCCACCTGCGTCGGCATCACGGTGACGACCCCGTCATGCGGATCAGCCACGAGACGATCTACCGATCGGTCCACACCACCCGCTGGAAAGTGATCCCGCGCGAGCTGTGCAAGCGCCTGCGGACTGGCCGCCCCATCCGGAAGAACAAGCACCACACGGTGAAAGGCCAGTGGCGCTCACAGATCACCGATGCCCGACCGATCGAGGAGCGGCCCCGGGCGGCAGAAGACCGCAGCGAGTCCGTGCACGCGGAAGGCGATCTGGTGATCGGCTCGAACAACAGTCAGGTCGCCACGCTGGTCGACCGGAAGTCACGGTTCCTCACAGTCGTAGAACTCACCAGCCGCCACACCACCGTGGTCGTTCCCGCTCTCATCGAAACCTACGAACGTGTGGACCCCCGACTACGCAGCACGCTGACCTGGGATCGCGGCATGGAACCGGCAGCCCACAAGCGGCTCACCGCCGACACCGGTGTCGACGTGTTCTTCGCGGCCCCGCACAGTCCCTGGCAGCGCGGCACCAACGAGAACACGAACGGCTTGTTGCGCCAATACTTCCCGAAGGGCACGGACCTTTCTCGATGGGCGGCGGAGGATATCGAGGCGGTCGCTGCCACCCTCAACAGTCGCCCTCGTAAGGGCCTCGGTTGGAAGACACCCGCCGAAGCCTTCAACGACCATCTACTATCGATCACATAAGCCGGTGTTGCATCCACTGGTTGAACCCGGTCAGTACACGTCCATCAAGCTCACCACTCGTTTACTCCGGGCGGGAGTTGAGGCATCCATGGGGTCGGTCGGGGACTCGTTCGACAATGCCCTGGCGGAGAACCTGTGGATGCTGGTGAAGACCGAGTGCATCCGCGGCCGGGTGTTCGCCACCCGCGCCGAGGCCAACCTCGCGCTCTTCGAGTACCTCGACGGGTTTTACAACCCCCGCCGCATCCAGAAACGCCTCGGTTACCTCAACCCCATCGAGTTCGAGGAAAAGCACTACACCAACCAGGCAGCGGCCGAACCAGTGAACCTGAAACCCCGCCAACCCCTTCTGGCCAGCTAGTGCCGCATCAGGCAACGTTCGCCCTGGCGACGACCTCGCGTAGCCGTTGATCGGCGGCGTGCTTGTTCCGCCAGATGATGTAGCGGCGGAT
>NZ_JBIRYZ010000023.1:0-100224 GCF_044390325.1 Streptomyces sp. NPDC018964
GCTACGAACGCAAGGCCGAACACTTCCTGGCCTTCACCGCCATCGCCTGCAGCCTCATCTGCTACCGCAGACTCGCCAAATGAGACGACGTCTAAGTGGCGGGATGCAGGTGGGCCGCCGGGCATGGGGCCAGTCGGTTGCCCGGCTGGCCCCATGTCAGGGCGCGGCGATGGCGGAGTTGGCGAGCGCGGTCGACGGGGTGTTGCTCGGACTCGGGGACGGAGTGAACCGGGTGGAGCACAAAACCTACCGGCCCTATCAGCGGCTGCGGAACTTCGCCTGCCTGTGCCCGCCGCAGCGCAGCAAGCTGCTGGTTTACCTGAAGGTCGACCCGAAGGAGCTCGACCTTGTTCCGGGCTTCACCCGGGACGTGGCCACCCGCTATGACAAGCGCGGCTACGTCTTCCTCGGCACCGCCACCACCGCGGCCCTGCTCATCTGGCTCCGGAGTTGAGTCCCGACCTCACAGAGTGACTGACCGATGCGCCAGGGCCTGATCGACCACCTCATCAGCCGAAAGCTCCCGCTCCGGCGGCCAGAAGATCAAGTCCCTGACCCGTCCGGACGGGCACTCGAGAGCTCTGTCCAGCCTGTTCAGCCAGTCGTCCACCTCGTCGTCCGAGGCGTAGACCGCGTCCATGATCCGCTGCACGAGCACGACTGCCTCCGCGCGACTCATCTCCGGAGCACTCATCAGGTCCCTCCGCCGAGTCACCCTAACGAGATCCTTGATCGCCCGGACAGCTCCTAGGCCAGATGAGGAAGATCGAGGAAAGAAGAAGTCCGTCTTCCAGACCGAGCCCTGCTGCTTCTGCTGCAGGGATATGCGCTGCTCATCCTCCTCGGCGCGGGCGTCTCGACCAGCCTTCTGGCCTCCAGAGTGATCGACGCGGGCACGGCCAACTACATCGTGACGACGCCCCCGGGCGGAATCGTCGTCCTGACGGTTGGTGTGTATGCCGTGCTCCGCGACCGCGAGGGGGCCGGAATTCACGGACCTCACGGCAGAACTGCCCCGGCTCTCCGGGGCAGAGGACTGATCAGCACCGTTTGCGGCTGGTGACAGGCTTCTCACCAGCACTCTGAGGGGGAGCGGTGGTGTACTTCGCACACTTCCGGGCGGCGTGCGGCGTGCGTGTCCTGCTGGGGATCACGGTAGCCGCTCGGTGTCGGGCTGGTAGTTCAGTCGGCGGTGAGAGCGCGTTGTACCGGGGCGGTGGCGATGCGGGTCCATGCCAGTGCGCACTGCAGGGCGGCCTCCTCGCGTGTCTTGTACGGGCCGCTGACCATGAAGGAGTCGACAAGTCGGTAGTTCCAGCCGTTGCGCCCGGTCCGGCCGGTACCGCCGTAGGACGGCTCCACGTAGCCCAGCGCCGTGCCGTCCTCGGCGATCAGGTCCCATTGGTGGGTGTCGCGGTGGTCCGCGCCCTTGACCAGGCGGGCGCTGTCCGCGACGGCGCGGGCCGCCTTCTGTGACAGTCGCTTGCGCCGGGCCGGTGCCGTCTTCTCCCGAGCGCCGGCGGGCTGCGGGGAGGGCGGCACCGAATCGTCACGTGATGATTCTGGGGGCGGGGCCTGCACCGTGGCGCGCGGTGGGGCTGGCTCGGCGACCAGGTCGACAACGGTGACGGTCGGAGTCCGGGGACGGTCCGGGATGCCGTGCAGGGCTTGCGCGGCCGGGGCAGCCTGCCGCGCGCGGGCCGCCAGGACGACGGGGATGCTCGCCACGGCCCCGAGGTCGAAGTCGTCGGCGGGCCGTCCGGCGTTCAGAGCACTGGCCAGGCGCCGGGCGGCAGCGGCCAGGCTGTCGGCCAGCTCCACCGCGGGCACCCCTGCGTACGCCTCCAGCAGTTCCCGCTCCTTGCCGGGGGCGACCCGGTACTCCTGGTCCTGTCGCTGACGGGCGCGGTACGCCTTGGCCTGGCAGGCGCGCGAACAGTAGCGGCGGGCCCGGGGGCCGCGCTGCGCGGGAAGGGCCCCGCTGCATACCGGGCACGTCGTCATGCGTCCCCCTCAGTCAATCGTCACGTGATGATTAGGTGAGCACGGTACCGGCTCCCCGCTCAATCGTCACGTGATGATTGAGCGGGGCTCGGCGGCCTGCCCAGTCACAGGCCGATCCCCACGAGCGGCGAGTTCTTTACGCGGTCGACGTCGTCCATGTACCGGGCGAGGACGCGGGAACCGTCGGACCAGCCGCCCACGCGAGCGATCTCCAGTGGATCGTGTCCGGCGGCCCGGGCGGCGGTGGCAAAGTCGCGCCGCAGGGAGCGCCCGGACCAGTCGCCGGTCAGGCCGGCGGCGACGGCCAGGCGCGGCGTGCCAGCCGTGCGCCGGTACGGTGCACCGGTACGCGCTGGCGGGCGCGGAAAATCCGATGAACCGAAGAGAGGCCGCGGCGAGCCCGCCTTCGGAAAACCTCCTCGCAACCAGGAGCCCTCATGGCTCGAGTCCGGCACGTGGCTGAAGTGGGTACTGGACTGCCCATGCCTCCGCTGCCAGATTGAGGTCGCGATCGGCACAACCCGACGGTGGTGCCGCCGGCTTTTGTTCATGCATGGGGAGAGGAGTACAGCATGGCTGTTCGCAAGCTGCTCGCGAGCGCGGGGGCGGGTGTGGCGATTGCCTTGGGCGTCATCACTGCTCCGGCACAGGCAACGCAGGCCCACGCGCCGGTGTCCGATGTGAGGATCCTGTCCTGCCCGCCCAACGCGCCGGCAGCCGCACCGGGCTACCGTTGCCTGTCGTCGTACTCGACGGAGGCGCAGTGCAATGCGGGTATCCTCCGCAACATTGAGGCCACGCCCGCGACCAGGGGCTACTGCCAACGGAGCGGTGTGAGCTGGTGGGGCTACGTCAACTACTGACGACGTCTCCACCACACCTTTCCACCGGCCAGGTATCGCCCACTGGTGGTCGCTCGACGGCCCCCTCGGCGCTCCCGGCGCCCGCTGAGAGGACGGGAACCGCGTCAACTTACTGACTTCGGCTTGTCAGGGTGAGGCTGGGTCGTCGAAGGTCGGGCCGGTCCGGCGATGAAGCCGTCGAGGGTGCCGGACCGGTACTGAAGGTGCTTGAGACGGTTGCGGACGAGGGCTTCGAGCCGGTCCAGGGCGACGACGGCGAGGTTGGCCAGGCTGTCTTTGACATGTGCCCACACGCCCTCGATGGGGTTGAGGTCGGGCGAATACGCGGGCAGCAGGAACACCGGCCTTGGGGAGCATCGGTACAGCGGTTATCGGTGAGATTGATCTTGGTCGCCCAGCACAGTGATCGGGTGCCGCGCTGCCGGATGCGTCGGTCGACTGGCTCAAGACAAACTTCTTCAAGACCGAGCTCGAACTCGGCCGCTGCCTTCGGCTTCCGCCGAAGGCCCCTGCGAATGCGATCTCTACCTGACCTGCGCGAAGTTCGTCACCACGCCCGAACACGCACCACGACTGCGGGCACGGCGCAAGGTCGAGCTGGCCCTCGCCCGCGACGCGGCCGAACGCGGCTGGGGCCGCGAGGTCGAACGCCACCGCTGCACCAGCGAACGCATCGAAAGACTCCTGGCTGACCTCAGCCAGCCGGTCAACGCGGAAGCGGAGGAGGACAGCTCCAGTGCGTGATCACCCCATGGCGGAGCTACCGGAGCGGTCCTTGCTCGTCAATGTGGACAGTGGGATCCGACAAGAACACGTCGGCATCCACCGGGCCATAGGCGATGTTGAAGGTGTCCAGCCAGTATGACCAGCCCCGCACACCCGCCGCGCTGCTGAAACGGTAGTTGAGCTGCCAGCGGACCCACTGGCCGAAGGCAAGACGCACGGCTGGGGGCCGTCGCGGCCGAGGTGGGATGGCGAACAGAGGCTCCACTCGGGGAAGGACGCGCAGCCGGCCGTCGGCTTCGCGAAGCTGGACGTCGACCTTGCGCAGGTCTTCCTCGACGCCATGGGGCTCGAAGCCGTCTCGCTCATGCATGCGGACCACGTGGGCAAACGAGGGCGGCACAGACGGGACAGTGAAGCCGACCGGGGCCGCGTTCCTACGGGCGGCGGCCTCTCCTCCGCGGGACTGTTTCGTCCAGGACGTCCGTATCCACTGGACGGTGATCTCCACGGCCTCCACCTTTGCCACTCCGTCGAAGATCTCACTCTATGCGCGCGGCTTCTCCGGCCCGCACCAACACCGCCAACGGCCCGAGCGGCAACCCGAAGGAAGATCAAATTGAACTGTCCACATAAACTCCGACATGGTGTTCGGCCTGTTCAAGATCCTCGGCTACAACTTCAGCCCGCGGTTTCGCGACCTGGACGACCAGCGGTTCTGGCGGGCCGCGATGCCTGGTGTCGAGGCCTGCACCTACGGCGCGGTGGAGGACCTGGCCCGCAACCGCGTGAACCTGAACAAGGTGATCACGCACTGGCCGGACATGCTGAAGGTCGCCGGTTCCCTGGTCACCAACCAGGTCCGCGCCTACGACCTGCTGCGCATGTTCGGCCGCGACGGCCGCCCGACCCCGCTCGGGGCGGCGTTCGCGGAGTACGGGCGGATCGCCAAGACCGAGCACCTGCTGCGCGTGGTCGACCCGGCGGACGACACCTACCGCCGACAGATGAACCGGCAGCTCACCGTCCAGGAGTCCCGCCACAAGCTGGCCCGGGACGTGTGCCACAGCAAGCGCGGCACCATCCACCAGGCATACCGCGACGGAATGGAGGACCAGCTCGGCGCACTCGGCCTGGTCCTCAACGCCGTCGTGCTGTGGACCACGAAGTACATCGACGCCGCCGTCGCCCAGCTGCGGGCCGAGGGTCACGAGATCCGCGACGAGGACATCGCCCGGCTCTCCCCGCTGAAGCACAAGAACCTCAACGTGCTCGGCCGCTACAGCTTCACCCCGTTCGTCCCGGCCCGCGGTCTGCGCCCGCCGCGCGACCCGGACGCCCCCGGGCTGGACGACAGGGACGACGACGATGGAGCAGAGGACTGACTGGAGGGCTCCCCGGTGCGGGGAATCCCGGACGCCCCACGAGTAGGACCGCGTATTCGCTGGTCCCGGTGTTGGAGCGGGCACACCGGCCCCGGGGGACTAACGTTTTCGGCGGGCTGGTTCGCGCTCTGCTCGACCCGGCCGGCGTGGACGCCGATGAACATGAGAGACGAGCCTGGGGGCTCCCCGCCGGTCGAGCTGGCGGGGAGCCCTTCTTCAGGGAGCGCAGGTCACCCCAAGGTGGTCAGCTCAGCCGCGGCCGTCGCACGCCTTGCAGTCGCCCGCTGCCCCGGCAGCTGTCGCACTTCCACACACCTCGGTAGCCGGAGCCATCGCAGGTGGTGCACTTTCCATCGCCCTTGCAGCGCTGTGAACCGTTCCGGGTTCGGTAGAGATGGTCTGCCCCGGGTCTGATGGAGTTGGGTTGCTGGAGAGTTGACCGATCCAGCAGCATCCGTAGGCCACCATGCCCCGCAGCTATCCGCCCGAGTTCCACCGCCGGGCCCTCGCCCTTCTCACTACGGCCTCGAGACTGGTGAGCTCACATCCGCGGTTGACGCAGAGTGACGGTGACCCGCCTCCGTCTGGAATACGTGACATCTGAACATACGAGCCCACCAGTCCCAAGGCCGTCTGCCGCATGAGTGGTCACCTGTCGGGCCTGGTGGACGGCAGTCCGGACGTCACCCTGCCGATTCTGGTGCGAGTTTCTCGTCAGCAAGGGTCTTGTCGACGGCCAAGGCGAAGAAGTCACGTGCGTCGTCCCGTAGTTGGTAGCCCACGACCGGGCCGTAGCCGGGCCCGTGGTAGATCAGCGGCTGCTCGATGCCTTGTGGCAACCAGCCCTCCCTCACTCCTTTGAGGAGCGTGGTCGTCAGCGGGCCGGAATGCCCGCGCAGTCCCTTGCCGTCCTCACGGAGCGCGTCGGCCGGCACATACCCTCCGCGCTGTGCGGCCTCGCGGATGATGCGGGCGGCGCGGGGCGGGAGCGCGCGGTAGTAGCGCTCGGCTCGTTCGGGTGTCCAGTCGGCGTCGACCTCGACGGCGGTCGCGTGTCGGCTGAGCAGTTCCAGCAGCTCGCTCCGGAACACGTCGGTCGGTTCCTCGATGGTGACGGTGATCTTCATTGGGCCTTCCGTTGCAACAGACGTGGTTAGAGATCGATTAGACGTGGCGCCGTCACCGTAGCGCGACGAGCGCCCTCCTCCATCCGCGTTCACTCACGTCCGGCCACCGACATGTTGGTTAGGTGATCCTTACCTCTTATTCCTGGCAGAATACGAGGTAGTGAGGAAGGTTCAGGGGACCCGGCATGGTGGACAAGGCAGGGATGGTCGAAGCCCTTGAGGAACGCCGCGCTCCCTGTGCTCCTCCCGCAGCGAGGGCTTCGACGAACCGCTCCAGCGCGGCGGTCGCCTCGACACGGGCGTTCCCGGGGCCGAAAGACGGTACCGGTCCGTGCCGGAACTGTCCGGAAACGCGTCACGCGAAGTTCTGACCACCTGCGACGAAGGGCGACGGCCGGATGACGACAGCCACCGAGGCAACCGACCCGGAGGGCGGCGTGGACGATCTCGTCGACGCCGAACTCGTCGACGACGAACCGCGGTTCCTGCCCGCCCCGGCCGACGCCCCGCCCCCGTACCGCATCACCCGCGACACCGTCCTCGTCGAGGGAGAACTGCCACCGCGCGCCGACCGGCAACCCGCCTTCACCGAACGGGACTTCACCGTCCCGAAGTCGGCCAAGCGCCGCACCGAACGCCGGGGCGCCCGCAACACCCAGATCAACCGGGACACGACCCGGGCCCGCTTCGCGGCCTGGTGCGAGGAGGAAGGA
This sequence comes from Streptomyces sp. NPDC018964, assembly GCF_044390325.1. NCBI lineage: Bacteria > Bacillati > Actinomycetota > Actinomycetes > Kitasatosporales > Streptomycetaceae > Streptomyces > Streptomyces sp. NPDC018964. The sequence continues at coordinate 6,816 of NZ_JBIRYZ010000023.1, forward strand.
CGCGTCGCGCGGCCGTCGACCACCACGGCGAACGTCCTCGCCTACTTCGACCACCTCATGGAGAGGGGCAAGGAGGACGGCAGCCGGTACAGCCCGGACACCCTGCTCGCCTACCTCCCGCGCATCGTCTCCTGGTACCCGAAAGGGGAACGCCCCGACGCCTCCGTGGTCCGGGACGCGATCGAGGACTACCGCCTGGAGGACTACGTCACCGCGGGAGGCGAGCGGGAGCAGGCCGCCGGCCTCACCCTGGCGTACCTCGTGCGGATCCTCGCCGAGATCGACGAGACCACCCGCATCGGCCGTCGCGACGCCGCGCTCCTGGTGATCGGCTACGGAAAGTTGGCCCGGGCGATCGAGACCGCCGACCTGCTCGTGAAGAACGTCCGCGTCACCGACAAGGGCGTGTGGGTCTTCTCCGCCAAGACCAAAACCCGCCGCAAGGGCAAGGGGAAGTGGCGCTTCATCCGTGACCGCGCGGATCTGCAGACCGTCCGCCGCGTCCGTGCCTGGCTCGCCGACCTGCGGGAACTGGGGGCGGACGCCCCCGCTCTCCCCCTCTTTCGGGCCCTCACCGTCACCGGTGGGCTCAAGGGCCGCGGCAACGCCACGGTGCGCGGGCTGCACCTGTCCGGGCGGGCGGTCAACGAGATCGTGAAGAAGCGTGCCAGGGAGGCCGGCGTCGAATACATCAACGGTCTCAAGGTCACCAGCCATTCCCTGCGGGCCGGGCCGAACACCGACATGAAGCGTGCGAAGGTGCCGCTCTCCGACCGCAACGAGGCCGGCGACTGGGGGGCCCGCTCCACCCTGTCCGACACCGAGTATGACCGGCCCGACGACACCGTCGACGTCGAGGAGAAGGACCCGCTGGACGCCGTCCCGCTCTTCGGCCGGTTCGAGAAGACACGGTGAGCTCACCGAGCAGATCGGCACAGGGCGTGGTCGGGATAGCTGTGAGAGCCGTTGTCAGAAGCAGTCGGCGAGATGGTGGACATGCATGTCGCCCCTGTCCGGGTGCGAGTAGTTGGGGTACAGGAAATCCCGGTGAGATTGATCTTGGTCAGCTAGCTGTTCTGTCCGGGGAGGTTGTGGACAGGTGAGCCAGGTCTCGGCTGAGAGATCTTGAACAGGTGAGGGCCTTCCGGTTCGGTGTGGATTGCGACGTCTACACCAACCGAAAGGCCCTCGTGCCCCACCGTAATGCACCCCTGACCGAGACCGGCCGCCTGCGCCTGGCCCGCTGTGTGGTCGAGGAGGGCTGGCCGCTGCGTCGGGCCGCCGAACGCTTCCAGGTCTCGCCCACCACGGCCCAGCGGTGGGCCGACCGCTACCGCGCGCACGGACAGGCGGGCATGGCCGACCGCTCGAGCCGGCCCCGCCACAGCCCTCGCCGCACTCCCACCCGCACCGAACGGCGCATCATCAAGGTCCGCCTGCTGCGTCGGTGGGGACCGGCCCGCATCGCGCACTTCCTGCATCTGGTCCCCTCGACCGTCCACCGTGTGCTCACCCGCTACCGCCTGGCCCGCCTGTCCCATCTCGACCGGGCCACGGGCCGCATCGTGCGCCGCTACGAACGTGAGAGGCCCGGCGAACTCATCCACGTCGACATCAAGAAACTGGGCAACATCCCCGACGGCGGCGGGCACAAGGTCCACGGCAGGGCCCAGGGCGGCCGCAACAGCTCCGCGCACCGCGACCCCACCCGGCCCCGCACCCGCCACGGCCGCCCCAACCTGGGCTACAGCTACCTGCACACCGCAGTCGACGACCACTCCCGCCTCGCCTACAGCGAGATCCACGCGGACGAGAAGAAGGAGACCGCCACCGGCTTCTGGCAGCGGGCCCACGCCTTCTTCACCCAGACCGGCATCACCGTCGAGCGGGTCCTGACCGACAACGGCTCCTGCTACCGCTCACGCGACTGGCGCGACGAGCCGGCCCGGGCCGGCATCACACACAAGCGCACCCGGCCCTACCGGCCCCAGACCAACGGCAAGGTCGAACGCTTCAACCGCACCCTGCTCGACGAGTGGGCCTACGCGCGCCCCTACCACTCAGAGCAGGAACGACGCGACGCCTTCCCCGGCTGGCTGCACACCTACAATCACCACCGCGGACACACCGCGCTGAAAGGCCAACCACCCGCCAGCCGCGTCCCCAACCTCACGGGTCAATACAGCTAGCACATGGTCAGTCGCCTCGCTGAGGTTCACGGAAAGATCGTCGAGCGGATGCCGGCGCTGGCTACGGTCCGCCTCGTGCCGGTGGAGTTTCTGAATGATGAGCATGCCGAGGCGTATGGGACGTTCACCGAGGTGCCCACGCGCCCGGAGCTGGAGCGGTTCTTCTTCCTCGACGATGACGACCGCGATCTGATCGCGCTGCGTCGTACGGACGCGCACCGGCTGGGGATGGCGGTGCAGATCTGCACGGTCCGCTACGTCGGCCGGTTTCTGGGCGAGGATCCGCTCGCGGTGCCGTGGGAGGTCGTGGAGTACCTGGCAGGGCAGCTCGGTATCGACGATGCCTCGTGCGTGAAGCGGTACGCCGAGCGGCGCTCGACGGTGTACGAGCACGCGGACGAGATCCAGAGGCGGAAGGACCGGCACGTCAACTTCCTGGGCCGCTACCAGTTCAATATCCAGGACAGCGGTCCCGGTCAGGGACTGCGCCCGCTGCGCGACCCGGACGCCGTCAACATCGACGACGATGACGCCAGCGACAAGTGACCCCCGTGGGCGCACCGCGCCGCCCCGGCTCTGCGGGTCGCGGGAACACCTGGGTGGCGGACGGGCCCATTGTGGTACCTACAGACCGACCTCTCTGCGGACCTGCCGAACCAGGGTCTTTGAGAAGTCTCGAGGTGGGCGGTTCGCCTGCTGAGCACTGGATGTGAGACTTGTCGGCTTGCGCGGATGGCGGGCCCTGGAAGCAGTGCAGGCATGGCCGTTGGTGATCATGTGGGTGTCGAATCCGTATGAGCACCGAGCGAGTCCATGCCTGCCCGCCCATCTTCCCGTATGCCGTCCTGCCTGGAACAACTGGGGGACGCTTCTGGTCCCGTCTCACCGGAAACCGTCGCTGGCCTGCGGACATACCTGAATGACGTGCCCGATCCGCGAGCCCGTCGCGGGGTCCGCTACCCGTGGCCGGCCCTGCTGGCCGCGTCGGCCGCAGCCGTTCTCGCCGGCGCCACCTCGACGGCCGCGATCGGCGAGTGGGTCGCCGACGCGCCGCAGCGGGTCCTGGCCCGGCTCGGGTCCCGTCCCGACCCGCTGACCGGCCTCATCCGCCCGCCCCATCCTACGACCGTCCGCCTCGTCCTGGCCGCAGCGGACGGTGACTCCCTGGACGGGGCCATCGGCCGCTTCCTCCACGAACGCCGGACCCCGCCGACGAGCCGACGAGTGATCGCGGTCGACGGCAAGACGCTGCGGGGCTCCCGCACCAAGGACCGGCCGGCCACGATGCTGATCGCGGCAATGGCACACACAGGTGAAGTCCTCGCCCAACTGCAGGTCGACGGCAAGAGCAACGAGATCCCGGCCTTTGCCCCGCTCCTGGACAACATCGCCCTCAAGGGAGCCGTGATCACCACCGACGCCCTGCACACCCAGCACGACCACGCCTCCTGCCTGCACCAACGCGGAGCCCACTACCTGGCCGTCGTCAAGAAGAACCACCCGGTCTGCACGACCGGGTCCGCCGGCTGCCCTGGCGCGACATCCGCCTCGATCACCACGAACGCGCCCGGGCCCATCACCGCGACGACATCCGCCGTCTGAAGACCGCAGCGTTCGCACACCTCGACTACCCGCACGCCCGCCAGGCCCTCCAAGCCGTCCGCCGGCGACGGGACAAGCTGACGATCGAGCGGATCTACCTGGTCACCAGCCGGCCGCCCGGCGCAGCCACCGGAGCTGAACTCGCCGCATGGATCCGCGGCCACTGGAACATCGAGAATCAGCTCCACCACGTCCGGGACCGCACCTTCCGCGAAGAAGCCTCGAAGATCCGCACCCGGCACCTGCCGCGCATCATCGCCGGCTTGCGGAACCTCGCCATCGGCGTCCACCGCCAGGACGGCCACAGCAACATTGCCGCGGCCACCCGCCGAGCCGGCCGCGACCACCTGCGACCTCTCACCGCCCTCGGACTGGCCTGACAAACCCGGACACAAGATCACTTTTCAAAGACCCTGCCTGCCGAACGCCGTCCATTTGAGTATTACTTACTCAGGCCGTGGGCTGCAGATGCCTGCAATCGTGAAAGGTAAAGTCTAGCTCTCCACATAGGTGCCGCCCCCAAGATGGAATTGCTCACGCAAGGACTGACTGATTCACCTTCGCGTGCGGATAAAATGGCTTCATTAAGGGAAAATCGTGGTCGATTAAGGAAAAATTGGCACCGGCGATGGACTGCACTTTGTGAGCTGGAAATCTAAATTCAAGGAGAATCCCCCATGAACAGTCTCTGGTCTGCTGATGAGGTGCTGGTCGACACCCAGGCCGCTGAACTCGGCCTCAGCGCGAACCACAACGAGAGCCTCGTGTGGTCTGCTGATGGGGTGCTGGTCGACACCCAGGCCGCTGAACTCGGCCTCAGCGCGAACCACAACGAGAGCCTCGTGTGGTCTGCTGATGAGGTGCTGGTCGACACCCAGGCCGCTGAGCTCGGCCTCAGCGCGAACCACAACGAGAGCCTCGTGTGACATCAGGACACAGGTGAAGCTCCGTGTCGCTGACGGTTCATGATGCCGTCGGCGGCACGAGCTTTGCTGTATGAGTCCGTCCAAGCCTCCGATGCACGGGCAGCGAGTGATGACTAAATTCCAGTTTTTCGGCTGCTTCGACGGTGTGGTAGAGCCAGCACCGGCCGATGCCACTCTCGCTGGCACCGCCCCATTCCGGGGGACGGTTCACTGCCAGCCATTCCGGGAGGCCTGCGGGTACGGATGGTACTCGTATTCCCCGGTTGAATGCTTTATCAAATGGGACGGTGCGGGGTTCTCTTGGCTACCGCCCGGCCGGTCGTCATGGATGCCGATATCCGGCGGCGGCGTGACGCCCAGGATTCTCTGCCAGTTGCGCGGACTGGAGACCTCCAGTGATCCGCTGCTTTCCCTGCCGGTTTTCACGCCGGCACCGGAGCCGGGCATCCTGCAGGTCTGGACGGGGCTCATCGCGGTTACCCCGCCGGAGTGGAGTCTGCTGGTCCGCGGTGTGCCGAATGCGCCGGGCAACCTTGTCTACGAGGTTATGGAGGGAATCGTCGAGACCGGCTGGTGGCATGGGCCGCTTGTTGGGAACCTGCGCTTCCGGAAGACGGATCAGGTGGTGCATCTGCGGCCCGACGTGCCGCTTTTCGGTCTCCAGCCGGTACCTTGCGAGGCTTACCGGGACGAGGAACTGAAACGAACCGACTTCTCCCCTCCTCGGGGGGATCTCACTCGTACCCGCCGACTTGTCTCGGAAGCGATGCGCATCCGCACCCCGGACAACCCTGGCGGCTACCGGCGTGCGGTTCTGAGCAGGCGGCGTCAGGAAAGAGTTGACGGCACAGGGGAGACTGTCCGGAGCTTGTCCACTGGCTGCCCCGTGATGCAGGAAGCGTCCACGCCTGGATCCTACGAACCGGAACAACCGGGGTGACGGTGCAAAACAGCATGCCGTCATGGTGTTCGGGTGCTGCCACCAGGCGGGCCTCCAGTGCCCGGCCGCTTGACGAGCAAGGATGGCACCGGCGGGTTGCCGAGTGTCGGGCCCAAGGCGATCAGGAGAGCCGGATCCGAGCACAGGTGGCGCTGGGCGAGCTGTGGCGGCGGTCGGGCGAGTACCGACGGGCTGGGCTGCTGCTTCGGTTCACTCTGGCCGCGGCAGAAGCCTCTCTTGGCCCGGAGGCACCCGTTGTGGCGGCGGTGTGCAATGAATGGGCCATGGTGGGCAAGTACACCGGTGACTTCGATCGCGCCCAGGTCCTGTATCAGCGGGCGCTGGCAATCAGTGAGCGCGCGTACGGCCCGGTCAGCCACGCGGTGGCCAGTGTTTGCCACAACCTTGGCGGGCTGGCGCACGCTCGTGGGGATTTCGCCGCCGGCGAGCCGTGGGCCCGCCGCGCGGTCACCATCCGAGCCGCCCTGCTGGGCCCCGACCATCCGACTGTGGCCGCCGACCGGGCCGCCTGGGCGGCCCTGCTGGAGGGCCGCGGTCGGCTACGTGAGGCCGAGGCTGTTCTGCAGCAGGCGCTGGTCGTCTTCCAGAACCGCTACGGTCCCGAGCATTATGAGGTCGCCGTCACCCTGCACAACCTCGCCGTCCTCTGTCATCGGCGTGGCGACTTCGCAGCCGCGGTCGACGGTTACACCCGCACGCTGGCCCTCAAGGAGCGTCTATTGGGCTCCGGTCATCCGGAGTGCGCCACCACCTTGGTCAACCTGGCCACCGCCCACCGCGACATGAGCGACGCCACCGCGGCCGCGGCTGTGTACGCCCGCGCCATCACCATCCTCGCCCCACACGTCGCTCCCGATCACCCCACCCTTCAAGCTGCACGCGACCGTCTGCAGGCCATCACCAGCAACGCGCCACTATCCCCAACAGACTCCGCCGACGCACCGGATCCGCACGAGAGTGCCACATGACAACCGGGAGCGCGCCAGCACCGCGCCGCCGAAGACTCACCAACCCAGCTGGCATACCCGGCATGGCATGGCTTGTCCTAGGCGGCGATGCGCTCTCCGCACTCGGCAGCGGCCTGACGCTGCCGTTCCTGCTGGTGTATCTGCACACGGTGCGCGGCATCGCCACCGGATACGCCGGGCTGGCGGTGGCAACACTGGCCGCGGCCGGGCTGGTCGGCAACCCGCTGGGGGGTTGGCTTGCCGACCGTAGGACCCCCCGCCTAACACTGATTCTCGGCTTGTTCACGGCGGCAGCAGGCGCCGTAGCGTTGGCCAACGTGCACAGCCTGTGGCAGGCGTTCGCCGCCACCGGCCTGGTCGGCCTCGGCGCCGCCGTCATCTGGCCCGCCCAGGACGCCCTGCTCGCGACCCTCACACCGCTCACCCACCGCTCGACAGTGTTCGCCGCGCGCCACGCAACCATGAACATCGGCCTGGGCGCCGGGGCCGCACTGGCCGGCGGGCTTGCCCACCTGACATCCCCTTCCAGCTTCCAGCTCCTCTACCTCCTGGACGCGGCAACCTTCCTGGCCTTCATCCCCGTCCTGCTCTTCACCCCAGCTCTCCGGCGCAGTGCGTCCGCAAACCGGACTCCCCTCCAGCCCCCTTCAGACAGCACGAACGGTCCGGAACAGAAGGAGGGGTTCCGACAGGTCCTGGCTGACCGGCCTTTCCGGCGCCTGTGGCTGGCCATGCTGCTGCTGGTGACCGCAGGAGCCGCCCAGTTCCAAACGGCGTTCCCCGCCTACGCCACCGACACCGGGCATCTGACCGCCGGAGGACTGGCCACCGTGTACGCGGTGAACTCCTGCACCGTCGTCCTCATGCAGCTTCCTGTCCTACGGCTCATGAGGGGCCGACGCCGCACACACGGGCTCGCCCTCGTGGGACTTTGCTGGGCCACCGCCTGGATCCTGGCTCTGGCGGGCGGTCAACTCAGCGGCGGGACAGCACGTATGGCCCTGTTCGCCACGACGATGGCCATTTTCGCCATCGGCGAGACCTTCCTATCCCCGACCTCCGCACCGTTGGTCAACGACCTAGCCTCCGACCAGCTGCGGGGACGTTACAACGGCCTGTACGCGGTCGCCTGGACCAGCGGGACCATCTGCGGCCCAGCCCTGGCTGGCCTCCTGCTGGCCGCCCACCAGGCCCCCGCACTGTTCACAGGCTGCATCATTCTGCTACTGATCGCCGCCGGGCTCGCCCGACATCTCGGGCACCTGGTTCCACCCACCGTCAACCGAGTGCCCAAGCACACCACCAATCTTCAAAAAACCTTCGTTTTCTGAAGATCACCCTGCGGAGCTGTCCAGACCCCGCAGAGCCTTCAATAACCCCTTCAAAAACCTGAGTTATTCAACAACCCGGGACCACCGTTTTCTGACATGATCCGGAGCCATGACCGCTCTCGAACCGGCCGACGAGCCGGGCCTACTCGTTGCCGAGCCACTCGTCCGCACCAAAATCAAGATCGGATACGCCCGGGTCTCCACCGGCGGGCAGAAGCTGGAGCGGCAGCTCGACGCGCTCACCGCCGCCGGGTGCCGGAAGATCTTCGCGGACAAGAAGTCCGGCAAGAACGCGCTCCGCCCCGAGCTGAAGGCGTGCCATGCCTTCCTCGACCCTGGCGACACTCTCGTCGTCCCCTCGCTCGACCGCTATGGCCGCAGTCTCCAGGACCTCATCAACATGGTCGCCGAACTGCGCGAGTGCGGCATCGGCTTCACCTCGCTGCACGAGAACCTGGACACCACCACCCCCGGCGGCCGGCTCGTCTTCCACGTCTTCGCCGCCCTGGCGGAGTTCATCCGGGAACTCATCGTCATCGGCACCAACGAGGGCCTGGCCGCTGCCCGCGCCCGGGGCCGTATCGGTGGACGCCCCAGCGTCGCCACCGCGGAAGTCATCCGCGCCGCCCGCGACCTGCTGCCCGACCCCGGTCGCTCCATCACCTCGATCGCGAAGCTACTGGGCGTCTCTCCGGGCACGCTCTACAACCACATCCCCGACCTCCGCGAACTCCGGGCGGGCGCAGTGCCCCGCCAGCTCGAAGCCCCCACGGGGTAGCCGAATCCCAGCAAGATCGTTCTCACCGGGATTTCCTGTACGCCAACTACTCACACCCGCTGTCGCTCCGCCACGGCCGCTCGATGTCGCCGCGGTCTTTCCCCGACTGGCCCCGCTGGCACGCACGGCGCCCCGGTTGCACCCCTGACAACGCCCTGGACATCGCCGAGATCGTCCGCCAGCTCCTGGGAGTGGGGTGGGGGATCGATCCCGAGGACCTGGCCCACATCTCGCCGTACCTGACCGAGCACATCAAATAGCGCAGGAGCCGCGGCTCCTGCCACGAGTGCCGCGGTCAACACACCCGCAGCCCATAAGCATCCTGCATACACGCTTTTTGCCCGTCTGTAATGGGCAGGGCTTCGAGACTTTCAGGTCTGGGCTCGCTGAGTCGTTGACTCGGAATGGCCGGTTTCTTGACAATCCGTCGCCGGTGGTACAGGTGGCGCGTTCCGGGCGAGATGTACGAGCTCCTGGTGCCGGTGGTCATGAGGCGGGATGCCGTAGGCCGCACGGAATGCACGGGTGAAGACAGCGTGGTGTGCAAAACCCCAGCGGGCCCCGATCTCATGGACGGGAAGGGCCTGCTGGGCAGGGTCGCCGAGGTCGCGTCGGGCTTGTTCCAGGCGGTGCTGGCGGACCCATCCGGCGACCGTGGCTCCCTGACTGTGAACCTTGAAGACGCGGTGCAGGTGGCTGACTGAAATATGGTGCGCGGAGGCGATGGCGGCCGGTGTCAGATCCGGGTCACCCAGATGCCTCTGGATGAAGGACTGAACCTGCAGTGCCAGGGTGCGGGGTACGCCCGCCCCGGCGTCGACGCCGTCGCCCGACCCGTTGCCGAACGCGACCCCGCTGCCCGCCGGAAGCGTTGACGCTTCCAAGATCAACTACTGGCGGCTTCCGAGCTCACCCCGGCGATACCCCAGCACCCCCACATCGAGTTGATGACGTAGTCCGTCGCCTCCTTGTGGATGTGGAAGCCCGGCTTGTCGTCGGCCACCGGGAGCGTGCGGACGTGCTGATGCGCGGTGGAGCCGCCGCAAGGGACAGAGGGTGACGCCGTGCGCCGTCGCCCGTGGTGCGCACCGGCACCGGGTCCGAGTGCGGGTCCGCGCGTCCGCCCCGCACTCGGACCCGTACAGCGGTTTCCCGTTCTTGCGGACCCGGGCGGCGTACCGGTCGGTGCGTGGCGTGGATCATGGCCGTGAGGCCGACGGCGGTCGGCTCCGGTGCGGCTGGTCAGGGACCTGCCGCCACTCCCGCTCGAGGATGGCGTGCACGACGGAGTCACGCCACTTCCCCGCCTTCAGCACGTGCTCGCGGATCGTGCCCTCCTCGACCATGCCCGCGGCCGCCATGGTCCTGGCGGAGGCCTCGTTGAGCGGGGACCGCGCACCCCAGACGCGGTGAAGGCCCAGGTCGTCGAAGCCGACGCCGAGCAGCAGCCGCACCGTCTCCACGCCGTACCCGGCACCCCAGGCGTCCGGGCGCAGAGCGAAGCCCATGGTGGCTCCGCGCTGCTGGTGGGGGTCGGCGGCCAGACGGCCGAACCCGATCACTTCGGCTGTGTTCCGTTCGACGACGGCAAGGGCGTACTCGGTACGGGGCGTTGTGGTGGCGGAGGTCATGGACCGCGCCACGATCTGCTCGACCTGGTCGCGGGTGCGTGGTGTGAAGCTCAGGTGCTCCGTCGCTTCGGTGCTGCCGTAGACGGCGAGTACCGCGTCCACGTCGTCAAGGGTGAGTTCCCGCAGGTCAAGACGCGCGCTGGACCGTTCGACCGGGTACATGCCCCGGACTCTACCCGTGTGGTGGAGAGGGCCGGCCGGGAACTCCTCGGTCTCCGTGCGCGGATCGAGCACCGAACATCCGGTTCGGGGCGACCGAGGGCTCCCGTCCCGTCGTGCTCACCCGACGGTCGCAGTGCCTCGTACCGGTGGGCAGGGCACGTCAGTCGACGGGTGCCACCCGGATCAGGTTGCCGTCGGGGTCGGCGACGACGAAGGTGCGGCCGAACACCTCCTCGTGGGGTTCCTCCACCGTCTTGACGCCCTTCGCCGTCCAGTCCCGGAACTGCTGGTCGATCTGTTCGGGGCCGCCGTTCACGGTCACGCACAGTTCGCTGGTGCGCGGCGCCGTCGGATGGTCCGGGCCCCCGCTCCACAGGGCCAGCTCGAATCCCTCGGTGAGGGGGAACGAGACGAACCTGGGCGTTTCGAAGCCCGGCTCGATGTCGAACAGTTCCGCGTAGAAGCGGGTGGACGCCGGTGCGTCGGAGACGTGGAGGATGACCATGTTCGGGACTGCCATGAGCGGCTCCTTCGGTTCTGCCGGTCGTTGCGGACGAGACGGAGCCTGCCGGTCATACATGACAGATCCTGTCGTGTTCCCGTGAGAACCTCGGCGTCATGACCCCGGATCGTTTCTTCTCCCTGTTGCTGGCCCTCCAGACCCGGGAGGTCATCACCGCGGCCGACCTCGCGGACCGGGTCGGCGTCTCGGTGCGCACCGTGTCGAGGGATCTGCGGTGGCTGCAGGAGGCGGGTTTTCCGGTAGTGGCCGAGCGCGGCCGCTGGGGCGGGGTGAGGCTGCTGCCCGGTGGCGCCCTCGACACCTCGCGGCTCACTCCGGCCGAGCGCGACCACCTCGTACTGCACGGCCTGGACGACGAGCAGCGGCACCAGCTGGGGGCCGGCGCCGAGAGCCGCCGGGCCCGTGCGAAGGTCGCGGCACGGCACCGGCCGACGACGTCCCGGCTGCCGATCAACGCTGTCGTCATCACCGACAACAGGCCCTGGTTCGGCCGGGACGCCGAAGGGGCCGATCCGAGCGCCGTCGTCGGTGACGTACGCCGCGGTGTGCGGCTGCGCATCCGTTACCGGCGTTCCGGGGCCGCCGAGCCGGCCTGGCAGGTCGTCGATCCGTACGGCCTCCTGGCCAAAGCGGGCCGGTGGTACCTCGTCGCCGACCGCTCGGGAGTTCCCCGGCTGTACGCCCTCGAGCGGCTGGTCGACTGGCGGCCGATGCGTGTCCCGCGCCGGCTGCGCCCCGGAACGACCCTCGCCGACGTGGTGGCGGAACTGACCTCACGCTGGGAGACGACCGGTGCCGTCCAGGTCCACGCACGGCTCGCCGCCCGCCAGCTCGATCGTGCCGGGCGCATCCTCGGCTCCCGGCTGACCGTGCGGTCCCGTGAGGGGGCGGAGGTCATGATCACGGTGGCGTGCCGGGAGATCGAGGACGTGCGCCAGTTGCTGCCCTTCGCGGACGACCTCACCGTGACCGGTCCTCCCGAGGCCCGTGACCGGATGCGCGAGCTCGCGTCCCGGACCCTCCACCGGTACGCCTAGGACGCGTCCGAGACGTGGTCACTGCGACTGCCGTGCCGACGTGACGGAGGGGGAAGGAGAAGGGCCTCTCCCCTGCACGGGTTGTCGCAGGGGAGCCTCCGTGACCGGGCACGGTGTCGTCACGGGTCCCGGGTGGACCCGGTGCTTCCGCTGCTCGTGACGCGGTCGGTGATCTGGGCGCACCGGTTCTCTACCAGGAGTAGAGGAAGGCGGTACAGTGCGGGTATGGCAGCAGATGAGACGAGCATCAAGGTGAGTGTGGCGGCGCGTGACCGGCTGGCCAGGCTGGCGGCCGAGCACGGCACGACCATCCGCGCACTGGTCGAGGATCTCGCGCAGGGCACCCCGACCCAGGCCGAGTACGCCGAGCGTGCCGAGCTGGCCCGCGCCGAGCTCGCCTCCGCCCTCGGCGCGGCGCCGAGCCCCGAGGCCGAGGCGAAGGCGCGGGCGCTGCTGGAGCGGCTGGGCGGGACGCGGCACACCCCGCGGGCGGCCGCGTAGTGGGGGCGATCGCGGTCGTCCTGGACCACACGACCGCCGCGGCGCTGTACGACCCGAAGGATCCGTTCAACGAGGCGGTCGCGGCGTTCTACGTGCAGGCCTCGGGCGGGCTGGGAACACTGTACGCGCCGGTGCTGTCGCTGACGGCCGGCGACGCCGAGCGGCCCGGCCTCCTCGGCTACGTCAAGGGACTGCGGTTCATCCGCATCGAGGCCTTCGACACCGACGCCGCGGTCACCGCCACCGAGCTGCTGCGCTTCGGGCACTCCTGGGCCGCCGTCCACGCCATCCACGCCGCCCGGCCCTCCCCCGCCTTCCCCACCGGTCGCTTCCTGCTCACCCTGACGCCCAAGGCGTACGCGGGGACCGGCGTCCAGGCCGTCCACCCCGGCCTGTAGACGCCCCGTCCACCCGGACGCCGCCGGAGGCGGCCGGCGCCGGTCTCGTGCCGGTACCGCTCGACCGGGGCCGTCATGGGCACCACCGGGTGTCGCCGGTGTGGCGGAGGACGCGTCGGGCGGTCCCGGCCACGGGCGGCCACCGCGGCGGCCGGTGCCGGGGGTCGTCCGTCGCGGGCAGCCCCGGCCTGGTGTCCACCGGTGTCCCGCCGGCTCTTACGGAGTCGGACACCCGCGCATCGGGAGTCGGCCGGTGCGCGAGCGCCAAGCCCTCGAGGGACCTGACCGTGCACCGGCGCCGACGCGGGCGGTGGCCGTAGGGAAATCATGTGGGCCCCCGTTGCTGCGGGGGCCCACGTGTGTCCGGTGTCGAACCGGAGTCGGTGACGTCGCCGGCGACGCGGCCGCTTCGACGGGCGGCGGCTGTCCGAGGAGCGCTCCTCGACGGGGCCCGGACCGCCGGCGTGGCCGGTTGCCTCCCGTCTCCTACTTCCCGCGTCCGAAGCGGGCCGCCAGCGCGGTTCCGCTGGGGGTGCTGTCGAGCATGCGGCGCAGTCCGTGGGTCATGACCAGCCGTTCCTCCGGGCTGAGGCAGTCGTTGACCATGGCGTCGGTGAGGGCGTCGATGTCGCGCAGCGCGGGGAGCAGTTCCTCTCCGCGCGGGGACAGCCGCAGGTAGACGACCCGGCGGTCCACCTGGCCCGGTTCGCGGTCGACCAGGCCGCGCTTGGTGAGGGTGTCGACGATGCGGCTGGGGCTGCCGCTCTCGCACACGATCAGGCGGCCCACCTCGGCGAGCGTGAGGGGGGCGCGCTCGGCGAGCACGAGGAGGATCTCGGCCTGGGCCGGGGTCAGGTTGAGGGGCCTGAGGCGCCCGGTCATCTGCCGGGCTCCCTCGCGCTGGGCCGCCAGCAGCAGGTAGCGCAGTTCCGATTCGTTCCGGGGCGGCTCGGGCATCGCGCCTGGCGGCGTTTCCGTGGTGGCCGGGGAGGGGGACATGGCGGCTCTCCTGGGAGTCGAGTCGGCTGCGGCAGCCGAACGGGGGTGCGTCGTTTCTCGATGATGCAGCATCCATGGCGTGTCATTCAATGCTACGTCATCGATATGAGTCGTTTCAGGCCTTTTCCGGAGCCCCGCCTATCACTTTGAGTGACCCCTCAAATGTTGTTGCAACAACGATGCTGCGACATGCATGATGAGGCATCGGTGTTACGCCATCGATGTCGGAACATCGATGTCGGTGTCGTCGCACCGCTTCTTGACCCCGGTGCACGACCTCAGCGCAAGCCCACGTCAAGCAAAGGAAGCAAGATGACCGCGCAGATTCTTGAAGGCACTCCCGTCGCCCTCGACACCCCGATCGTCCTCGACGACGCCGCGGCGGCCGTGGCGGCCATCGCACGGGGTGAGCTCGTCGTCGTGGTGGACGACGAGGACAGGGAGAACGAAGGAGACCTCATCGTGGCGGCGGAACACGCCGACGCCGCGGCCATCAACTACATGATCACCCACGGTCGCGGCCTGGTCTGCGTCTCGGTGACCGAGGAGCGCGCCGCACAGCTGGAACTGCCTCCGATGGTCGAGCGCAACGAGGACCACCACGGCACCGCGTTCACCGTCAGCGTCGACGGCGGCCCGGAGCACGGGGTGACCACCGGGATATCCGCCCCGGACCGCGCCAAGACGATCGAGCTGATGCTGAAGGGCTCCAGCGGCGACCTGCGCCGGCCGGGCCACATCTTCCCGCTCGTGGCGCGCCCGGGAGGCGTCCTGGAGCGGCCCGGTCACACCGAGGCCGCGGTCGACCTCGCCCGTTTCGCGGGGCTGACGCCCGCCGGCGTCATCGTGGAGATCATCCGCGAGGACGGGACGATGGCGCGCCTGCCCCAGCTGGCCGAGTTCGCCCGGCGCGAGGGCCTGGTGCTCACCAGCATCGAGAAGCTGCGCGAGTACGCCGCCACGCGCAGCGAGCGGGTTCTGTGAGCCGCACCTCCCGGTGGATGGCCGGTGCGTCGACCGCGCTGACACGCCCCGCGGTCACGCACCGGTACCTCGCCGGCGTAGAAGGAGTACGGCACCTGCCGGCCGACACACCGTTCGTCCTGGTCGCCAACCACAGCAGCTTCGCGGACCACCTCGTCCTCGACGCCGTCCTCGACGGCCTGCGGGACACCCCCACGTCCTACCTCACCAAGGCGGAGGCCTTCGTCCATCCCGTGCGCCGCCGGTGGACCGAGGGCATGGGGGGCATCCCGGTGAACCGCGACCGGCCCGACAAGGAACTGCTGGCCGCGGTGGACGGCGTCTTCGCCGACCGCGGCGCCCTGGTGGTCTACCCCGAGGGCACCCGCGGACCGGGCTGGCCACTGCTCCCCTTCAAGGACGGCGCCTTCCGCTTCGCCGTCCGGGCGGGCGTGCCCGTCATCCCCGTGGCGCTGTGGGGGGCACAGGACGTCCTACCCAAGGGCGGGTGGCGGCCCCGCCGGGCCCAGGTGCGGGTCGTCTTCGGCCCCGCACTGCCCGACGACACCGCACGGCCCAGGCCCCAGCGGGTCGCGGCACTGGCCGAGGCGGCGCGTCAGGCGCTGGAGCGGCTGGTGGACACCGCGCGGACGGCCCCCGACCCCCGGCGGGCCCGGCAGGCGGCCGCCGAACTCGTCCAGCGGGCCGAGACGGTCGTGGAGACGATGCTCAGCCGCACCGACCAGCTGCCCGCCCGGCGGCGGATGCGGCAGGCGCGCCTGCTGCTCGACCTGGCCCGCGTCACCGATTCCGGCGGCTTCACCAGGCCCGGCACCTCCCTCGGTGCCGACGCCCGCGTCCTGGAGGCCCGGCTCACCGGGCTGCGCGCCCTGAACGCCCCCGCACCGCTGCGGCCCGCCGTGCTGCGCGGGGTGCGGCACACCGCGGAGGAGGTACTGCGCACACACCCCGACCACCTGATGGCCCATTACCTGCTGGGCCGCTGGCACCTGCTGATGCCCCGAGCCCTGGGCGGCCGCCGCCTCCAGGCGCTGGAGCACCTGCGGCACGCGGCCCGCCTGGGCGCCCACGACACCCGCTATCCCATGGCGTACGCCGAGGCGCTGATCGCCGTCGGCCGTGACGACGAGGCGGCGCCGCACCTGCGCGGCATCCTCACCGCGCCGGCCCCCGACGCCAGGACGGCGGACCGACGGCGCCGGGCCGAAGCCCACTACCAGCAGCTCGCCGGCGTCGGCGGCCCTGCGAATTCGAGGTCGTGAGAGAACCATGAGCACATCAGCGTTCCTGCGGTGCGGTAAGACACTCGTGGTCTTCGACGGGCCCCGTCGCCTGTCCTGGCAGGCTTCCGCACCCGGCGACTACATCCCCACGGCTCTGTGGCCGAGCCCCGCGCAGGCGGCCGAGGTCATGGACCACCTGTACAGCGGCGGTTGTCTCCTCGTCCTGATCGAGCAGGAGCGCATCTCGGTACCGATGTACGCCGAGGAGGCCGAGCGTCTTCCGTCCGACGTGGCCGCCCGGGCCACGCTGACCAGTGACGGTGTGGTGAGCGAGCTGCACCTGCCGGTCCTGGACTGGATGCCGGCCGCGCTGCGCGAACGCGGCCTGCGCTTCCTGGAGAACAGCACGCGGCTGCTGCAGAAGAAGCCCGACCTGCTGCTGCCGCACCTGATCGTCGAGGACCCTCCCCGCCACCTGGGGAACCTCAGATTCGCCCGCCTGCGCCCGCCCCGCCCCTTCGCCGACGACCGCCTCGCGCCGGTCACCGACCATCTGTTCACCACCGACATCACCGCCGGCATCACCACCGATCCCGCCGCCATGCTGTGCCCGTCCGACAGGGCGGTGGCCGCGGTCCGTACCTGGGAGACCACACCATGACCCCTCCGACTTCACCGGCCCCGCCCCCAGCAAGCCCGCTGGCGGGACGGGTGGTACTCCTCACCGGGGCGGGACGGGGCCTCGGCCTGCTGACCGCACAGACGCTCCTGGAACAGGGAGCCACGGTGGTCGCCAACCACCGCTCCCCCTCGGAGGAACTGGAACGTCTGGCGGACAAGCACAGCGACCGGCTCCGGCTCGTTCCCGGTGACGCGGCCACCGACGACACGGCCGCTCTGCTGGCCTCCGAGGCCCGCAGGTTCGGCAGGCTCGACGTCCTCATCCACAACGCCGCGATCACCCGCGACCAGCCTCTGGTGCGGATGTCGGTCGAGGACTGGGACGAGGTGCAGCGGGTCAACCTGCGCGGTGCCTTCCTCACCACCAAGTACGCGCTGAAGACCATGATGCGGGCACGCTACGGCCGCATCATCTACATCTCGTCGATCACCGCCCTGACCGGCAACGCCGGGCAGGCCGCCTACGCCTCCTCCAAGGCCGGCCTGCACGGCCTGGCCATGACCGTCTCGCAGGAGTACGCCTCCTACAACATCCGCACCGCCACCCTGGCCCCCGGGATCCTCGACACCGGCCTGGGCGCCGCCGTGGCCGGCCTGCAGCGGCGGCGCATGACCGACCGCTCCCTGCTCGGCCTGGGCGAAGCCGCCCAGACGGCCGAGACGATCGCCTTCCTGGCCTCTCCGGCCGCCGACTACATCAATGCCACGGTCATCCGCTCCGACGGAGGAATGAGGTACTGATGAACACCGCCGACGCACACATCCTGATCCCCGCCCCCCTGCGGACGGTGCGGCAGATCCTCCTGGAGCCCACCGCACTGGCCGAATGGAACCCCGCTTTCCTGTCGGTCGGGGGCCCCGAGGACGCGATCATCGGCCGGCGCTACCCCCTCACGGCCCGCGGTGGTCTCACCGGGCACTGGGAGTACCGCAGCATCGGTGAGAACGAGATCGAGGGCTGGTGGGAGGTTCCCGGCCTGGCCGAGACCAACAGTTGGCGCCTGCTGCCCCACGGCGACGGCACCCATGTCACCCACTCGTTCACCAACCGGGGGACCCTTGCCGCCCTGCTGCGCCCGGCGTTCGCCGGCGTCGCCGACCTGCGCCTGGGCCGGCTGTCCCAGCAGGCCCGGCAGCGCGCCCTGGCCAAGGTGGCCTGACCATGCCGCCCGCCGCCGCCCCGTCCGCCACCACGACCCCCGGCGACCGCACGCAGCCGGACACCGCGCTCCTGCCCGCCGCCCGTACCGACTGCTGGGCGCTGCCGGTGCCACTGCACCTGGCCCGCCTGGACGGCGAGGCGGCCGAGGAGCACATCCTGCGCGGCCTCGACTGAGGAGGCCGCCCCCCTCGTGACGGGCCCGGAGACATCCCCCGCCCGGGCCCGTCACCATCCACCCTCCCCTCCGACCGTCCTCGACCGCCCGTCCCAGGGAGACCCATCGTGTCCGCACCCTCCGTGCTCCGGCCCGCCACGGGCCCGGCGTACGCCCGCATCACCGGCGTGGGCGGTTACCGGCCCTCCCGCGTGGTGTCGAACCAGGAGATCGCCCCCCGCATCGACTCCAGCGACGAGTGGATCCGCGAGCGCTCCGGCATCGCCGAACGGCGCTGGGCGGCCGAGCAGGAGAGCGTCGCCCTCATGGGCGCAGCGGCCGCCGAGAAGGCCCTCGCGCACGCCGGAGTCACCGCGGACCAGGTCGGCTGCGTCCTGGTGGCCACCTCCACCCACTTCCGCCAACTGCCCGCGCTGGCCGCCGACATCGCCCACCGGATCGGAACCGCGCAGGCCGCCGCCTTCGACCTGTCCGCGGCGTGCGCGGGCTTCACCCACGCCCTGGCCGTCGCCCATGACCTGGTCCGCGGCGGCAGCGCCGGCCACGTCCTGGTGGTGGCGACCGAGCGGATGTCCGACCTGATCGACCACGACGACCGCGCCACCGCCTTCCTCTTCGGCGACGGGGCCGGAGCCGTCGTCGTCAGCCCCAGTGACACCCCGGCCATGGGCCCCGTGGTCTGGGGCTCCGACGGGGCGCAGGGCGACGCCATCGACCAGAGCGCCTCCTGGCTCGAACTGCGCCACGGCCGGCCGCCGCGCTTTCCCGCTCTGACCATGCGGGGCCAGACGGTGTTCCGCTGGGCCGTCTACGAGATGGCCCGCGCCGCCCGCCGGGCCCTGGACGAGGCGGGCATGGACGCCGCCGGCCTCGAGGCGTTCATCCCGCACCAGGCGAACCTGCGCATCGTGGAGGCCCTCGCCACCACACTGCGCCTGCCCGCACACGTGGCCGTCGCCCGCGACATCGTGCACACCGGCAACACCTCGGCGGCCTCCATCCCCCTGGCGATCGAGCAGATGCTGGCGACCGGAGCCGCCCGCAGCGGCGCGCCGGCCCTCACCATCGGCTTCGGCGCGGGACTCTCCTACGCCGCTCAGGTGATCACGCTGCCCTGACGCCCGTCCCTTCCCTCGCGCACGTCCCGAACCGTCTCCCCGCCCGTCCGATCCAGCACCGGAGTTGCCATGAACGTGACCACCGCTCAGCCGGACACCGACCTCCTCGCCCGCGGCGAGGAGGCCCTCGCCGCCGACACCGACCGGCCGGGCACGGCGCCCCAGGAGCTCACCACCGTCCTGGACATCATGGCCCGCATCTTCCAGGCCGTCTGACCAGATTGTCCGAACGGGCGTTCCATGCCCCCGGACCGCATCCGGGCGACCCCGGCCGAACCCCGCGATCCACCTCCAGGAGACCCACGATGACGCACGCCGACCGCAAGGTGCTTGTCACCGGGCTCGGAGCCACCACACCGCTGGGCGGCGACGCCGCCTCCACCTGGCAGTCCCTCCTGGCCGGGCGCTCCGGCGCCCGGACCCTGACCGAGCCGTGGGCAAGCGGCCTCACCGTACGCATCGCGTGTCCGGCGGCGAACGAACCCGCCCCGCACATCGGCCACGCCCTGGCCCGGCGGACGGACCGCTCGGCACAGTTCGCGCTCGTCGCGGCCCGCGAGGCCTGGCAGGACGCCGGCCGGCCGGCCGTGGACCCCACCCGGCTCGGGGTCGTCATCGCCTCGGGACTGGGCGGCCTGACCTCGCTGCTGGCCTCCCACGACGTGCTGCGGGAGAAGGGGCCGCGCCGCGTCTCCCCGCACACCGTGCCGATGTTCATGCCGAACGGGCCGGCCGCGCACGTCGGCCTCGAACTGGGCGCGCGGGCCGGCGTCCACACCACGGCTTCCGCCTGCGCCTCGGGGGCCGAAGCGGTGGGGCACGCCCTGACGATGATCCGCTCCGGCCGGGCGGACGTCGTGGTCGCCGGAGGGACCGAGGCCCCCATCCACCCCCTGATCATGACGGCCTTCACCAACATGACGGCCATGTCGCGGCGCAACGACGACCCCGAGGCCGCCTCCCGCCCCTACGACCGCGACCGGGACGGGTTCGTGATGGGTGAGGGCGCCGGCATCCTCGTCCTGGAATCCGAGGAGCACGCCCGCTCCCGCGGCGCCCGCGTCTACGGCGAGGCGGCCGGTGTCGGCCTGACGTCCGACGCCCACCACATCGCCCAGCCCGAACCCGAGGGCCGTGACGTGACCCGCGCCGTGCGCGCGGCGCTCGCCGACGCCGGCAGCTCCCCGCAGGAGGTCACCCACGTCAACGCCCACGCCACCTCCACGCCGTTGGGCGACCTCGCCGAACTCGCCGCCCTGCGCCAGGTGATGGGCTCCCACGCCGAACGGGTACCGATCTCCGCCACCAAGTCGATGACCGGTCACCTCCTGGGCGCGACCGGGGCGGTGGAGTCGGTGGCCGCGGTCCTGGCCCTGTACCACCGTCTGGCACCGCCCACCATCAACGTCGGCACCCTCGACGAGCGGGTCGACCTGGACGTCGTCCGCGACAAACCGCGCGAGCTGGCCCCCGGCCCCGCCGTCGTCCTCAACAACTCCTTCGGCTTCGGCGGCCACAACGTCTGCCTGGCCTTCCGCGACGCCGACGACGCCACCCGCCGGCACTGAGCCGAGCGGGCGACCGGACCCGCGCCCGGCCGCACCGTTTCAGGCCAACGCGGAAGCCGATGGTGTAAACCCCCGATGTCGGCCCGACGGCGAAAGCCCAGATCATGCGCACGGTGACGGAAGAGGATCCGGTGACGGCCGACGGCGGATTCAAGCCGCATCACAAGACCGTCCACCCGGCGCGCCAGGGCACGCTCTAGCGTGGCGAACGCGCTGTGGCGAACGACAGGCGTTGATCCTCCGCCGTACCGACAACCAACGCAGTGAGTGACAAAGGGACGATGAAGGACGCCACCTTGAATCCCGCCGTTTCCCGCTTCGTCGAGGCCCCCTCCTCTCCGCGCACCAGGCCATGTACGCCAGGCCGCGGACGGGTGAGCACCCTGGACCCGTCACTGCGGTCATGACCTCGGCCGCCGTCCCGCCGGAGCATCACTACGGCCGGATCGTCGCGCGCATCACCGATCTGGCCGGACAGGGCTGCACCGCCCCCACCATCACCCGGGTGCTGCGGAACGAGGGCTACACCATGGCCCCCGGCCGCAGCGATTCCATCAGCCTGACCACGGTGCGCCGGCTGCTGCGCGAGAACGCCCCGCCGGCCCGTCGTCGGCCCGCCCCGGCTCCCGAGGAGAGCCTGGGGGCCGACGAGTGGTGGCTGAGGGACCTGGCCGCGGAACTCTCCATGCCGCACATCACCCTGTACACCTGGGCCCGGCGGGGCTGGGTCACCGTGGCGCGCCAGGAGAGCCGTCCCCCGTACCGCCTCATCCTGCGCGCCGACCACGGCGAAGTCGCAAGGCTCCGCGCCATGCGCCCGAGCGCCGACGGGCGCGGGGCGACGCCTGGCCTCTCCAGGATCGCTCTCTGACTCACCTCTGCTTCCCTCGCAGGTCACGGCCGCTTTTCGGGCGCCTGGCGGGTGCGGCGACAGAAATTCACCTTCAAAGATGTTGCGTCATCGATGTCACATCACTCATGATGGGTCATCGATAACGCATCATCGTTGTTCCAGCATCGAAATACGCCTGTCTGGCTGCTGTCGTACGGCCCGCTCCCGCAAGCGGTGGACGGACCCCCGGAACCCAGGAGTAATAGTGAAGAAAATCGCCCACCTCGCCGTTGCGCGGCCCAAAGCCGTCATCGCCGGCTGGCTGCTGCTGCTCGCCCTGGCCGTCCCCTTCGCCCTCCAGCTCGAAGGAGCCCTGAAGACCGGCGGCTTCTCCGACCCCCGCGGCGAGTCCGTCAAGGCCCAGCGCACCCTGGAGCGCGCCTTCGACGAGGCCCCCAACTCCCTGCTGGTCGTCCTGCACAGCAAGGACGGCACCGTCCAGGACGCCATCGGACAGGCCCGAAAGGCGGTGCAGCGCGAGGGAGTCTCCGCCGTCACCGACCGCACCACCCACCCCGAGTGGCTGTCCGAGGACGGCCGCACCACCTTCCTCCAGGTGGGCTTCACCAGTGACAACACCACCGTCCAGAACCTCGTGCCCGACCTCCAGGACGACGTGCGCGACGCCGTCGGCGACAAGGTCGAGGTCGACGTCACCGGCGCCCCCGCCCTGGACTACGCGCTGAACGTGCACTCCAAGGAGGACGTCACCCGCGCCGAGATGATCGCCTTCCCGGTGCTCTTCATCGTGCTGCTGCTGGTCTTCCGCTCCGTCGCCGCGATGGTCGTCCCCCTGCTCATGGCGGGCGTCACCCTGATGGCCACCCAGGCCATCGGCTACGGAATGACGCGGTTCACCGACGTCAACAGCCTGTTCACCAACATCGTGAGCATGGTCGGCCTGGCCGTCGCCGTCGACTACTCGCTCTTCATCATCAAGCGCTTCCGCGAGGAGCTGGCCGAGGGGCACACCGTGCCCGACGCCCTGGACCGCACCATGCGCACCGTCGGCCACTCCGTCGTCTTCAGCGGCCTGGCCGTCGTGGTCGCCCTCTCGGCCCTCTTCATCCCCCGCGCCATGTCCTTCACCAGCATCGCCCTGGGCGGCGTGGCCGTCTCCCTGGTCGCCGTGGCCATCGCCATGACACTGCTGCCCGCCGTACTGAGCCTGCTGGGCCACCGCATCAACTGGGGCACCCTGCGCCGCCGCAAGAACACCGCCGAGACCACCGCTGCCCGCAAGACCGACAAGGACGACCGCCCCGGCAACCGCTTCACCCGCCGCCCCGGCCTCGTCCTGGCCGCCCTCGCGGTCGTCTTCGCCGCACTCGCCGCCCCCGCCGCCCAGCTGACCCTGCGCGTCCCCGTCGCCAGCGCGGACATCCTGCCCGCCGACGACAGCGCCCGCATCGGAATGGAGCGCATCAAGCAGGACATCGGCGTCCGCGAGATGTTCCCCGTCCAGGTCGTGCTCAGTGCCGACCGTGACCGGTCCGACGCCCTCGTCAAGAGCGCCATCGACATCGCCGCCTACGCCCGGTCCGCGCCCGGCGCCGACAAGGTCCAGTCCGTCGAGCCCTTCTCCCGGTCCCTGGACGACCCCGCCTCCCTGGACGCCACCGCCCGCACCGCGCTCGACCAGCTGTGGACGCAGGACGGCGACAACCTGGTCACCCGCGTCATCATCACCCCCAGCGCCGACCCCGACAGCTCCTCGGCCCACCACCTCGTCGACGACCTGCGCGACCACCTCGACGACCGCACCCAGCCCGAGGTCACCGTCCAGCTCGCCGGCGCCACCCCCACCGGCTCCGACTTCGACGACCTCGTCCTGCGCTCGGCCCCCCTGGTCGTCCTCTCCGTCGCCCTGCTCAGCTTCCTGATCCTGCTCTACGCCTTCCGCTCCGTCCTGCTGCCGTTGCTCGCCCTGGCCTTCAACATCGCCGTCGTGGGCGCCAGCCTCGGCTTCCTCGCCCTGCTCACCGGCAACGCCGACCACTCCATCAACAGCGTCACCCCGCTCATGCTCTTCGCCGTGATGTTCGGCCTCAGCATGGACTACATGGTGATCATGATCTCCCGCATGCGGGAGACCTACCTGGGCGGCGCCTCCCACCGCGAGGCCGTCCTCGGTGGCCTCGCCCGCACCGCCGGCCTCGTCAACGGCGCCGCGGCGATCATGGTCGCGGTCTTCGCCTCCTTCACCAGCGCGCAGATCAGCATCGTCCGCGAACTCGGCATCAGCCTCGCCGCCGCCGTCATCCTGGACGCCATCGTCATCCGCCGCCTGGTCATGCCCGCCACGCTCCTGCTCATCGGCGACCGCACCTGGGGCCGCCACCGCCGCACCGAGGAGCGGCCCTCCGTCCCCGAGCCGGTACCCACGACGGCCGCGGCGACGGACACCACGAGCCGGCCCCGGGAACTGGCCGACCACACCGCACGGTGACCCGACCCGCCCACTGCGACCTCCCTCCGTAGGACACGCTGCGCCGATCGCCTCACCTCCCGAGCGACGGCGCAGCGGTCCGTTCCGCCGCCCCACACGAACCCGACGTGACAACCCGCCAGGACAGGGAGCCCGAACCGGTGAGCACGACTCTGTACGACCCCGCCCTCACGAACCCCACCCCGCCGCCGGAGCAGGCGGGCGACGACACGGTCTTCCAGCGGAGCGCCCTGCTGATCGCCCGACGAGGCTGGTGCCAGGGACAGGGACTGCTGTACATCGGATCCCCCCACGACCCGCAGGCGGCGAGCCTGGCCGGGGCCCTCGCCTGGGCGGCGACCGGGGACGCACAGTCCTGCGGTGCCGAGGTGAGAGCCGCCCTGGCCGCCGTACGCGCCCGCCTGGACCCCCACGACAGCGCCCTCTTCAGCGACTGGGAGCTGGTGTGCGCCTGGAACGACGCTCCGTCCCGCACCCGCGAACAGACCATCGCCCTGCTCCGGTCCTGCCGCCACCCGGCCCTGCCCTCGCCACGAGGGGACGACAGGCTGACGGGCCTGCCGGAGGAGCGGGAGGCTGTCGCCCGGAGGCGAGCGGAGCAGCTCCGGACGGAGGCCGACCGCGTACTGTCCGAGCTCGCCGCGGCCCAGGAGGTGTGGGAAGGCCGGGCAGTCGTTCGGGCGTGAGCCTCCTCCCGGCCCGGCACCGGGCGCCCGCTCACCGGCGTCGGCCCGGCCTTCGTCGCCGGCTCCCGTGTCACGGCCCCGGGGGAAGGTCGGGCCGGGGTCCGGCGGGAAAGACCTCCGGCCGACTGCCCGCAGCGCACACGCCGGCCTCACAGGCCCGCCAGCGCGAGGAGTTGTCGCATGTGTGCGGGCGGCAGGCGGGGGTTGCCGGCCGCGGTGGCCGCGACCTGCTCCGACGGGTCGGCCAGCAACCGCGTCAGCTCGCGGACCGGAAGCCGGGGATGGGTCGCGATCGTGCGGCGCACGGTGGGGTCGGGATCGGCGGCCAGGTGGCGGACGAGTTCCACCGGCAGGTCGGGGTCGCGTGGGGCCAGTTGCCGCATCCTCGGGTCGGGGTCGGTGGCCAGGCGCCGGAGGACGTCCGTCGGGAGGGGGAAGTCATCCGCCGGACGCCAGCGGGTCCTCTTCACCGGGCGGTGGGTGCGGTCGATGCGTTCGGCGGTGGCCGCGTCGACCAGGTCCCGGGCGTGCAGGGCCATGGCCGTACGGACGCCGCTGTCCTCGTCGTCGAGCAGTCGGGCCACGACCGGCGCGGGAAGGGCGCCGGACATCGCCGCCGAGGCGCGGAAGCAGGCATAGGGCGAGTCCACGTGCGGCAGGGGGTCGGCGGTCACCCACGGCAGGCGCAGTGTCCGTAGCTGCACATGCGCCATCTCGCTCAGGATCTGCAGTTCGAGCGCGTCGTCGTCCAGGTCGGCGTGGGGATCGGTGAGCCAGTCCCGCGGGGGCACGTCGGACAGGAACCGTGCGTGGATCGCGGCGCGGGTCGGCTCAGGGGTGTCCGGGCGTGCGAAGACGCGGAGCCTGACCTGCGGGTTGGAGTCTTCGGCGAGGACGTCGCGCAGCGACGGCGGGAGGTCGGGGTGCCCGGCGAGTTCCTCCCGCACCTCGGGGGCCGGGTCGTCGGCCAGCCGGCGGGCCGTGTCGGTGTCGAGGGTGCAGTGGCGCACCGCCCCGGCGCGCGTGACCGGGTCGGCCAGCAGCGCCGGGAGCAGGTCGGCGGGCGGTACGGGGTGAGGAAGCCGCGCGTAGTAGGTCGCGCAGGCTCGTGCCCGCACCATGCCCTCGGGATCCGTCAGCAGGGTCCGGCGTATCAGTTCCGGCGCCTGCGTCCACCACTGGGCGAGCGTCGCCCGTACCTCCGGATCCGGGTCGGCGGCCAGCCGGGCGCGCAGGTCCTCCGGCATCCGATCGCTCTGCGCCAGTTGCTCCCGCACCCGCGGCTCGCTGTCGCCGAGCAGCCGCTCGAACAACTCACGCGGTGCGCCGCCGTCCGCGCCGACCGCCACGGCCTTCCGTACCGCCGGGTCCGGGTGCTCAGCGAGCGTCATCCGGAAGGCGTCCGGCAGGCTGCGGTTGAGCGCGAGCGCATGCGTGAGCCAGTGGTCGTCCAGGGCGATGATCTCGGCGATCATGCCGTCGGTCAGATCCGGGCGCCCGGCGACGCCGCGACGGCTCTTGCGGTGGGCGAGGAGGCGACGGACGTACTCGGGCGGCAACGCGGGGTTCTCCGCGAGTCCTTCCAGCACCTTGTCGAGGTGGACCGGCGGCGGTGCGGTGTCCGACACGGCGCATGACCCTTCTGGCTCGGCGAATCGACCGCCGAGTCTTCCACGTACGGTGCCCGTCGTCCCTGGTCCTGGAGCGGCGTAGGAGGGGGCGGTGAAGTGGCTGGACCGGTCGGGGGCTTCGGGATTATCACGGCGTGATAATCGGCGGGGCCCCCGACCGGGCTCCCCCTGCACGTGTCTCGTCTTGACCGCATCCAGGCCGAGGGGTGGGGCTCTGTTACCGGGTTTTCAGTTCGGCCAGCAGGGCCTCGTACTCGTCCGGGTGCTGCTCCCGCAGGACGTCCATCCACACCCGGGCCCCTTGAACGAACGTCTCGGGCTTCATCTTCTGGTGGAGATGGTGCACGCAGTAGAAGGCGTCGTCGTAGGGGAGCCGCTTCGGTTGCTTCGGCTGTTCCGCTTCCGCGTTCGCCGTCCCGGGTTCCCCTGCGCCGGTGCGCGGTTCCGGGATGGACTCGGGGGCCTGCTCGCGCTCGGCGGACGACGTGGCCGCGCCGGGCCGGAGCGGAGGGGGCGGCGGAGCGGCCGGCTCGGCAGGCGTCTTCGGGATTATCACGCCGTGATGATCGGCGGGGCCTGCCGAGCGCTCGATGTCTTCCTGCGGCCGGGTCTCCGCTTTCCTGAGGGCCGCCTCCGCCCGTTCGTCCGCCTTGGCCCTCTGCTCCTCGGGGGACAGCTTGCCGAGGTTGCGGACGTGCTCGACCTTCCGCACCCCGGTCACCAGGTCCTTCTGGAGTTCGGGGGTGAGCTTCAGCAGGGACAGCTTGCTGGAGATGGTGTTCTGCGGGATGCCCAGCCGTTTGGACGCCTTGGTCTGGGAGCCGTAGTAGTCGACCAGGGCTTTGAGGGCGTGGGCCTCCTCGAGGTCCGTCATGTCGTCGCGGTGGTAGTTCGCGACGAACGCGGCCTCGAGGAGCGTCTCGTCGGTGGCGACCCGTCCGTTGTCGACGCGGACCGGGATGGTGGCCATTCCGACGCGGCGGGCGGCCTCGAGGCGGCGGTGGCCGTCGACGACGATGTACTGCGTCCCGGGGTACAGCTCTGCGGCGCGGTCCGGCCGGGTGCGCAGGTAGGCCTCGATCGTCGCCACGGCGATGGGGATGATGATGCCGACCTCGCGGACGGTCTGCACCGTCTCGTCGAGGTTGCGCAGGTGGTCGCGCGGGTTGTCGGGGTTGTCGCTGATGAGGGTGACCGGCAGTTCGGTGATGGCCGCCGCGGTCGACTCCTCGCCGGCGATGGTCTTGTCGATGAGGTTGCGCCGGGAGGACCGGGCGCCGCGGGCCGCGCCGAACGCGGGTGCCGACCCCAGGGTGTCCGCCTTGCTCAACGGGTTGCTCCCTTCGCTACCTGTCGCATCGCTTCCGCCTGATCACTGTGGGGCGCGTAGGTCAGCAACGGCATCCGCTTGCGGACCGCTTCGCGCTGTTCCTTCAGGTCGCCGATGACGGCGAGGACCTTCGGGTCTCCGAGCGACTTCCAGTTGTCCAGGGACGAGGTGGCGACGTAACCACGGCGGGAGTCGTACAGGTTGACGACCAGGCCGAGGTAGTCGATCTCGAGGGAGAGGTCCTCGCAGAGGTCCTCGATCTGCTGCGCGAGCATGCCGTAGGCGGTGGCGGAGGAGTCCTCGGCGAGTACGGGGATGACGACCCCGGAGACGCCGACGGGCTCGCCGCGGCGCCGGCGCCCGTAGTAGAGGGCGGCGTCCATGGCGATGCCGAGGCTGGGCGGGCAGTCGACGATGATGACGTCGTAGTCGGCTTCCAGGGGGCGCAGGGCCAGCTCGAGGGCCGCTTCCTTCTGGAAGCCGCGCTTCTGCGTCGCCACGACGGCGATCTTCGCGTCGAGGAGGAACCCGTCGAAGCAGGCGGGCAGGACGTGCAGGCGCTTCTCGAACCGCGGATCGTCTATCTCCACGACGAGGTCGCGCAGGTCCCCGCTGCCTTCGCCGCACATGTGGGAGACCAGGCTGTCGTGGTTGGGTTCGATCTGGGGGACGCCGAGCTGTTCACTGAGGTGTCCCTGCGGGTCGAAGTCGACGACGAGGACGCGTTTGCCCGCCTCGGCGTAGGCCTGGCCGATGCCGGCGGAGATGGCGGTCTTGCCGACCCCGCCCTTCTGGTTGCCGACGATCTTCCGTTCGGGATCGGTCCCGCGTGCGCCGTGCCGGGGGGAGGGGTTCGCGTCGAGCCAGTCACGGATCGACTGGGCGAGTCCCTGGGTATAGGAGACGCCGCGGTCGGTGCAGGTCTCCCTGAACTGCTCGTACAGCCCTGGCGGAAGCCACGTGGAGAACGACTTCGCGCCGGCGGTGTCCACTTCGGTGCCACCGCCCGCGCTGCCGCGCCAGTCGTTGATGGCCGCCTCGACGGCGTCCTGGATGTCCAGGCTGAGCTCGGCGGCGCGAACCTTGAGTGCTTGCTGGAGCGCCGAGGGCAGCTTGGACGCTACCTTTTCCCGGTCTCCGTCGGGGTAAGGAGAAGCCATGACGTCAGCATACTGACTTCTGAAGGTGTAATGGCACCCGCTTTGCAAGTTCTGACGCGTTTTCACCCGGTGGGCACCCCAGCTGGATTATCACGCCGTGATAATTGCCGTCCGGCACGGCTGCGCCCATGGCAACGGGCTCCCGCAGGTCTTCTGTGGTGGGGAGGGCTGAAGTCGGCCCGCGGTCGGGGTGGGGGGGCGTCCATGCTCTCGTCGGAGAGGCAGCGGCGGGGGAAGGCGATCCATTGGTCGTGGAGTTCGGCGGGGTCCGCGGTGGCCGCCCCGGTGACAGTCGAACCGACCGCCGCTGCTGAGTCCTTGGGAAGCTTCAGCTCGTATCTGCCCTCGACAGTGAAGCGACCCGATTCCGGAGTCGGGTCGCAAGTGGCGTCCGGCCGGGCTGCGGTACTCGAACAGGGCCGGGGCGAGCCGACAGTGCTTGACGCTTTCCACGCTGCCGGGGCCGTGCCGAACGGGGACGTCGTTCACCGTCGACGAGGCCGGCCGAGCCACAACGGGCGGTCGCGAACGGAGAGGTCATGCAACCTCGATGAGGTCGAGAACGGCGCGCACTGGGTCTGCGGACCGGTACTCGGCGCTCAGGTCCCGCGCCCGGCGTCGGAACGCCGGCTCGTCGAGCACCCGCCGGACGGCCTGTCCGACCGCGGCGGTTTCCGGTCGTCCGGTGCGCAGGTCGATACCGACTCCGAAGTCCGCGACCCGGGCGGCCACGGCGGGCTTGTCCTCGCTGCCGCCTGCCACGACGAGCGGCACACCGTGGTGCAGGGCGAGCTGCACGCCGCCGTATCCGCCGTTGGTGACCACGACGTCGGCCAGTGGGAACAGCGCGTCGAACGGGATGAACGACTCGACGCGTGCGTTCGGCGGCACGCGCAGGTCACCGGGGGCGATCTTGCGGCCGCCGAGCCCGGCCACGACGAGCACGTCCTCGTCGGCGAGCGCGTCGAGTGTCGGTTGGACGAGATCGGTCAGGTCGTGGTTGGCCACCGTGCCCTGGGTGAGCGCGACGACGCGGCGCTGCGACAGCTCGGGCCACCAGGAGGGGGGCTGCCACGCGGTGGGCGGTTCGGGCGGCAGGGCCCCGATGAGCCGCAGCGTCGGCGGCGCATCGATCCGGGGGTACTCGAAGGACGGGACGGTGAGCTGGGCGAACACGTCGGGCAGCAGGATCTGCGCGTCGCTGATCACGGGCAGTGTGGCCGTCGCGCCCAGCCCCGCCATGACGTGCTGGGCGTGCGCGGTGGCGTCGGCGAGCTGGGCGGCGAGTTCGGCGTTGAACGCCGCAGCCGCTCCCCGCACGTCGAGCCCGGCGCGCGGGGGAGGAGGCCCCATCATGGTCAGCTCGGCCCCGCTGAGGGTCAGGGGGAAGATCCCGAGGCCGACGGTGCGCCGTGGCCGGATCCCGGGTGCGCCCAGCAGTTGCGGCCACGTTCCGTAGAAGGCGGCCTCGTGGATGACGGCGGCGTCCGGCTGCTGTGCCAGCACCTCCTGCAGCACGGCGTTCTGCGTCGGTGCCATGTCGGTGAACCAGCCGAACATGGCCTCCAGGAAGGCCGGGCCCGGCGGCAGTTCGTGCAGCCACGGTTGCAGCTCACCGAGGCGGCGGTCGTCGAAGTCGGCCGGTCCGGCCAGCGGGACGAACGCCGCCCCCGCTGCTTCGGCCTGCCGCGCGAACCGGCTGCCGCTGACGACCGTGACCTGTCGTCCGGCCGCGACGAGGTGGCGGGCGAGGTTCAGGACCGGCCGGACGTGACCGGTGAGCGGGGTCGCGGCGAGCACGACGGGGGCGGCTGTCATGGAGGGCTTCCTCGGGGTCGACGGAGGTCGGCCCGTAGGGGTGGCCGACCCGATGAACCCGATCCTGGCCGCCTCGCTCGGGGGGAGACCACCGGACAGCGACCGGACAGCGCCGGTACGGGCGGACGGCCGGGCTCAGTCCCGCCCGGAAAGGGACTCGGCACGCCGGACGAGTTCTCGGAACCGTTCGCCGAGTTGGTCGGAGTCCGGAGCCGGTTCCGAGCCCGCCACTGCCTCCCACCATCGCGCTGATGCCGCGTCACCGAGGTCGGCGGCCACGGCTGCGGCCACGCCCGCCAAGTGTGTCCGCGGCCGCTCGTCCTGCCGGGGGGAGAGTTCGGCGGCGACGGCGAGCATCACGGCGGCGTCGTCCAGGCGTCCTTCGCTGCGGGCGGCCTGCGCGCACTCCGCGAGGACCGCCGGGACCGAGAACTCACTGCCCAGCTTTCGCGCCGTGTCCGCGGCGGCCCGCCAGTGCCGCGCTGCCGCGGCCCGGTCGCCGCGCAACAGCGCACCGTCGCCGTAGCCGATCGGCACGTGCACGGCCGCCCACACGTCGTGCTCCGCATCGAGGCGCTTCTTCAACAGGGCCTCTGCCCTGGCCAGCAGCGTCCGTGAACCGTCGAAGTCCTCCAGGCGCAGCGCCGCCGCCGACGCGAAGATCGCTGCTTCCGCGGCCAGCGAGGCGTCGTCGATCCGCTCGGCAAGGCGCATCGCCCGCTCCGCGGTGGTGAACAGATCCGCGGCCACGCGATTGGACCCGGCGCGCGCCACCAGCCAGCGGGCCCGCCCGTGTTCGCTCAGGTCGTCCTCGTGCAGGCGGTTGGTCCAGGACAGGGCTTCGTGGGTGTGCCCGGTCATCCACAGCGGCAGCCACACGGACCACAGCAGCTCGGCGGCGTCGTCGTACTGGCCGGTGTCGACGAGGTGGTCGAAGCCGAGCCGCAGCACATGGCGGTCGGCCTCGACCTGCTCGACCGCCGTCATGTCGCCGCGGCCCCGGATCCGCGCACCGTGTTCGCGTCCCGCCCGCAGGGCCCATCGGGCCACGCCTCGAAGGACGTGTTCCCGGTCGGCCGGTTCGAGGGTCTCGACGGCGTGCCGGCGGACCGGTTCCAGCAGCCGGTACCGCATGACCGGCTCCATGTCGTCGGCGCGGGTCACCAGGGAGTGCTCGAGCAGCTCGGCGAGTGCCCCCACCGTTCCCGCCGCGTCCGGTGCGTCCGGTGCGGCGATCGCGTCGACGGTGTCGAGGGAGAAGCTGCCCGGCACCATGGAGAGCCGGGGGAGCAGGCGCCGGCCCGCGGGGCCGAGCATCCGGCAGCTCCACTCGATGGTGGCCGCCATGGTGCGTTGCCGCGCCGGCAGGTCCTGTGGGCCGGCCACGGGCAGTTCCGTGAGCGCGTCGATCCGCTCGAGCAGCGCCCGCGGCCCCAGCCGGGCCGCCGCGGCGGCCAGAAGTTCGATGGCCAGGGGCAGTCCGTCGGCCCGTCGGCACAGCTGCGCGACGGCACTGTCGTCCGCCCTCCCCCTGGGCGGTGTCCCGGCGGCGGCCAGCCGCTCGCCGAAGAGCCGCTCCGCCGCGCTCGGACCGAGCGGGGCGATACGCACCTCACGTTCCCGGCGTACGCGCAGCGGGACGCGGCTGGTGGCCAGGATCACCGTGTCGGGGGAGGCCGTGAGCAGCTCGGCCAGATGGGGGCCGCAGGCCGTGACGCGCTCCAGGTTGTCGAGGACGAGCAGGGCCGACGTCCCGGCGAGATGCTCCGCGAGTCCGGTCACGGTGTCGGTGGTGCAGGCCACCGCGTGGGCCACGACCGCCAGGACGTCCTCGGGTTCGGTGATCTCGGTGAGGTCGGCGAAGTACACGGCGTCCGGGCGCTCGGCGGCCATCACATCAGCGGCCACGAGGGCGACGGTGGTCTTGCCCACCCCGCCCGGACCGGTGAGCGTCACCAGCCGACCCGGCGTGGTGCCCAGGGCGGCGACGATCTCCGCGACCTCGTCGTCCCGTCCGACCACCTCGACGCTCGGCGGCGACGGCGTGCGGGGCGTCAGCGTGCGGGACGGCATTTCGAGCGCCGCGTCCCCGGCCCGGCCCAGGGTGGACAGCAGCGCCATGCGGTCGGCGTCGCGGAGCTGCAGTGCCGTGGCCAGCGCCCGCACGGTGTGCGGCTGGGGCTGGGTCCGTCGCCCGCGTTCCAGCGCGCTGACCGCGTCGACGGACACCTTGGCGGCGGCGGCCAGCTCCTGCTGGGTCAGCGACCTGGCCTCTCTCAAGTCCCGCAGGAGCGCCGCGAAGCTGATCGTCTTCCGTGCCGGTCCCGCTGAATCGTTCACGATGTCGATTATGCCCACCGGGTCCGGACCGCTGTCCGGACCGCTGTCCGGACGGTGTCAGGGCAGCGTCCGGTTGTCGGGCGACACCTCCGATATTCATGATCGACATGACAGGACGAACCACCGCTAGGAGACCCACGCCATGCTCCCCCAGGCCCTTCAATCACTGCGCGACGCGATCAACTCCCACGTCCCGGAACGGATCGCCGGCTGTTTCACCGAGGACTACGTCGCCGAACGACCGCTGCGGCCGGCCGAAGGGTTCATCGGTTCCGGCGAGGTCGCCGCGAACTGGACGAAGATCCTGGCTGGGCTGCCCGACCTGCGGGTCGAGATCCTGCGCCACGCGCAGAACGGCGACGAGTTGTGGTCGGAGTGGGAGTATCGAGGCACCGCCCCGACCGGAGCGACGGTCCTGCTGCGCGGCCCGGTCATCCTCACCACCCGCGACGGACTGATCGCCTGGGCCCGGTTCTACCCCGACCCGGTCACGATGGAGGGCCCGACCCACACCACCGTCTCCCAGGTGCTCGACGCCCCGGCCGAGCGGATCTTCGCCGTCCTCCGCGACCCCCGCCGCCACCCCGGACTCGACGCCACCGGCCGACTGCGGCACGCCGAGACCTCCCAGCCGCTCGCCGCCGTCGGCGACACCTTCGTCATGGCCATGCACAGTGAGGAGCGCGGCGACTACCGGATCGAGAACCGCGTCGTCGCCTTCACCGAGAACCAGGTCATCGGCTGGGCCCCCGGACAGCCCGGGCAGCTCCCGAGCGGGCACCGCTTCACCTGGAAGCTCACCCCGACCGACGACGGCCGTACCGAGGTGACCCAGACCTACGACTGGGCAGCGGTCACACACCCGGCAGACCTGCTGCGGCTGCCGGTCGTCACCGCCGACGAGCTCGACGCGTCGTTGACCCACCTGGCCGCCGCGGTAGCCCAGGTGTTCCGTCCACGGAGGTCGGCGACAGCGATCACCGACCTGTGATCCTGAGATGGGTGAGGTTCCTCCGGCTCGGTGTGCTTCGGTGGTGCCGCTCCAGGCCGACGCCCTGCACACCCGGCACGATCACGCCTCCTTCCTGCACGAGCGCGGGCTCACCACCTGGCCGTCATCAAGCGGAACCGCTCCGGACTGCATGAGCGGGTCCGCCGCGTTGCCGAGAAGCAGCTGGACTTGCTGACACTCCACGCCGTGGTCGCGCTCCGGCCCGGTGGTCGCACGGGAAAAACACGTTGGCCGATCGCTGCCGAGCTGTGACGATGCCCTTGTTTCCCAAGCGGAGGGCATTTGTTCGTCTTCGTGTGTACAGGGTGCGGCGCCGAGTTGACCGCTCCGCTGTCCCAGGTCCCCTTGCCGGTCCACACCCACCAGAAGTACGGGAACGGAATCCAGCTCCCCGTACTCATGGAGCCGGGCACGTTCGCCGTGGAGCCGGAGCCCTGGGGGCCGCCGTGGCGGAGGTGGGAGGAAATCGATCCGGCCGAGGCGGCGGCCCGTGGCATCCACGCGCCGGTCCACACCCTGTCCGACGGCGCCCCCGGCACGATCGTCATCGCACCGGGGGATGTCCGCGGCACCCGGCTGATTCCGGAGCGTGCCGGTGGCTACTGCTGCGGCCTCGACGGGGCCGACGGCCCCAACATGGCCTGCGAGGCCTGCGGACTGCCCGTGGCGAGCCGGATCGACGACTGCTCGCTCTGGCAGGCGGTGTGGCTCGCCCCGGACGCCGTGCGCCGCCAACCCGTCGAGGGCACCGACGCCGTACCGCTCTCCTGGGCGGAGTTGACGGCGGAGGGGAGGGGTACACCTCCGTTCGAGCCGATCACTGCCTGGGAAGGCCCGCGGCTGGGGTTGTACCACTGGTGGTCGTGGAGCCCGCGATGGGAAGCGGCAGCCGGTCGGGCTCTCGCCCATCTGCTGGTGGCTTCGGAAGGCCGGCCGGTGACCGTCCCGGTCGGACTGACCGCGGAAGTGTTCCAACGTGTCCTCGACACCCTGTTGCCCGCAGACGCGCCGAAGCGGCGGGCCGTGCTGGCCGGACCGGGATGGCCCGCCCCCGACGCGGACGCCGACATCCTTCTCGTGCCGGTCCACCCGCAGACGGGGGAATCATGGACGCCGGCCGAAGCCACCTCGGCATACCCGGTGCCGCTGCCGTTCGGGGTGTGGTGGTGGCTGGCCTTCCCCGAACCGCACCTGCCCGCCCCCGCGTCGGGGGTCATGCCCGACGGCGTCCTCCGTGACGATCCTCCCCTCCCTCACCCCTACAGCCTGTTCCAGGCCGACTGGGGAGTGTTCCGGCGCACTCTGGTCCGACTGCCGGGCGTCCGCAGCCCGTGGATGCGCGAGATCCTCGAGAGCCTCACGCCATACGCTCGCGCAGGCCTCTTCTAGACAGCCGGGGAAGACGCCACCACTCGATCCGGGATCTCTCCGGTGACCGTGGTTCATCGATCGGACAGTGCCGGGCGGCGGTGCCTCACGGAGTGGTCGACCTCTGCTGCCGCTCTCCCGGCCCGGGCCACCGAGACGACGCCACGGGCCGGATTATCACGCCGTGATAAGTGCTGACACCGCCCCGCCCGCCGGCGAACCATCGACGACACGGCGTTGTTCCGCATGGTCCGGCCGTCCTGGAGCAGGCGCTGCGGTGCCGGTCGGCCGGTCTTGGAGGCACCGGCGTGACGTCGACGTCAAGATCTTCTGTGGTGTCGATGCGCGTGAAAAGGTAAGCTGTCCTCCGAAACCTAGACACATTGAGGCCCCCGCTCCGGCGGGGGCCTCAATGTCGTGCCGGTCGTCTCACGAACGGGACGGCCTCCGCCGCGACCGGTCACGGGCTGTCGAGAGGCTCAGTACCTCCGCGGTCCCCTCCGCGACGGCCTTGGTCGGCTTCGAGCGGCCGGGCGAACTCCTGCGGCCCAGACGCTTCTCCTTCTTCTCCTGCTCCGCCTGGGCGACGGCGGCGTCGTACCGCTCCTGATAGTCGTCGACGTCGAGGCGGTCCGCGGGATCGAGCGTCCCGATGGCCTCCAGGTGCTCGGTGACGCTGCGCCCACCGCTGATCATCGGGTTGAGGAGGTAGATGCCCTTGGCCTGACGGAACACGAGCTTGGCGAGGATAAGGGCCTGCAGGCCCCGTCCCACCATGGAGCGGTGCACGTCCAGGGCTTCGGCCAGCTCTTCTTCCGTGACCAGGCAGCGGCCTCCCGGCTCCTGCGTCCCGAGGAGCCGGAACAGCACGCGGTAGGCGATGCCCGGCATCGCCGGCATGTAGGCGAAACCGTTGAAAGTGCCGTATGTCAGATCCAGCGGCTCCGGGCTCGCGGACGCTGCAGTCCTCATCTCACGCCTCCGGCTTCTTGCACTTGCGCTTACGCTTCTTTGACGACGGTTCGGGCAGGTTCGCCCCCGGAAGGGCCATACCTCTGAACTCTTCCGGAACGTTCGGGTCGAGCACGAGCTCGTTGAGGAGGCTCAATTGTTCCACCTGGACCTTGACGCTCCTGGCCGCTGACCCGCGAACGGGCTTCTCGATCAGCCGGTAGCCTCCGCGAAGGGTCACCGCGGGCTGGAGCTGGAT
The DNA here is from genome assembly GCF_044390325.1 of Streptomyces sp. NPDC018964. Classification (NCBI taxonomy): domain Bacteria; kingdom Bacillati; phylum Actinomycetota; class Actinomycetes; order Kitasatosporales; family Streptomycetaceae; genus Streptomyces; species Streptomyces sp. NPDC018964. The sequence goes on from NZ_JBIRYZ010000023.1 coordinate 43,629, forward strand.
CGACCCCTTCTTCGGCGAGTAGGCCAGTCCCAGCCTCTTCAGTTTGCTCTGGGCCCGTGACACCTGCGCGGGATCCATGTCCAGCTCGGCGGCGATCTCGGCCTGCTTGAGCTCGACCGCTCCCCCGACCTCCTGGCTTCCCATCATGTAGAGCAGTACGCACAGGGTCACGTTGTCGTCCCTGAAGTACCTGGCGGCCCAGCGCAGGAACTCCAGACTGTCCTGGGCGAAGTACTTGCCGATGAAGTCACCGGCGGTGACCGGGGGTTTGACCTCCGCCGTGTGGCCGACGGGCAGCTCGACGAGGTTCTTCCTCGGACCGAGGGCTCCGGCGTACGGACTGGTGGGACTCGGCGCACGCGGCGGGGGCGAGCCGGGGGCCCTGCGAGGGTCCCGTTGAGGCTGTGCGGACATGACGCTACGTGCTCCTCAAGATCGAAACCTAGACGCAGGGCACAGTAGTGATTGCGCATATAGATAGCAACGACGCGACCTATCTGCGCGTTGGGCGCGTCGAATCGTGACTCTGAAGTCATGTCCGCGGCAACTCGGACCCCCCTTCGCGAGATTGCGCACATAGGTCGCAATGGATACGGGGCAACTTGACTCTCAACGCAACTTACGCGGGCTCAAAATGACGTGGGAGTCATGTTCTGAGGCGTCGTGAACCCCTCTGACCTGCGAAGATGTGATCCGCTCTATTCTCTATAAGTGCGGGTCCGTCTTTGTGTGCCGCCCTTGAGGGCTGATGTCAGGGGTCATCGTTCCCATGACATCGGTGACCCTCTTGAGGGCAACAAGGCGCCAAGTCGACCTCCGGGGGCTGGAGTTGGTACGCGCTGGGTCGGTAGCTCCTCAGCCCTGACGGGCTTGCGGTGCCCCGCCGGGGTGGTCGTTCGCCGTGGGCGGCCGACGGGTCCGCCGGGGTCTTCGAAAAAGGAAGCGTGGCTGGGACCGGGACGGGGTTGCCGTGACACACGCGTGCCTGGTCCGTCGACTGCCGGCATCGTCGTGGCTGACTTTCGGTGGTGCGGGTCCAAGGAACGGGTGGGGGAGTGCTGCTGCCGGATGTCGTCACCCGCTGAACGTTGCGGGTACGGCAGGCCCGGTACGCTCCCCGACACGGACGCGCGTCGAGGAGTACCGGGGTCGGGGCGCGGTGGCCGGGAGCGTTCCCGACCGTCCCACGGTGGTCCTGCCCGCCCGAGCTGCACACCACGTCGAGGCGGTCAGGTCAGGGCGGGGGTCCGCATCGTCGCCAGGTGGTGTTCGGCGTCCAGGGCGGCGGCGCAGCCGGTGCCGGCCGCTGTGACGGCCTGGCGGTAGGTGTGGTCGACCACGTCTCCGGCGGCGAAGACACCGGGCAGGCTGGTGCGGGTGGAGGGGGCGTCGACCTTGATGTAGCCGGCGTCGTCGAGGGCGAGTTGGCCCTTGAACAGCTCGGTGCGGGGGTCGTGTCCGATCGCGACGAACAGACCGGTCACGTCCAGGGGGCGCTCGGCCCCGGTGAGCGTGTCGCGCAGGGTCAGGCCGGTGAGGCGGTCCTCGCCCTGGAGGGAGGCCACCTCGCTGTTCCAGGCGAAGCTGATCTTGGGGTCGGCGAAGGCGCGGTCCTGCATGATCCTGGAGGCGCGCAGGGTGTCCCGGCGGTGGACGATGGTGACGGAGGCCGCGAAGCGGGTGAGGAAGGTGGCCTCCTCCATGGCGGTGTCACCGCCGCCGACGACCGCGATGTGGCGGTCCTTGAAGAAGAAGCCGTCACAGGTGGCGCAGGAGGAGACGCCGCGGCCGCCGAGGGCGTCCTCGCCGGGCAGGTGCAGCTTGCGGTGCTGCGAGCCGGTGGCGACGATCACGGTGCGGGCCCGGTGGAGCGTGCCGGTGGAGTCGGTGACGGTCTTGACGGCGCCGGTCAGATCGACGGCGGTGACGTCGTCGTCGATGATCTCGGCGCCGAAGCGCTCGGCCTGTTCGCGCATCCCGTCCATGAGGTCGGGGCCCTGGATGCCGGTGGGGAAGCCGGGGAAGTTCTCGACCTCGGTGGTGGTGGTCAGAGCGCCGCCGACGAGCAGGGAGCCCGCGAAGACCAGGGGTTTCAGCTGGGCTCGGGCGGTGTAGAGGGCGGCGGTGTAGCCGGCGGGGCCGGAGCCGATGACGATGACGTCGCGCGGGGCGCTGGTGTGGGTCATGGTGGGTCCTTCGGATCGGGGCGCACCGGGTCAGTCGATGGCCTGGGCGAAGTGGAAGAAGCGGTAGGGGTCGTAGGAGCGCTTGACGGCCTGCAGGCGGGTGTAGTTGCGGCCGTAGTACGCCTCGCGCCACGTGGTCAGGGCCGGGTCCATGTAGTTCTGGTACGACTCGTGGTTGGAGTGGACGCTCATGGTGGTGTGGGCGCGGTCCACCCAGGTGTGGGCGTGCTCGCGGTCGTCCTGGGCGGGGTCGGGGGTGTACAGGGAGACGGCGAAGCCCGCGTTGAGGACGGCGTCGCGGTGGACGAACGCGGTGGACGTGGGGGCGATGTCGTTGATCCTGCCGCCGTAGGGGAACAGGCCGAGGAAGCGGAACTGGCCCGGGCGGGTGTCGGCGGTGAGGGCGTCGAGTGCGGCTCGGGCCGTTGTAGTGGTCCAGGGCTCGGCGAAGTACTGGTTGCGCTGGGCGGTGTAGTTGTCGCGGGGCAGCTGGGCCTCGGGGCTGAAGCCGATGCGGTGGCACTCGGTGACGGTTTTGTCGCCGCAGCCGTAGACCTGCATCATCGCCTGCGCGTAGGGGAGTTCGGTGCTGGTGCGGCTGGTGCCGGGGTGGCCGATCCCGGTGGTGAGGCGGTCCAGGAGGCGGTCGCAGTCGGTCTTGGAGCCGTGGTAGGCGCCGGTGAGGACGACGTTCGGTTCGGTGCCGGCCGGTGCGTCGGTGGAGTGCAGGAACATCAGTTCCGAGAAGAGTTCGCGGGGGCCGGTCGTCATCCAGTCCTGCCAGGCGAGGATGGCCTGGGTGGCGTCGCTGTAGCGGAAGTTGAGGTTGAACAGGGTCAGTACCGGCATCCGGACGGGCCGGACCTCGTAGTCGGTGACGATGCCGAAGTTGCCGCCGCCTCCGCCGCGCAGGGCCCAGAACAGGTCGGCGTGGTGGTCGGCGTCGGCCCGTACGGCGGTGCCGTCGGCGAGGACGACGCGGGCGGAGACGAGGCGGTCGACGCCCATGCCGTACTTGCGCGCCGCGTAGCCGATGCCGCCGCCCTGGACCCAGCCGCCCATGGCGACGGTGGGGCAGGTGCCGCCGGCGACCTGCAGGCCGAGGGGTGCGAGGGCGTTGACGGCGTCGACGCCCTGGGTGCCGGGGCCGAGGTGGACGGTGGAGCCGTCGGTGCGGACGGCGTTCAGGCGGGAGACGTCGATGACGAGGCCGGGGCCGGTGGAGTAGCCGGCGGCGCTGTGGCCCCCACTGCGCACGGCGGTGGCCAGGTGGTGGTCCTGGGCGAAGCGGACGCAGGCGGCGACGTCCCGGCTGGTGGCGCAGTAGGCGACGGCCTGGGGGTGGACGGCGTCGAACTGGGCGAGCTGGAGTTGCCGTGCGGTGTCGTAGTCGGAGTCACCGGGCAGGACCAGGCGGCCGGTGAGGCGGCCGCGCAGGTCGTTCCACGGTGTGGTGTCGCCGGCGGCCAGGACGAGGCCGCCCGTGGTGGTGGTGAGGGCGGCGGCGGCCGTGGCGCCGGCCGAGGCACGTATGAGGGAGCGCCTGCTGATCACGTGGGTCACTCTCCGTTCCGTCCGTGGGACGTGGGCCCTGGGTGTTCCGTGATGGGACACGGGCGTGGGTGCGGGGCACGCGTGTGGGGGTACACGTGTGCGAGTCGTGGGTGCAGCATCCGGGACGGCGGGGTGGCGGCGGGACGACCGGGGGAGAGTCCGTCACCTTCGGGGGTGCGGTGCCTTCGTGCGGCGCGGTGTCGTGCCGCGGGCGGGCAGGTCGTCCAGGACGAGTGCGTGCGCGGCGATGCGGCAGCCGTCGCCGACGGTGACCGGGCCGAGGACGGACGCGCCGGTGCCGATCAGGACGCCGTCGCCGACGACCGGGTGGCGGCGCCGGGTTGCGGCGCCGTCGCGCAGCCACCCGCGGGAGCCGAGGGTGACGCCGTGGTACAGCGTCACGTCGTCGCCGATCACCGCCGTCTCCCCGATGACGACGCCGAAGCCGTGGTCGATGAAGGCGCGTCGGCCGATGCGTGCGCCGGGGTGGATCTCCATGCCGGTCAGCAGGCGGGCCAGACGGGACGTCAGGGCGGCCCGCAGCCGGTGTCCGCGCCGGTGGAGGCGGTGGGCGAGGCGGTACAGGGCCAGGCCCTGCCAGCCGGCGTGCAGCAGGGCCTCCGGGCGGCCGGAGCAGGACGGGTCGCGGTCCAGGACGGCGTGCAGGTCCTCGCGGACCAGCCGCAGCAGGCCCGGGGCGGGGCGGGTGTCGCCGCCGTGCGGTGCGGCGGGAGCGGGAGCGGAGGGTCCGGGAGTGGGGGCCTGCGGGAGGAGGGTGACCGGGGTGCCCGTGCCGCGGGGGGCCGGGCGCCGGACGGGTGGTGTCGTGCCGCTCCGCGGATCGTCCGTGCCCGCGCCGGTGTCCGCGCCCGCGCCGGTGTCCGTGCCCGCCTTCGGGGCCGCGGCCGGGGCGCCTGGCCCTGGCCCGGGCCCGGGCCCGGTCATCGCCGGGTGGACGCCGGGGACGGGGCGTCCAGCCGTCGGATGCGGTACATGGTGCGCTGGAAGAGCTCGTCGGCGGTCAGCGGGGCGAAACGCTGCGGCCGGTCCTCGGCCCCCGGGACGCGCAGGGGGGCGAGCGTGGTCCACGGGGCGGGGTGGCAGAACTGCACGATGGACAGCCGGCCCTCGTGCTGTCCCGGCCGGGCCACCACCCGGTGGACGGCCGCGCGGGCCAGTCCGTTGGTGAGCCGGTCGAGCACCGTGCCGACGTTGACGACGGCGTAGCCGCGGGGCGCGTCCACGGCCAGCCACTCGCCGTCGACCAGGACCTCCAGGCCGGCCGCGGTCGCCCGGGGCAGCGCGGTGATCAGGTCGAAGTCCTGGTGCTCGACCGCCCACACGTGCCGGTCGGAGGGGGCCAGGTCCATCGGCGGGTACCAGGTGGCCCGGTTGACGACGGGGCCGTCCTCCAGCATGTCGGCGAAGTAGTCGGGGTGGGCGCCGAGCGCGTCGGCCAGGGTGCGCACGACGTCGTGCTGGAAGTCCAGCATGCGCGCGTGCAGTTCGCGCAGCGCGGAGCCGATGCCGGGTACCAGGAGGTCGGGGAAGTACGGGTCGGGGTAGCGGGCGGGGTAGCGCACGCGCAGCGGATGGCCGACGGGCAGCGGCGCACCCCAGTGGAAGAGTTCCTTCCAGTCGGGTACGGCGCCCTTCTCGGCGTGTTCGACCAGGGGCGGGGTGTAGCCGGCCTGGCCGTTGCTGCCGGGGACGCGGCAGGCGTCCTTGTCCTCGGCGGGCAGCGCGAAGAAGGCGCGGAGGAAGTCGTACGCCTCGTCCAGGAGGCTCTCGGGCACGGTGTTGCGCACGAGGAAGAACCCGTCGTGCAGGGCGCTGCGCAGATGGCTGTGTCCGCCGGGCCGGGCCAGGTCGATTTCCTTGAGCATGTGGGGTCCCTTCACGGAGGACGAAGGTCATCCGTCGGTCTTGCGGAAGGACAGCACCAGGTAGAACAGCCGGTGGCCCTGGTACTGGAAGTCGCGGTCGATGACCAGGCGGTCGGAGAGGGCGAGCCCGGCGTCCGCGTACAGGTCGGTGACGGCCCGTTCGGTCAGCCACCAGTTCAGCCGGCCGTCGTCGAGGGGCAGGGCGGTGACCTCGTCGGCGGGGCTGAGGAAGACGCTGACGACCAGGGCGCCGCCGGGACGCAGCAGGCGCGCGCCGTGGGCGGCCCAGGCGGGCCAGTCGGTGCGGCGCTGGTGGTGGAGGCAGCCGTTGTCGACGACGAGGTCGAGGGCGCCGGTGTCCTCGGTGTGGTCGAGGAAGTCGCCCTGGACGAAGCGGGCCCGGCCGCGTTCGGGCGGCGGGGCGTCCCACACGCGCAGCAGGTCCAGGCCGGTGACGTCGGCGTCCAGGCGGGTGGCCAGGTCGGTGCTCTGCCGGCCGCGGCCGCAGCCGACGTCCAGGACCCTCAGCCGGCGTCCGGCGGGCGGGACCGGTGCCTGGGCGTGGACGAAGCCGGTCACCTGCGCGCTGGTGGCGTCGCCGGTCCAGGAGTCGCGGCCCTGGCCGTACCAGGTGCCGAAGGAGTCGGCGACGATCCGGCGGTAGGCCGGGTAGTCCGCCACGGTGTCAGTGCCGGTCGGCATGGGTCCACTCCTCGGTTGTTCCGCGGGCGGCGGCGACGGCCACGGCGTGGCCGTCGCGGGGGCCTTCGTCGACGATGCGGGAGGCGGCGAGGTAGGCGCCGGCGGCGCTGGAGGAGACGGCGATCCGCTGGGTCCGGCGCAGCACCCGCATCGCCTCCAGGGCCTGCGGGTAGCCCACCTCGGCGAAGTGGACGTCGTTCTCGTACGGGGCGAGCAGGGGCTGCCTGAGGCCGTGGCCGAGACCGCCGGTGCCGGTCATGCGGGGGGCGCTGCCGGGGGCGTGGTGGTCGGCGTAGGGCGCTTCGGTGGGGAAGACGGCGACGGTTCGCAGGCCGGGCCAGCGGGTGTGCAGGGCCCGGGAGGTGCCGACGAGCGTGCCGGCGGACCCGACGGAGGCGGCCAGCCCGCTGGGGACGACGCCTTCCTGGGTGAGCCGGGCGATGATCTCGGCGCCGGTGTGTTCGCGGTGCACGGCGGCCGCCTCGGGGGCGCAGTGCTGGAGCAGCAGGTGCCGCTGCTCGCGTTCGGCGATGCGGACGGCCTCGTCCATGGCACCGAGGAATCCGGCGCCCGCGGGTCCGTGGCTGACCTGCGCGCCGTGCCGGCGCAGAGTGTCCGTGAGGCGGTCCGGGCTGCCGTCGGGCACGGCCAGGTGCAGGTCCATGCCGAGCAGCGCGCACATCTCGGCCAGGGCCAGGGCGAGGGAGCCGCCGGAGTACTCCACGAGCCTCAGCCGGGCGGTGCCGGCCCGGGCCACGGCCGCGCACAGCAGCGCGTAGGCGGTGCGGGCCTTGACCGTGCCGGTGAGGTTGGCGACCTCCATCTTCAGCCACACGGTGCCGCGGCCCGCCCGGCTGGGCACCGGGACGAGGGGGGTGGAGCCGATGAGGGGGCGGATCGCGGACAGTTTCGGCAGCAGCAGGTGGGCGCGTCGTTCCAGGGGGCCGAAGGGTGCCTCGATGTCGGCGGCGGTGGGGCGGCGCTCGGCCAGGGCCCGTTCGATGGCGGACCGGTGGCCGACGGCGGTCAGGGTCGGGGTCGGCGGTGTCATGAGGGACGCTCGCTGGTGGCGAGGCGGAATCCGACCGGGTACAGGGGGCCGGGGAACGGGCCGTGCCTGCGGCGGGTGCGGGTGAGGTCGCCGAAGCGGGCGAAGCCGCCGCCGCGGGCCACGCGGTAGGAGCCGAGTGTCTGCACGAGGTGGTCGTCGACCTGTTCCCCGCCCGGGTAGGGGGTGTAGTCGTCGGCGGTGAACTCCTCCACGTTGCCGCCCATGTCGTGGGCTCCGAAGGGGGCCTGGCCGGCGGGGAACGCGCCGACGGGGGTGGTGGTGTGCACGCCGCTCTCGCGGGTGTTGGCGGCGTCGGGGTCGAAGCCGCCCTCCCACGGGTGGGGGCGGCCCTCGGGGCCCTTGGCCGCGTACTCCCACTCCGCCTCGGTGGGCAGCCGCCAGGGGTGGCCGGTGCGCTCGCTGAGCCAGCGGGCGTAGTGGTCGGCGTCCTCGGGGCGGATGCCGGCGACGGGGTGGTTGGAGCGGTCCCAGGGGTAGGCGCCCAGGTACCAGGTGGTGGGGCGTTCCTCGAGGCCGGTGTCGGCGAGGAAGTCGCGCCATTCGCCGTTGGTCACCGGGTAGCGGGCGATGAAGAAGTCGGCGATCCGCACGGTGTGTTCGGGGGTCTCCTTGGCGATCCAGGACTCCTCGACGCCCTTGTCGGCCCAGGCCCGGGTGACGTGGCCGACCTCCTCGGCGGGCAGGCCGATCGGGACGGCGGCGCCGGGCACGAAGCAGACGGCCGGTACGGGGGTGATGCGGGGGTCGCCGAGCAGGGCCAGCATGCCTCCGGCGGCCAGCCGGTCGGTCAGGGGCAGCGACGGGTTCTCGACGGCGGCGGCCAGCCGCAGCCGGTCGGCGGAGGGGGGACCGGCCGCCGGTGCCGGGTGGACGCGGGCGGGGTCGGCGAGGTCGGCGTGTTCGGTGAAGTGCGGGGAGCGGGCGACGTCCTCGAGGTTCATGCGCTCGCCTCCTTCAGCAGGGTCAGGGTGTGGCCGCTTCCGGCCTTGGCGGACAGGTAGCGGGCGTTGTCGGGGGTGAGGTGGACCCCGGTGGGCAGGACCGCTTCGACGCGGATGCCCAGGTCGCGCAGTTGGGCGACCTTGTCGGGGTTGTTGGTGAGCAGCCGGATGCGGGTGTGGCCCAGGGCGCGCAGCATCGCGGCGGCGGCGCGGTAGTCGCGTTCGTCCTCGCCGCGGCCGATGAGCCGGTTGGCCCGGAAGGTGTCGATGTCCTGGTCCTGCAGGACGTAGGTGTCGAGCTTGTTGTACAGGCCGATGCCGCGGCCCTCCTGGCGCAGGTACAGCAGGATGCCGCCCGTGTGGGCCAGGGCGGTGAGCGCCTCGTCGAGCTGGGGGCCGCAGTCGCAGCGGGCGGAGCCGAGGACGTCGCCGGTCAGGCACTCGCTGTGGAGCCGCACCAGGGGCACGGTGCCGGGGGTGTGCGGCAGGACGCAGGCGATGTGCTCCTGGGGGTCGGGCAGGTCGTGGAAGGTGACCAGTTCGGCGGTGCGGCCGGCCGCGCGGTCGAGGGTGACGGGTACCCGGGCGCGGACGGTGGCGGTGCCGGGCAGTCCGGTGAGGTGGTTCATGCGGCCCTGCCTTCCACGGTGCGGGTGTTCACGGGTGCCGGTGCGGAGCGGCCGAGCAGGTCGCCCAGTTGCCAGGAGCGGCGGACGACGGGGCGGCCCGTGTCGTCGAGGGCGGTGAGGAGGAGGCGCCCGTCCCAGCCGGCGACGGCGACGGTGCCGTCGTCGAGGCGGAGCATGCACGACAGGCCCTGCGTGAACTCGGCGACGACGTGTCCGGAGGCGAGGGTGGCGGCCGAGTCGTCCCAGTCGATCCGCCAGGCGTACAGGCCGAAGTCGTAGCTGCCGGCCAGGACCACGGGTGCCTCCGCGTCGCCGAGGAGGGCCACGCACTTGACGGATTCGTCGGGGCCGAGCAGTGTCCGTACGTCCTCGGCGCGCCAGGTGCCGTCGGGCAGCCGGTGCAGCCGTCCGGTCTTGACGGTGTGGTCGCGTGAGGCGCTGGCGGCGACCCGGCCGTCGAGTGCGGCGACCGCGTTGACGAGGTTGCCGTGTTCCCACAGCCGGTCGCGTCCGCGCACGGGGCCGGCGGCGACGGTGCGGTCGGTGGCCGCCGACAGGAAGCCGCCGGTGAGCGGGGCGAGGGACTTCACCGAGCCGTCGTGGGCGTCGGTCCGTTCCAGGACGTCCAGGGTGTGCGGGTCGAGGAGGACGAACTCCCCGTTGTAGGTGCCGGCGACGAGGGTGCCGTCGTGCACGGTGAGCGAGGGCACGGGTGCGCCGAGCGGGACGCTGGAGGTGACGCCGTCGCCGTCGTGGCGCAGCACGTGGCCGGAGTACGTCCCCGCGTAGACGGTGTCGCCGTCGGCGGCCAGGGACAGGACGGGGCCGTCGGTGAGTTCGACGAAGCGGACCTCGGGGTCGCCCGCGGTCCGCGGGGTGAGGGCGACGAGGAGTCCGGAGTCCGTGCCGACGAGCAGTTCCTCGCCCGACTGGGCGAGCGCGTTGGGGCCGTGGGTGGGGGCGTCGGGCGCGGCCACGCACCGGCCGGTGTCGAGGTCGTACAGGTGGGGGCCGTTCCAGAAGCTGCCGGCGGCGAGGAGGCCGTCGGCGACGCTGACCGAACGCGGCCACAGCCGGCGGTCGTCGACGCGGTACAGGCGGGTGCCGACGACGTCGAAGCAGTGCAGGGCCCCGTCGTAGGCCCCGACGACGAAGCAGGAGTCGTCCTTCGCCCAGGCGACCGCGCGGGCCGCCGAGGTGGACACGGCGACGGTGCGCACCACCTCCAGGCCGGGGGTGAGCAGGTCCACGGAGCCGTCGTCGCGGGCGACGGCCAGGAGGCGGCCGGAGTGGGACCAGGCGCAGCCCTCGATGGAGGAGGTGTAGCGGCGGGTGACGGGTCCGGTGGCGCCGTCGGGGTCGCTGACGGCGACCAGGCCGTCCTCGCCGACCGTGGCGACCAGGCCGCGGGCGCTGACCGACACCATCATGCAGTGCGCCTCGTGGGAACCGACCTCGGCGAGGAACGCGCCGTCGACCGCCGACCACAGCGTGGCGCGGCCGTCCTCGGAGACGCAGATCAGGCGCTTGCCGTCGGGCAGCCAGGCGACGGAGTTGACGTCGTCGGTGTGCCGGGCCAGCACCGTCTGCAGGGAGCCGCGGCCCCGGCCGTCCACCCGCCACACGGCGACCGTCTTGTCCGCCGAGGCGGTGGCCAGCAGTTCGGGATCGGCCGGGTTCCAGGCGGAGGCGTTGACCAGGCGGCGGTGGCGCAGACGGGCCAGCGGCACCGGTCGGGTCGGGTCGGCGGTGTCCCAGACGATCACCGTGCCGTCGTACGAGCAGGTGGCCAGGCGTTTCCCGTCGGGGGTGAATCCCACGTGGGTGAGTGGGGCGAAGTGGCCTGATCCGTAGGCCGGAAGGTCAATGGTCCGCACGCCGTCTCGTCCTTTTCTCGGTTTCCCGGATTTTTCGGGTCACAGGTTTCCGTTTTTTCGGGGTCGTCGGTTCCAGGGGGGCGCGAACGCCGCCGCGGGAAATGCGGTGACGCGTTCGCCGGGCACCGAAATTAGGCGCCGGAACGTCCGGTGACGAGCGGACGGACAGCAATGTGGCAACTTCGGGTATTAGCCGCCGTGGTGTTGACAGAGCCCCGAACGGTGCCGACGGGCCCCCGGACAGGGGCCTCGGGAGGGCTACCTGACCGATTCCGGGTCGTCTCCTTGCAGGCCGGGCCGTGCGCGGAACAGGCTCGCACGAAGTGCAGGAAACCGGTCCAGGGAGCTGAGCGGCGTGCACATAGTGCTGGTGGAAACGGCATCGGTCCGCGGTTTCGACATGGTCGCGGAAATGGCGGATGCGGGTATCGAGGTGAGCTTTGTCACCGCGAACCTGGACGCCTATCGGGGAAAGCCGGGATTCGAACTCTCCGCACGCGCCGCGCGTCTGGTCGAGGTCTCCCTGACGGCCGAGGGCGCCCTCGCCGACCGGTTGCGCGGCAGGCTCGGACCGGTGCCGCCGGACGGTGTGATCTGCCGGGACGAAGTGCACCTGCCGGCCGTCGTCGGACTCGCCCGGGACCTGGGAGTGCCCCACGAGTCGCCGGCCGCGGCACGGCTGCTCGGCGACAAGGCGGCCGTGCGGGCGCGGCTCGACGAGCACGGCATCGGGTCGCTGCGCTGGCGGGTGGCCGCCACCGAGGCCGAGGGGCTGGCCGCCGTGGACGAGATCGGACTGCCCGTGGTGGTGAAGCCCACCGTGGGCGGCTGGTCGGTCGGGGTGAGTGTCGCCTGGAGCCGGGCGGAGGCGGCCGCCGCGCTGGCGCGGGTGCTCGGCGCGGCCGCCGGCGACGACGGCAGGCCGCCGCGCGCCCTGGTCGAGGAGTACGCGGTGGGCCGGCACGTCAGTGCCGAGCTGCTGGTGCAGGGCGACCGCACCGTGCTGCTGGGCTTCGCCGAACGGCTGCCTGCTCCGCCCGGGCAGACCGCCGAGCTCGGCGGCCACTTCCCGGCCCGGCCCGAGCAGGAGGCCGCGGCCCGCGCCTTCGTCCTGGACGCCGTGCGCGCCCTCGGCATCCGCGCCTCGGCGGTGCACGCCGAGCTGCTCCTGACCCCCACCGGGCCGGAACTGATCGAGGTCAACGGCCGGATCGCCGGGCACGTGGTGACGCGTCAGATGTCGCTGGCACTGGGGCGGTCGATCACCCGCGACCTGGTGGCGCTGGCCGTCGGGGACCCGGTGCGGCCTGCCGCGCCGGCCGAGTCGGTCGTCGCCCTGCACCAGCTGACCAGTCCCGTGGACGCCGTGGTGCGGGCCGCCGGGCCGGTGGACGGACCGGACGCCTCGGTGGTCGAGGCCCGTCTCGAGGTCACCGCCGGGGACCGGGTACGGGCGCTGCGCACCAACCACGACCGGTTCGGCCACGTACTGGCGCGCGGCCGTACCGCCGAGGAGGCCGCGCGCACCGCCGAGGAGGCCGCCCGGCGTGCCCTGGCGTCGCTGCGGCTGGAACGGGTCGGCCCGGCGCCGGACGGCCGCGGGGACGACACCCCGTGCGGGGAGCACCTGATGCTGCTGCTCGGGGACGAGGAACCGGTGGAGCGGATCCTGGAGGCCGTCGGGGCGGTGACCGCGCGGGTCAGCGTGGTGTGGACGGGGAGCGCCGACGGCGAGCGGCGGGCGCGGGCCCTGTGGGCCGGGCGCTGCCGCGGACGGTGGCACCGCGCGTCGACGGCGCGCCAGGTGCGGGACGCGGTCCGGCTCACCCACGCCGACCGGCCGGTGCGGGGCCTGCTGACGTTCTCCTCCGCCACCGTGGCACGGCAGTTGCGCGAGGACCGGACCGGTGCCCGGGTGACGCCGGCCGCCGACGTGCCGCCCGGGCACACGGTGGTGGTGGTCACGCAGCGCGGTGACGTACGGGCCGTGGCGGTGATCGACGAGGAGGGCGGCGGCACCCGCCTGTGCCCGTCGGAGCTGCCCGCGGCGCGGCGCGCCGGCCTCGCCGGCCTGGCCGTGCGCGCGGTCCGCCGGGCGCGGCTCAGGGGAGTGGTGCGCTGCTTCTTCCCGGCCGGCCGGGCACCGGCGTCACCGCCGGAGCTGCTGACCGGCCTCGACGCCGCGACACTCGACCTGTACGACGCCGTGCACGCCCGCAGCCTGGTCGCCGTCGTCGCCGAGGCCGCGCTCGGCCGTGGTGGACGCGGGACGCGTACCCGCCGGGCCGTGGCCGTGCAGCGGGCGGTGCGCACGCCCGCGGGGCCGTGGCGGGCGGTGGAGGCGACCACGGCGGACGAGCTGCGCGGCCGGCCGGGGCTGTTCCGGGCGCGGGTGTCCACCGCGGCCGGCGACGTCCACCGGCCGGCCGAGCCGACGGTGTGGCTGCGGCACACGGTGGTCGCGCCCGACCGGGAGCGGGCCCGCCGCGGCGCCGAACGGCTGGAGCGGTCGCTGGTGCTGCGCACCACGCCGCTGGACCGCACCCACGTACTGCTGCTGGACCGGATCGGTGCCGCGACGTGGACCGGGGAGGACGGCTCCCCGCTGCTGCCCGCGGACCGCTTCCGGCTGTCCGTCCTGTCGGCCGTGGACGTCCGCGGCCCCGCCGACCTGGCCGTACGCACCGACCTGACCGATCCGTTCGCACTGCGCGCACTGGCCCGGGCCGTCCACGCGGCCCATCCGGTGCACCGGGTGGCCGCCCTGTCGGAACGGCTGCTGGAGCCCGCCGCCCGGCTGCGGGAGCTCCTCGGCGCGGCGGGCGACGGCCCGGAGCGGGTACGCCGCTTCCTGGACAAGGCCGTCATGAAGCGCATCGCCCTCGAGCACGGCATCCGCTGCGCCGACGGGGTGCTCGCCGACGGCCCCGGGGACGTCACCGCGCTGTTCGAGCGCCACGGCAGGATCGTCCTCAAGCCGCGGGCCGGATCGGGGTCCCAGGGCGTGGTGGTGCTCTCCGGCCGGTCCGAGGTGGAGACCTGGCTGCGCGAGGAGTTCACGCCGGGCACGCACCTGTGCGAGGAGTTCGTCGACGCCCCCATGTGCCACATCGACGCCGTGGTGCACGGCGGCGAGACCGAGTGGACCGTGTCGGTCTACACCCGCGACACCATGGCGCTGCGGCGCGGGCAGCCGCTGTCGTCGGCGACGGCGGCCGACCCCGCGGTGCGCGAAGGGGCCGGACGCCTGCTGGAGCAGGTCGTCGACGCCTGGCGGGTCCGTTCGGGGGTGCTGCACCTGGAGGCGTTCCTCACCGGCGACCGGCCGACGTTCTGCGAGGTGGCCGCCCGGCCGGGCGGCGCCGGAGTGGCCGAGGCGTTCCGCGCCACCACCGGCATCGACCTCGACCACGCCAAGATCCTCGCCGACGCGGGGGAGGACCCCCGCGCGCACCGCCGCGACCCGGTCGCCGCGCACGCCGGATGGACCGTGCACTACGGCACCGGCGGCACGCTGCTGGAGTTCGACGACTCGGCCGTCGCCCCGCACGCCTACGTGCGGTCCGTACGGGCGCGCGTCGGGCAGGAACTGCCCGTCTCCCGGTTCTCCGGCACCGGTGTGAGCACCCACGTCTTCGCCCACGACTCGCCCGCGGAACTGGGGCGGCTGCTGGAGCGTGCCGAGCGCGAGGTGCGGATCGTCACCGGCCCGGCGGCCGGCCGGGAGGTACGGCGATGATCCTCGGCATCCTCGGCAGCGCCGCGAAGGACTCGGTGACCCGGGAGATCCTCCTGCGGGCCGGCGAGCGCGTCGAGCGGGCCGGCCTCGGTCTCTCGCTGCTCGACCTGGCCGTGGAGTTCTCCCGGCCGCACGAGCTGGAGGACTACGACGACCCGCCACCCGGGAGCCAGACCGCACTGCTGCGCGCCCGGGTCGCCCCGTGCCGTGCCGTGGTGCTGGCCACGCCCGTCTACCACGGCTCCTTCAGCGGGCTGCTGAAGAACGCGCTGGACCACCTCACCGGTGACGCGTTCGCCGGCCGGCCGGTCGGGATCATCGCCGCGGGCGGCGGCCCGCGCGGTGCGGGCACCGCCTGCGACCAGCTGCGCACCGTCGTACGGGCGCTCGGCGGATGGTCCACGCCCACCCATGTCGCCACCACCGCCGCGGACCTGACGCCGGGAGAGCCGCTGCGCTTCCTCGACGAGCGGATCGACGACCTCGTCCGCGAACTGCTCACCTTCTCCGCCCCCCGCCCCGTCCTCAGCTGAAAGGCCTGATCGCCATGGGCTCCCCCCACCTCGTACTCCTCGCCGGGATCGGCGGCCACTCCCCGGACGAGGCCCTCGACTCGCTGTCCACCGTCACCGACACCGTCAGCGTCGTGTACGTCACGGCCTGGAACCCGCCCGACGAGGTGCGCGCCGAGCACCGCAGGAGCGGCCTGCGGGGCGAGTTCCTGGCCGCCGCAGACCTCGACGCGGCGGTCGAGGCCGCCCTGGACCTGCACGAACGGCTCCCGGTGGACGGTGTGGTGACCTACTCGGAGCTGCTGCTGCGTCCGCAGGCGGAGATCGCCGACCGGCTGGGCCTGCCCGGCAACCGGCCCGAGGCGGTGGCCGTCGCCCAGTCCAAGGCGCGCCAGCGGCTGGTCTTCGCCGAACACGGCGTCCCCTCGCCCGGATTCGAGATCATCACCACCGGAGGGGACATCGCGGCGGCCGCCGCCCGGGTCGGGCTGCCGGGGGTGTTCAAGCCGTCGCTGGGCGCGGGCAGCCAGAGCGTGCGCCTCGTGTCCACGTACGCGGAGCTGGTCCACGCCTTCACCGCCGCGCGCGCCGAGAAGACCGCCTTCCTGCAGTCGGACGAGGCGTACCTGCTGGAGGAGCGGATGGCGCTGGAGGCCGACGGCGACAGCGGGTACGCCGCGTACTGCAGCGTGGAATCACTGCTGGCCGCCGGCACCACCTACCACCTGGCCGTCTCCGACCGGCTGCCCCTGGAGCACGGCTACGCGGAGGAGGGCGTGGTCCTGCCGACCCGGCTGGACGAGGAGACGGCGGCGGCCGTGATCGACGTCGCCGACCGGGCGATCCGGGCGATCGGGCTGACCTGCGGCGCGGTGCACACCGAGATCGCGCTGACCGCCGACGGCCCGCGCGTCGTCGAGGTCAACGCCCGCGCCGGCGGGCCGCTGCCGACCATGTTCGAGGTGGCCGCCCACTACGACTACGCCGCCCAGATCGGCCGCAGCGCGCTGGGCCTGCCGCCCACCGAGCTGCCCTCCTTCCGCCGGACGGCGCTGCTGAGGTTCCTGCCGATCCCGGCCGGGACGTGGCGGCTGGCCGCGCAGACGCCCGCCGAGGAGGTGCGGCGGTCCTTCCCCGAACTGGTCTACCTCTCCCCCCGCTTCGCGCCGGGCCGGCGGGTGAGCCGGCAGCGCACCCTGCACCTGGCCAGCTTCCTGGTCGCCGCCCCCGACGTGGGTACCGCCCGCGCGATGGCGGGCCGGGTGGAAGAGGCGCTGGGCATCCGGCTGGTGCCCGCCTCCGACGCGCCGACCGGAGCCGACCGTGACTGACCGCGCCGCCCCTTTCTCCGCCGCGCCGGTGCGCCGGTTCTACGCCGTCGGCCTGTGCGACGCCGTCGGCCTGGGCATGTACCTGTCGTTGTCGGTGCTGTTCCTCGACAAGGCCGTCGCACTGCCCAACCAGCAGATCGGGGTGGTGCTCGCCACGTCGGGGGTGGCGTCGCTGCTGGGCGCCATGCCGATCGCCCGGGCCGCGGAACGTCTCGGTGTGCGCACCGCGTTGTGCGCGCTGTTCGTGATCCGCTGCGCGGCCTTCCTCGCGCTGTCGGCCGTGTCGTCCTTCGCGCAGGCGCTCGTGGCCGCCGCGGTGGCCGGACTGCTCAGCCGCGGCATCGGACCGCTGATCGAGTCCGGGCTGATCAGCCGGGCGAAGGACGCCGCCGCGGTGGGCGCGCTGGCCCGGCTGCGGGCCCTGCGCAACGTCGGCCTGGCGGCCGGCGCACTGCCCGCCGGTGCGGCGCTGACCGTGGGCGAGCCGTGGGCGTACCGCGCGGTGCTGGTCGTCTCGGCCGTGCTGTTCCTGGCGTGCGCCGTGATCTGCCGCGGCTTCCCCACCTCCGCCGGACCCGCCGCCGCCGCGGCGGGCGCGCGGCGGGCCCGCGTGCTGCGCAACCGGCCGTTCCTGGCCGTCACCGCCCTGTACGGGGCCTTCACCCTGTCGGCGCTGCTGCTCGGCATCGGGATGCCGCTGTGGATCGTGCAGCGGACGCAGGCGCCGACGTGGACCGTGACCCTGGTGCAGCTGCTGAACACGGCCGTCGTGGTGGCCCTGGAGGTGCGGCTGAGCCGGGGGTCCGAACACCTGGGCAGGGCCAGGGCGCTGATGTGCTGCGGCGGGGTGTCCGCCGGGCTGGGGGCGCTGACCGTGCCGATGACGGTCCTGGGCGGGGGGCGGCTGGACGTCGCCGTCCTGGTCGTCGCGGCGGTGCTGCTGTCGCTGGGCGAGGTGCTGATCACCGTGGGCACGACGGGAGCGGCCCTGCTGCACATCCCCGAGGGGCAGAAGACCAGCCACCTGGCGGCGCTCAATCTCGGTTTCGCCGTCGCCACGGTGGTCGGGCCGCCGCTGATCAGCACCAGTGTCGGCTGGGACTGGGCGGGGTGGGCGGGATGGGCGGCCCTCTTCGCCGTCCTGGGCCTGGCCGCCCTGCGGGTGCCGGGCCCCGCGCCCGTCCGCCGGTCGCCGCAGCCGCTGGCGCCGGTGGCCCCGTGACACCGCGGCGGGCCCCGGGAGCCTCGGCGCCCGCGGCCCGCCGCGGGGACACGGTCCGCGCGGCCCGGCACGGGGTCGGGGCCGCGCGGACCGTCGCGGGCGGGTCCGGGATCAGTCGAAGACCGGGCCCTGGGAACGGGAGCGTTTGATCTCGTAGAAGCCGGGCGTGGAGGCCGCGAGCAACAGGCCGTCCCAGAGCCGGAGGGCCGCGTCGCCCTTGGGGGCCGGGGTCACCACCGGCCCGAAGAACGCCGTCCGGGTGCCGTCGGGTCCGGGCAGTTCGATCACCGGGGTGCCGACCTCCTGGCCGACCCGGTCGATGCCCTCCTGGTGGGACGCGCGCACCTGGAGGTCGTAGGTGTCCTGGTCGGCCTGGTCGATCAGGTCCGCCGGCAGGCCGGTCTCCTCCAGCGCGCCCGCGATCGCCTCCCGGCTCGGGCCCAGGCCCCCGCGGTGGATGCGCTCGCCCAGCGCGGTGTACAGCGGGCCGGTGACGTCGGCGCCGTACTTCTGCTCGGCGGCCACCACCACACGCACCGGGCCCCATCCCTCGGTGAGCAGCCGGCGGTAGCGCTCGGGCAGGTCGTCGCCCTTGCCCTCGTTCAGCACCGCCAGGCTCATGACGTGCCAGCGGATGTCGAGGGGGCGGTGCTCGGCGACGTCCAGCAGCCAGCGGGACGTCATCCACGCCCAGGGGCACACGGGGTCGAACCAGAGGTCGACGGGGGTCGGTTCGGCAGCGGGCACGGCGGGGGTCTCCTTCCGCGAGGGCGTCCGCCCGCAGGGGGTCCGGGGCGGTACGCACACACGGTCGGCGCCGGGAGCCAAGGGGCGGTCAAGGCACGGCCAACACGCGGTCCGGGGCGCGACCGGACAGGACGGAGCCGGCGGGCCCGGACGGGGCACGGCCAGCGTGGGGGCCGAGGCGGATGGGTTACGGCCCGGGCGGGTCACGGCCCAGACAGGGGAGCGGGGCGGATGGGGACCGGGGCAGACGGGTCGCAGCTCGGGCGGGGGACCGGGGCAGACGGAGGACCAGGGCAGACGGGCCACAGCTCGGACGGGGAACCGGAGCGGACGGGGGACCGGGGTGGACAGGTCCCGGCCCGCCCGGGTCACGGTCCGCCCGGGGCACGGCTCGGATGGAGGACCGGGGTGGACAGATCAGGGCCCGGACGGGTCACGACCCGGGCGGGGGAGCGGGGTGGTGCCCGGGGACGTCCACGGCGAAGTGCAGGGCGGAGACGGTCATGTGGTGGGCGCGGTAGAAGCGGTGGGCGGCCTGGTTGGTGACGCCGGAGTCCAGTTCGATCCGGCAGCAACGCGCCGCGCGGGCGCGTTCCGCCAGGTGCTCGAGCAGCCGGGCGCCGATGCCGGCCGAGCGGTGACCGGGGTCGGTGACCAGGTCGTCGACGAAGAGCACCCGGCCGCGGCTGGTCGCCAGGACACGGTGGGTGGCCACCGCGACGCACCCGCCGTGCGGGACGTAGGCGGCGGTGAACACCAGTCCCTGCCCGTGCGCCTCCGCCGCGAACCGGTCGAAGCCGTCGTCGGTCAGTGCCGGGCGCAGGGCCCGGATCAGTGGCCTGACGTGCGTGGACATCCGGGGGTCGGCGGGGCTGAGGTCGGTCAGGGACAGTGGCACGCCGCAGACGGTAGGGAAGGGAACGCCCCCTGGGGAAGGTCGACTTGACACACCGGCAGCAACCTGACGGACCGTGGCCCGGGGCGCCGTGCGCCGCTGGAGGCGGTGCCAGACTCGGCGACCATGCGTGCCGCTTACATCACCCAACTCGGCTCCCCCGACGTCATCCGTCACGGCGAACTGCCGCCGCCCGTGCCAGGTCCCCAGGACGTCCTGGTCGACGTCGAGGTGAGCGCCGTCAACCACGTGGACACCTTCGTCCGGTCGGGGGCCTGGCGCACCCCGGTCACGTTCCCCTTCGTCATCGGCCGCGACCTGGTCGGCACGGTCGCCGCGGTCGGGCCCGCCGCCGTCGGGTTCCGCGTCGGCGACCGGGTGTGGTGCAACAGCCTGGGCCACGCCGGCCGGCAGGGCGCGGCCGCCGAGCAGGCGGTGGTACCGGTGGACCGGCTCTACCACCTGCCCGAGGGCGTGTCCCCGGCGGACGCCGTGGCCCTGGCCCACCCGGCCGCCACCGCGCACCTGGCGCTGTTCACCCACGGACGGCTGCGGGCCGGCGAGACGGTCGCCGTGCTCGGCGCCGGCGGCAACGTGGGCAGCGCCATGGTGGTGATGGCGGCCCGGGCGGGTGCCCGGGTGATCGCCGTCGCCTCCGGCCGTGACGAGGCCTACGTAAGGTCCCTGGGCGCCGACCACGTCATCGACTACCGCTCCTCCGACGTCGCCGCGCGGATCCGCGCGGCCGCGCCCGGCGGAGTGGACGTGCACGTCGACGCCTCCGGCCGCAACGACCTCGACACGGCCGTGGACCTGCTGGCCGGCCGGGGCCGGATCGTGCTGATGGCCGGACTGCGCACCCGGCCCGTCCTGCCGGTGGGGCCGTTGTACCTGATGGACCGCTCGGTGCACGGGTTCGCCATCTCCCACGCCGACACCGCCCAGCTTGCCGACGCCGCCCGCGGCATCAACGGGCTGCTGGCCTCCGGCCGGCTGCGGCCCCGGGCCACGGAGGTGCTGCCGCTGAGCGAGGCCGCCGAGGCCCACCGCCGCCTGGACGAGGGGAAGGTGCGCGGCAAGCTGGTCCTGGACGTCCGCGGCTGAACGACGCGGCACCCCCGCACGCGGGCCGCGAGGCGACCTCGCGGCCCGCGCCGGTACGGCGACCCACGTCCGGCCTCCTCCCCTCGCCGGCGCCCCTCACCTCACGGCGCCCGGACGACGCTCGCCCGCCGCACCGCCGCACCGCCGCACCGCCGTGACAGCGGTGCCCGCGGACATCCGCCGGCGAATTCGCGTCCTCCGCTCCCGTGCCGTTCCGGAATTCGTACCGCCGCAGAACCGCCCGCGCGGCCGGAATGGAACTTGACGGACCCCGGGCGGCTTAATTGCTGGAATTCCGCGCGCGACGGCAGGCTTGCCGACATGACAGCTACCACGGAAACCGTCATCAACAATTCCCCGCTCTTCGAACTCGACGCGCGAATTCGCGTCTCCGCGACCCCGGCAGAGGTCTACGCGGTGGTCAGCGACCTGGCCCGCAGCAAGGAGTGGAGCCCGGAGTGCATGGGCGGCGAGTGGATCGAGGGCGAGCCGTCCGCGGTCGGGTCCGTCTTCCGCGGGGAGAACCTGCGCAGCGAGGACGTGGTCGGCTGGGCGCCGCTGGTGCGCGGCACCTGGTACACCGAGGCCCGCGTCGTCGCCGCCGAGCCCGGCCGCACGTTCCGCTGGATGATGCTCACGCACGCCAGGGAGGACCAGGAGTCCATCTGGGGCTTCGACATCGAGGACGCCGGCGACGGCACCTCCTGGCTCGTCCACCACTTCCGGATGGGCAGGGCCACCGCCGGGATCCACAAGATCGTCGCCGACCTCGACGAGGCCGACCGCGTCCGGTTCGTCGACGACTGGACCGCGAAGCTCGTCCAGGACCTCGACGCGACGCTCGCCCGCATCAAGGACGTCATCGAGAAGAACTGACACCGGCCACCGTATTCGACCCGCACGGCAGGCCGTCAGTTCCGCATTCGGCACCCCCCTCAGGAATCCGCAGCCATGGACGAGAGATCGGTTACATGTTTCTCCAGCGAATAGGCAGCAAGGGAATTCGGCTCGGCACGCTCTTCGACCGAGCGGCGGCCCGGCATCCGGCGAACTTCGTGATCCTCGACCACGACCTGGACATCGCCCCCGAACTCGGCCGGCGCGTGTCGCTGACCGAACTGGCCGACCTGGTGGACGACTTCGCCTCCCGGCTGTGGGCCGTCCGGGTGCGTCCCGGCGACCACGTCGTGGTCCACAAGAGCGACGGCTTCGACATCTCCCTGCTGGCCTGCGCCATCGCGCGCACCGGCGCCATCCCGGTGCTGTTGTCCCCGAAACTGGACGGGGCGACGGTCGCCGAGCTGCTGCGCCGGGTGGGCCGGCCCTTCCTCGTCACCGACCAGGACAAGCTCGAGCACCACCTGCCGGCCGAGGTCTTCGACCTGTCGCGCACGGTGCTGCTGGCCTCCGGCGAGCACGAGGGCGCCACCTCCTTCGCCGCGCTGGCCGGAGCCGAGCGCGTCCCGGCGGTGTCCATGCCCATCGACCACCCCACGCTCATCACCCACACCTCCGGTACGACCGGCACGCCGAAGCTGGCGGTGCACACGGGCATGAGCTTCCAGGCCCGCTACCGTCCGCAGGCCACCGTGGTGGCCGGTACGGTGCGGCGCCGCGAACCCGTCGCGGTCCACGTGTCGTTCGTGCACTCCCGGATGTTCACGGCGATGCCCATCTCCATCCTGCAGGGCCACCCGCTGATCATCCTCAGGGACGACGACCCGGAGACGGTGGGCGACCTGTTCAGCCAGATCCCGCCCGGCTTCATCGAGGCCCACCCCAACACGTTCCTGCGCTGGGAGGTGCTGGCCGACGATCCGCGCGAGCCGCTGGCGAACGTGAAGTACTACTCCAGCACCTTCGACGCCATCCACCCGCGCACCGTCAACACCCTGCTGCGGGCCTCCCGCCGCAAGGGCCGCCGCTTCGCGCAGGCCTACGGGCAGAGCGAGGTCGGGCCGATCGCCGCCCGCACCTACTCGCTCAAGGACGGCGCCGACTTCAACGGACGCTGCGTCGGCGTGCCCTTCCCGGGCATGACCGGGGTACGGGTGGTCAGCCGCGACGGACAGCCGGTGTCGAAGGACAACCCCGGCTTCATCGAGGTCCGCAGCGACGGCCGGATCGTCACCTACCTCGGCGAGCACCAGCGCTGGGAGAAGCAGGTGAACGACGGGTGGTGGCGCATGGGCGACCTGGGCTACCGCACCAGGTGGGGCTGCCTGCACCTGCTGGACCGCGAGGTCGACGAGATCCCGGGCGTGCAGTCCACGCTGGAGATCGAGGACAAGCTGTTCACCCGGCTGCCCGAACTGATCGAGGTCATCATCGTCCCGGGGCCGGACGGCCGCGCGGTGCCGGTGGTGTGCACCCGTGACGACGCGCCGCTGGACGAACTCGCCTGGAAGACGGCGGTGGTCGACCTGCCGGTGCTGGCCGACCCGGTGCAGTGGCGGCTGGAGGACCTCCCGCAGACCGCCACCACCAAGATCAAGCGCCTGGAGCTGGCCCGCCTGCTGGCCGCGACCCCCGGCGCGTAAGGCCCCCGTACGGCCCGGGAGCGTGCGACAGGCGCCGCTCCCGGGCCGATCCACGGCCGCGCGGGACCCGGTCGGCGTGCGGCCCGCGGGACCGCGGCGGAACGCGCCGGGGACCCGCGGGCCGGACCGGAACACCCGCGCACCGACCCGGCCCCGGCCGGCCGCACCGTCGCCCCCACGCCGAATCCCCCGGGCTGCGGTCCTTGAAGACCCGCGAGAAAGCCGAGGAGAACATGACCCGCCAACGCGCCGCCCGAGGGCGCTGGATCGAGAACTGGGACCCCGAGGACGAGCAGGCGTGGGCGAACGGCGCGAGCCGTGTCGCCCGGCGCAACCTGGTGATGTCGGTGCTCTGCGAGCACATCGGCTTCTCCGTGTGGAGCATGTGGTCGGTCCTGGTGCTGTTCATGTCACCGAAGATCGGGCTGGGCTTCACCCCGGACGAGAAGTTCCTGCTGGTGGTGGTGCCCACCCTGGCGGGGGCGCTGCTGCGGCTGCCCTACAGCTACGCGGTGACCCGTTTCGGGGGCCGCAACTGGACCGTGTTCTCCTCCCTGGTCCTGCTGGTGCCCACGGCACTGACGACGTACTTCGTGCAGCGGCCGGGCACCCCGCTGTGGGTGTTCCTGCTCATCGGCGCGACGGCCGGGGCCGGCGGCGGCAACTTCGCCTCGTCCATGACGAACATCACCGCCTTCTACCCCCAACGGCACCAGGGCTGGGCCCTCGGCGTGAACGCGGGCGGCGGCAACCTGGGCGTCGCCGCGGTCCAGTTGCTGGGCCTGCTGGTGATCTCCGTGGCCGGCGACACCCACCCGGCGTACGTCGCCGGCTTCTACCTGCCGCTGGTGGCGCTGGTGGCGCTGCTGGCCGCGCTGCGCATGGACAACGTGTCCGTGGTGCGTGCCGAGCCCGGCACGCAGCGGGAGGCCGCCGCCGACCCGCACACCTGGTGGATCTCGCTGCTGTACATCGGCACCTTCGGCTCCTTCATCGGCTTCGGCTTCGCCTTCGGCCTGGTGCTGCAGAGCCAGTTCGGTTCCACCCCGCTGCAGGCCGCCTCGCTCACCTTCCTCGGCCCGCTGCTCGGCTCGGTGTCCCGACCCCTGGGCGGCAGGCTCGCCGACCGGTGGGGCGGCGCGCGGGTCACGCTGTGGGCGTTCGCCGCCATGGCGGCCGGGATCGGCGTGCTGCTGCTGGCCACCCACGCCCGGTCCCTGGAGCTGTTCGTCGCGGGGTTCACCGCGCTGTTCGTGGTGAGCGGCGTCGGCAACGGCTCCACCTACAAGATGATCCCGGCGGTCTTCGCCCGCCAGGCCGAGCACGCGGTCACCTCCGGTCACGACGCGGCCGCGGCCTTCGCCCGCTCCCGCCGGCTGTCGGGCGCGGTGATCGGCATCGCGGGGGCGGTGGGCGCGCTCGGCGGCGTCGCCATCAACCTGGCGTTCCGCACCGCCTACGGGTCGCTGGGCAGCGGCGAGCCCGCCTTCTACGCCTTCCTCGCCTTCTACGGGCTGTGCGCCGCGCTGATCTGGGCGGTGTACCTGCGCGCCGAACGCGAGGACCGCTCGCTGTCCCCCTCCCCCCAGGTGCGTGCCTCCCATGTCCGGTGAGCGAACGGCGGGTTCCGGCGCGGCGGAGAGCAGCACGCACTGCCCGTACTGCGCGCTGCAGTGCGCCACCGTGCTGTCCGGCCGCCGCGGGGAGACGGCCGTACGGCCCTCCCCCGACTTCCCCGTCAACCGCGGCGGCCTGTGCCAGAAGGGCTGGACGGCGCCCGAGGTGCTGCGCGCGCCGGACCGGCTGCTCACGCCGCTGGTGCGCCGGCCGGACGGCGAGCTGGGCCCGGCCTCCTGGGAGGAGGCGCTGGACCTGGTGGCCGGGCGGCTGAAGGAGATCCGCGACCGGCACGGCGCGGACGCGGTCGCGGTGTTCGGCGGCGGCGGCCTGACCAACGAGAAGGCGTACACGCTCGGCAAGTTCGCCCGGCTGGCCCTGGGCACCTCGCAGATCGACTACAACGGCCGCTTCTGCATGTCCTCGGCCGCCGCCGCGGCCACCGCGGCCTTCGGCCTCGACCGCGGGCTGCCCTTCCCGGTGACCGACCTGGACGAGGCCGACGTCGTCCTGCTGGCCGGTGCCAACCCGGCGGAGACGATGCCGCCGCTGCTGCGGCACCTGCGGCGCCCGGACCTCGTCGTCATCGACCCGCGCCGCACCCGCACCGCCCGGCAGGCGGCGCTGCACCTGCAGCCCGCCCCCGGCACCGATCTGGCGCTCGCCCTGGGCCTGCTGCACCTGGCGGTCACCGACGACCTCCTCGACAAGGAGTACGTCGACGCCCGGACCACCGGATTCGACGCCGCGTGGGAGCAGTGCGTGGCGTGGTGGCCGGAGCGGGTGGAGCAGGTCACCGGGGTGCCGGTGGCCGACCAGCGCGCCGCGGTGCGGATGCTGGCCGGCGCGCGGCGGGCCTACGTCCTGACCGGCCGGGGCGCCGAGCAGCACAGCAAGGGCTCCGACACGGTCGCCGCCTTCATCAACCTCGCCCTGGCCCTGGGACTGCCGGGCCGCCCGGGCAGCGGCTTCGGCACGCTGACCGGGCAGGGCAACGGACAGGGCGGGCGGGAGATGGGCCAGAAGACGGACCAGCTGCCCGGCTACCGGTCGATCACCGATCCCGCGGCCCGGTCCCACGTGGCCGGGGTGTGGGGCGTCGCGGAGCGGGAGCTGCCCGGTCCGGGCCGCAGCGCCTACGAACTGCTGGACGCCCTGGGCACCGAGGCGGGACCGCGGGCGCTGCTGGTGTTCGGCTCCAACCCGGTCGTGTCGGCACCGCGCGCCGCCCACGTCGCCTCCCGGCTGTCCGCCCTGGACCTGCTGGTGGTGGCCGACTTCGTGCCCTCGGAGACGGCGGCCCTGGCCGACGTGGTGCTGCCGGTGGCCCAGTGGGCCGAGGAGGAGGGCACCATGACCAACCTGGAGGGGCGGGTGCTGCGCCGCCGCGCCCATCTGAGCCCACCGCCCGGGGTCCGCACCGACCTGGAGGTGCTGCGGGGGCTCGCGGTGCGGCTCGGCCAGAGCGCCCGCCGGTTCCCCGCCCGTCCCCGGGAGGTCTTCGACGAACTGCGGCGGGCCACCGCCGGCGGCACCGCGGACTACTCGGGCATCAGTTACGAGCGGCTGGAGGCGGGCGAGGCACTGCACTGGCCCTGCCCGGCCGGTGAGGACCACCCGGGCACGCCCCGGCCCTTCCTGGACCGGTTCGCCCACCCCGACGGGCGCGCCCGGTTCGCCGCGGTGGACCACCGGCCGCCCGCCGAGCTGCCCGACGAGGCGTTCCCGCTGTACGGCACGACCGGCCGGGTGCTGGCCCAGTACCAGTCGGGCGCGCAGACCCGCCGGGTGCCCGACCTGATGGCGGCGGCGCCGGAGGCGGTGGTGGAGATGCACCCCGACACCGCCCGGCGCTTCGGCCTGGCCGACGGGCAGCGCGCCGAGGTGTCCTCGGCGCGCGGCACCGTGCGGGCCCGCGTGCGCACGACGCGCGACGTGCGCGCCGACACGGTGTTCGTGCCGTTCCACTATCCCGGTGCCGCCCGCGCCAACCTGGTGACGGGCGACGCCCTGGACCCGCGCAGCCGCATGCCCGAGTTCAAGGTCAGCGCGGTGCGCGTCACACCGGCAGGTGAGAGCCCGTGACCAGCGATGTCGTCGTCGTCGGCGGCGGCCCGGCCGCGCACCGGCTGGCCGTGCGCCTGGAGCACCACGGTCACCGGGGCACGGTGACCGTGATCGGCGCCGAGGAGACGCCCCCGTACAACCGCGCCCTGCTCGGCTCGGTCCTGGACGGCACGCTGTCCACCGACCGGCTGCGGCTGCCGCCCCTGCCCCCGGCCGTGACGCTGCTGACGGGCGTCCGGGTGACGGACGTCGACCGGGCGCGGCGCACCGTGCGCACCGGCGACGGCCGCGAACTGGACTACGACGTCCTGGTGCTGGCCACCGGGGCGCTGCCCCGGGTGCCGCACGTGCCGGGCCTGCTCACCGCGCGCGGCCGGCCCGCCGAGGGCGTGCGCACCGTGCGCACCGCGGCCGACTGCGGTCCCGTGCGCACCGGTCCCGTGGTGGTCCTCGGCGGCGGTGTCCTCGGCGTGGAGACGGCGTTGTCGCTGCGCCGGGCGGGCCACGAGGTGGCGCTGGTCCACCCGGAACCGCACCTGATGGAGCGCCACCTCGACGCGGCCGGCGGCGCCGTGCTCGGTGACGTGCTGGCCGGACGGGACGTCGCCGTCCACCTCGGCCGCCGGGCCGTCGAGTACACGCCGGGCAAGCTGGTCCTCGACGACGGCCGGATCCTGGAGGCCGGCACCCTGCTGCTGTGCGCGGGCACCGTGCCGGACACCGCGCTGGCCCGCCGCAGCGGCCTGGCGGTGCGGCACGGGGTGGTCGTCGACGACCGGCTGCGCACCGGCGACCCCCGGATCCACGCCATCGGCGACTGCGCCGAGCACGCCGGCACGGCCGCCGGAACCGTGACCGCCGCCTGGGAGCAGGCGGACGCCCTCGCCGGGATCCTCACCGGCTCGGACCGCCCCTTCCGGCCCCGGCGGCAGGTCCTGCGCCCGCGCACCGCCGGGCTGGACGCCGTCGTGCTGACGCCGGGCGGAGCGGACCGGGACGCCGACGGCGCCGTCGAGGAGACGGTGTCGCTGGTGGACCGGGCGGCCGGCCGGTACGCGAGGCTGGAACTGCGCGGGGGACGCGTCCACCGCGGTGCCGTCATCGGCGCGGCCGCGCCCGTCGCCGCCGCCGGCGCCCTGCACGAGGCGGGCGCGCCGCTGCCCGAGGACCGGTTCGCCTGGCTGACCGGCTCCGACGGCACCTACGCCGACGGCGGCGCGCTGCCCGACGACGCCGTGGTCTGCCACTGCAACAACGTCACGCGCGGGGCCCTGCGGCAGGCCTGGGCGGACGGGGCGCACGACCCCGCGGCGCTGGCCGGAGCGACACGGGCGACCACCGGGTGCGGCGGCTGCGCCGACGCCGTGCGCGACCTGTGCGCGGCACTGGGGTCCGCACCGCACGACACCACCGCACAGGGAGGCACCCCGTGAACGCACGCACGCTGGTGGTGGCCGGCCACGGCATGGCCGGCCACCGGCTGGTGGAGGAGATGCTCGAGGGCGACCGGGACGGCGCCTGGCGCGTCGTCGTCCTCGCCGAGGAACCGCGGCCCGCCTACGACCGGGTGGCGCTGTCGACCCTGCTGGCCGGCGCGAGCCCCGGTGATCTCGCCCTGGCGGACCCCGTCCTCGGCGACCCGCGGCTGCGGCTGCGGCTGCGCGCGCGGGTGACCGGTGTCGACCGGGCGGGGCAGACGGTGACCTGCGCCGACGGCACCACGTTCGGCTACGACGCGCTGGTGCTGGCCACCGGTTCGCGGCCGTTCGTCCCCCCGGTGCCCGGCCGGGAGCTGCCCGGCTGCTTCGTGTACCGGACGGTGGAGGACGTCGACGCGATCCGGGAGGCCGCCCGGCCGGGCCGCGACGCGGTGGTGGTCGGCGGCGGCCTGCTGGGGCTGGAGGCCGCCGGCGGCCTGCGGCGGCTGGGCATGCGGCCGCACGTGGTGGAGGCGGCCCCGTGGCTGATGGCCCAGCAGATCGACGCCGGCGGCGCGCGGGTGCTGGCCGGGGCGATCGGGCGGCTGGGGGTGCGGGTGCACTGCGGCACCACGCTGCGCGAGATCTCCGCGGGCGCCGACGGCCGCGTGGACCGGGTGGAGCTGGGCGACGGCACGGTGCTCGACACGCCGCTCGTCGTCTTCTCCGCGGGAGTGCGGCCCCGGGACGAACTGGCCGACCGTGCCGGGCTCGCCCGGGCCGAACGCGGCGGCTTCCTGGTGGACGAGTGGTGCCGCACGGAGGACGAGCGCGTCTGGGCGATCGGCGAGTGCGCCGCCGTGGAGGGCCGCTGCTACGGGCTTGCGGCGCCCGGCTACCGCATGGCCGAGACCGTGGCCCGGCAGCTGCTCGGCGCGGCGGGGGACGCGTTCACCGGAGCGGACACCTCCGCCAAGCTGAAGCTGCTCGGCGTCGACGTGGCCGGTTTCGGCGACTCCCACGCCCGGACTCCGGGAGCGGTCGAGTACGTACGAGAGGACCGGCGCTCGGGCACCTACGCCAAGCTGGTCCTGGCCTCCGACGGCCGCACCCTGCTCGGCGGGGTGCTGGCCGGCGACTCCCGCGCCTACCCGGTGCTGCGGGCCCTGACCGGGCGGCCGCTGACCGCCTCCCCCGACGCGCTGCTCGCCGGAGCGGGCACGGGAGCCTGAAAGGGGTTGAGCAGGGGCCCGGTTACCCGTCCCTCACGTGCCGGGCCCCCGCCGTTCTGGTGCGCCCTCGCCGCACCGTCCCTCACCTCGCCGGGGCCCGGATGCGGAGGAGGACCGGGCCCCGGCGGGGCTGTGACGGGGCGGCTGTGCAGGGAGTCGCCCCGCGTTCCTGGGCGCCGGGGAGCCGTGCTCCGGTCCGCGCGGGGCGCGGGGCGCGGCGCACGGACGCTCCCGCGGCCGGGGGGCCGGGCCACCGCCCGAGGAGGGGGCGGCCCGGCCGGGGAAGAACAGTCCCCGTGTCAGTTGTCGTAGGGGCGGCGGGTTTTGGCTTCCTTGGTCGCCAGCGCCCACCAGCTGAGCTTGTCCCAGAGCACCTTGGCGGCCGCCTCGGCGGCGGCGGGGTCGATCAGCTTGCCGTCGGGGCCGAACTGCTCCCACGGGCCGTGGAAGCTGATGGCGTCGCGTACGGGGACGGCGTGCAGCTCGTTGACGATGTGGCGCAGCTGCTGCACCGCGCGCAGACCGCCGGCGAGACCGCCGTAGCCCACGAAGCCGACCGGCTTGGCGTGCCATTCGGCCTGCGTCCAGTCCAGGGCCGCCTTCAGGGACGCGGGGAAGCTGTGGTTGTACTCCGGCGTCACCACGACGAAGCCGTCCGCCCGGGACAGCCGGTCCGAGAACGCGGCCAGCACCTCGGCGACCTCCGGGGCCGGCTGGTCGGTCAGGGCCGTGGGCAGGGGGAAGTCCGCCAGGTCCACGAGGTCGACCTCGATGTCGTCGCGCTGGTCGGCGGTGCCGACGAACCAGTTCGCAATCGTGGGGCCGAAGCGGCCTTTGCGCACGCTCGACAGGATCACGGCCACGCGGATGCGGTTACTCGACATGTCAGCCCTTTCACGGCAGTCGTTCCTCCACCGCCAGAGAAACAAACCCGCACAGCGGTTTTCTACTCGTATCGAAGATTCCGATCGAACACGGGCCCGGCCGCCGGCCCGGACCCAGGGGTGATTCCTGGGGTCCGGGCCGGCGGCCGGGCGGTCCGGGACCGTGCGCGGGCCGGTGGGCGGGCCGTCAGCGGGCCGCGGTCGGCTCCTCCTGCCGCTCACCGCCGAGCTGCTCGGCCAGCTGCCGGGCCAGCTCCAGCCGCCGGATCTTCATCGTGGCCGTGCGCGGCAGGTCGGACAGGCGGCGCTGGACGGGCGCGGCCAGGGCGGGGTGGCCGGCCACCGCTGCCTTCCAGCGCCGGACGTCCAGCGGCTCGTCGCCCCGGGTGCACACCACGGGCACCGGCTGCCTGTCCGGGCCGGGCACGATGACGAGCTCGGTCAGCTCCTCCAGCTTGTGCAGCACCTCGTCCTCGATCTCGAGGGTGGACTCGATGCCCGGGATGGTGTCGACCTCCCGGTCCAGCAGGTGCAGGCACCCCCACTTGGTGCGGTAGCCGACGTCACCGCCGCGCCACCATTCGCCGAGGACCTGCCGGTCGAACCGCTCCTGCTCGCCGTGGTAGCTCAGCGCACGGCCCGCGGTGGCCACGTCGATGTAGCCGGGGGTCTCCTTGGACGGCTTCTCCCCGTTGCGCGGGACCAGCCGGTACTTGGTCATGAAGGGCGTGGGGTACCCCTGGCAGCGGCCGTCCGCCTTCAGGGCGTTGCGGCGCCGGTAGGTCCGCGCGGCCAGCGGACCGCACTCGCTCTGGCCGTACACCTGGAGGAAGACCGGGCTCCTGCGGTCCGTGGCGTGCAGGAACTTGTGCATCGTGCTCGGGTGGATCGCGTCGAAGGTGCTGTTGAAGTACTTGACGTTGGAGATCGGCCGGCGCGGGTCGTCCAGCATCTGCTCCCACTCCAGGAAGGAGTTGGGGTGCGTCTCCAGAACGCCCGGACGGTGCCTGACCAGCATGTCGGCGACGTGCTCGGGGCTTCCGTCGTTCATGAAGACCATCGGCATGCCGCGCGTCTGCAGCACGGCCAGGCCCAGGTACATCCGCGAGTGCACGTAGGACACGTGCATGGCGACGGTCTCGCGCTTGCGGATGAAGGACACCACCTTGTCCTGCCAGTTGCCCCGCGCGCCGAGGGACCGGGCGGAGTGCACGACCAGCTTGGGGATGCCCGTGGTGCCGGAGGTGTGCGTCATGAGGGCCGGCTGGTCCGGGTCCAGCAGCACCGGCCGGCGCTCCGGGGCGCCCGCGAGGTCCGCGAAGGACACCGCGCCCGGGTGGGAGCCGGTGGTGGTGACGACCCGGGCCGTCAGCCCGTCCAGCGGCAGCCCGGCCAGCGGACCGGTCAGCTTCTCCCGGTCGGTCAGCAGGGTGGGCCGCTGCAGCCGTTGCAGCAGCTCGCCGATGCTGTCTCCGTCGAGGTGCGGGGAGAGCATCACCGGGACCGCGCCGATCCGGGCGGCACCGCAGGCCAGCACGGTGATGTCGAAGTTCGAGGTCTTGTACACCGCCACGTGCTCGGTGGGCCGCACACCGGCCGCCCACAACCGGTCGGCGGTGTCGGCCACGTGGCGGGCGAACTCCGAGACGGTCAGCGTCCGGCCCGCCTCGGGGAAGACCTGCATGTCGTGGTCGAGCGTGATCGGGGTGGTCCCGTACTTCTCGGCGGCCCGCTCGGAGACGACCCCGAGGTAGAGGATCTTCTTGCTCTTGGGAACCTTGTACATCAGGCCTCTTCCTCATGGTGAACGGCACACGAAACTGAAAAACTCCCGCACGAGAATCTCCCACGCGCCGCCGCTCACGGAAAGGAAAGAACGGCTAATGCATCAGCTCCCGCACTTTTCGGCGCCGGGAATTCCCGGGAATTCAAAAAGCCGGAAAGCGGAAATGCCGGACCGCGCGGTGCGCGGCCCGGCATTCGGACGGGTGGGGCTCAGGCGTCCTTCAGCCCCCGCTTGAGGGCCTCGGCCACCTTCAGGGTGCGTACGGTCTGGTAGCCGACCGCGGCGAGGTTGTCGTCGGTGACGTTCTGCGCGAGGTGCCCCGGGATGGCCTGCAGGCCCGAGGTCGCGCTGACGCCGTAGGGGTTGCCGTTGCTCGGGGCGAGCAGGATGTCGTCGGTCACGCCCGGGGGCACGATGACGGCGCCCCAGTGGTAGAAGACGTTGCTCAGGGACAGGAGCGTCGACTCCTGGCCGCCGTGCGGGGTGCCCGTGGAGGTGAACGCGGACATCGCCTTGTTCATCAGGCCGCGCCGGGCGTGGAGTTCGAAGGTCTGGTCGATGAAGTGCTTGAGCGGGCCGGCCAGCAGTCCGTAGCGGCCGGGGGTGCCCCAGACGACGGCGTCGGCCCAGTCCAGGTCGTCTATGGCGGCCACCGGCACGTCGCGGCTCGTGGCGACGTGCTCGTTGTTCGCCTCGGTCCACTCGGTGTAATTGGGTGCGAGCGGCTCGTCGGTGATCTCGGCGACCCTGCGCAGCCTCACCTCGGCACCGGCCTTCTCCGCCGCCTCGGCGGCGGCGACAGCCAACTTGTGGATGTTTCCGGTGGCCGAGTAATAGATGATGGCGACATTGGTCATGGCCGTACTGCTCCCTCGATAAATGGTGCGCTCGCCGTTTCCGGCTGCTGGGTCCGGCCCCATCGTGTCCCGGTCCCGTCCGGGCAGCCACCTCTTTTCCGCCAATCCGTCAAGTCGGTTCCCTCTTCCGTTCCTCGTGCGTGCTTCCCCTCCTTTCCGGGCCGGCCCGCCCGGGTCAGGCGGTCTCGACACCGGGCGGATTGTCGATGATGTAGCGCCACAGCCCGTCGGCACCGCGCCGGGCCACGTCGGTCGCGGTGCCCGTCAGGTGGACGT
The DNA here is from genome assembly GCF_044390325.1 of Streptomyces sp. NPDC018964. Lineage (NCBI taxonomy): Bacteria > Bacillati > Actinomycetota > Actinomycetes > Kitasatosporales > Streptomycetaceae > Streptomyces > Streptomyces sp. NPDC018964. The sequence continues at coordinate 76,703 of NZ_JBIRYZ010000023.1, forward strand.
GCTCGCCGTCCGGCTTGGTGCCCTCGATGACGAAGTCGCCGAGGATCAGGGCCGTGTCGTCGTAGACGTAGGCGTGCCGCAGGGTGATCCGGATCGGAACGCCCAGTGCCAGGAAACTGCTGGTCGCCTGCCGGCGTCCGTCTCCGGTCACCACCACGCCCGGGCGCAGCACGCGCACCGCCTCCGGCTCGAAGAGCCGGTCGATGGCGTCGAGGTCCTTGGCGTTGAAGGCCTCGACGAAGGCCGCCGGCAGCTGGGCCGGATCGCTGACTGCCATGGTGTCTCCTCGTGACGGGACGGAAGGTCAGGCGGCGGCCCGTACGCCTTCGGCGGCCTTCAGGGCGGCGGCGACGTGGAGGGTGCGGCGCGTCTGGTAGGCGATCGCCCCGGTGTTCTCGGGGTGGATGAAACCGGCGCGGTTGCCGGCCACGGTGGAGGCCCCGTAGGGGTTGCCATTGTTCTTCTCGTACAGCACCGGGTCGGCGGAGCCGGTGGCGACGATGACCGAACCCCAGTGGCAGATGGCGTTGTGCAGCGCGAGGATCGCGGTCACCTGGCCGCCGTGCTCGGCGGAGCCGGAGGCGAACGCGGAGACGGCCTTGTTCAGGAGCTTGCCCTGGATCGACAGCGCCGAGGAGGTGTTGATGAACTGCATCAGCTGGGGCGCGGCGAGCCCGAAGTGGACGGGCGTGCCCAGCAGGATCGCGTCGGCCCACTGCAGGTCGTCCGGCGTCGCCTCGGGGATGTCCGCGACGGAGGCGGCGTGCTCCTCGGAGCCGGGGCGGCCCGTGGCGGCGGTCTCGGGTACCCGGCGCAGCCTCACCTCGGCGCCCTCCGCGGCGGCGGCGTCGGCGGCGGCCACGGCGAGCCGGTGGGTGGAGCCGGTCGACGAGTAGTAGATGACGGCGACGTTGGTCATGGTCGGACGCTCCCTGGCGTACGGATGGCTGTGACGGGCTTGCGGGTTCGCATCGTGGGACGCCCGGCTCCCCGGCGGCAACGGCGCTCCGGCGAGTGCGTCAGGTCCTTCGCGCGCCACGCGCGACCACGGCCGTGGCCAGCGTCAGGGCGACCGCCAGGAACAGCGCCAGCGCGGCGAAGCGGGAGAAGGAGGCGGCGAGCTGGGCGCCGGCGCCTGCTCCGACGTTGAGCGTGAAGCCGTACACCGCGATGGCCGAGGTCTGGGCGGTTCCGGCCCTGGCCCCGACGGTCTGGATGAGGGCGGGACCGAGCGTGGAGAAGCCCGCCATGAAGACGAACAGGGCGGCCCCCAGTACGAGGGGGTTGTCGCCGCCGAGGACCGCGGCCAGCATCGCCGCGACGGTGACCACGAGGGCGCCGACGGCGCGCCGGGGCGCGGGGACACCGGACAGGGCCGGGGCGAGCAGCACGGCGCCGAGCAGCGCGGGCAGGGCGCTGGCGCGCAGCGCCAGCAGCGCGCCGCCGTCCGCGACGTCCGGGGGGCCGTACAGCTGGACGCCGGTGTAGACGGCGGTGAGGGCGCCCGCCGCGACGAGGATGACCAGGTACAGCGGGACCAGCCGGCCGCCGAGCGCGGACCGCAGACCGGGAGGGCGCTCGGGGGAGGCGCCCGGCGCGGCCGGCCGCGGTTCGGGCAGCAGCACGCGCCAGGAGACGGCGGCCCCGACCAGGAGCAGGGGCACGGTCGCCCAGAACACCCACACCCAGCCCACCAGGGACGCCAGCAGCTGCGCCTCGACCTGGCCGATGACCACCGTGGCCCCCATGCAGGCGGACACCACGGTCAGCGCCAGGGCGACCTTCTCGGGGGCGATGCGGGCGTGCAGGTAGGCGTACGCCATCGGGATGAACGAGCCGGCGAACAACCCCTGCAGCGCCCGCAGCGTCACCCCGGCCGCCAGCGACGTCACCAGCGGGAGCAGAGCGGTGACGACGGCCATGGCCAGGACGTTGACGACCATGACCGCGCGTCGCCCGAAGCGGGTGGACAGCGGGCCGCTGATCAGCGAGCCGGCCGCGTGCGCGAAGGCGAAAGCGGTGGTCGACAGCGCCGCCGACTGTGTGGAGACGTCCCAGGCGTGGGCGAGTTCGGGCATCAGCGGGATGGTCACGTACATCTGGCCCACCACGAGCACGCCCATGACGGACACGGTCGTCACGGTGGCGGCGAGCGGCGCCGTGCGCGACACCGGCGAAGGTGCCTCGGCAACCGTTGTTTTCGACATACGCCGATCCTGGGAGAGCACCCCCGGACCGGCAATCTTTTCCCCGGCTATGCGTCATGTCCCTTTCCGGGAAGGGACATGACGCACAGTCGGGCCCCGTGGTCCCGGGGAACGGCAGGACCTCCGCACCGGCGGGGGACGCGGGTGATGCGGAGGTCCGGTGCCCGGCGCCCTCGGGGGCGCCGGAGAGCGGGGTCAGACCTGGGCGGTCTGCGGTTCGTCGGCGGAGGCCGCGGTTCCCTGGGCGACGGCCCGCTGCTTGTTCGGCTTCTTCAGGCCGAAGGCGACCAGCGCGGTCAGCGCGATACCGGCCGCGGCGAGGAACACCGCCGTGCGCAGACCGTCGGTGGTGGCCGAGCGCAGCGCCTCGCCCTCGAGCCCGCCCAGGCCGGAGTTGGCGATGGCGACCAGGACGGCGAGGCCGACCGCGCCGCCGACCTGCTGCGTGGTGGAGGCCCAGCCGGAGGCGATGCCCTGCTCCATCGGGTCCACACCGACGGTGGCGGCGCCGAACATCAGGGTGTAGCCGGCGCCCTGGCCGAGGCCGAGGACGACCATGCCGGGGATCAGCGAGACGTAGGAGCCGTCGGTGGTCAGCGTCAGGCCGACGATGACGGTGCCGACCAGACCCACCAGGAGACTGGCGATCATGATGGCGCGCAGCCCGAACCGCGTGGCGAGGCGGCCGGCCGTCTGGGCGCCGATGGAGATGGCGACCATGGGGACCAGGAAGGCCAGGCCCGTCTCCAGCGCGTTGTAGCCGTGCACGCCCTGGAAGTAGACGGTCAGGAAGTACAGCAGGGTGCCGAAGGTCGCCATGTAGAGGAAGGTGATCGCGGCGCCGGTGCTCAGGTTGCGGTTGCCGAACAGGCGCAGCGGCATCAGCGGGTCGCTGCTGCGCTTCTCGATGAGGAGGAAGGAGGCCAGCAGGGCCACGCCGAGGACGAGGGCGCCGATGATGAGGGCGGAGCCCCAGCCCGACTCCGGTCCCTGGACGAGGGCGAAGACGACGGACGTGGTGCCGATGGTGGCGGTCAGCGCGCCGGCCAGGTCGAAGGAGCGGCGCGAGCCGCCGAGCTGGTCACGCGTGATCAGCGGCAGGGCGAACACGATGGCCAGTACGGCCAGCGGGACGTTGACGTAGAAGACGGACTCCCAGCCGAAGGCCTGGGTGAGGACACCGCCGAGCAGGGAACCGAGGATCATGCCCGAACCGCCGGCCGTGCCCCAGACGGCGAAGGCGCGGTTGCGCTCCTTGCCCTCGGCGAACTTGGTGGAGACCAGCGTCAGCGTGGCGGGGAAGAGGAACGCGCCGCCGATGCCCTGCACCGCGCGGGCCGCGATCAGCACTCCGGGGTCGGTGGCGAGGCCGCCCGCCAGCGAGGACACCCCGTACAGGGACAGGCCCAGGATGAAGATGCGGCGCGGGCCCCACAGGTCGCAGGCCCGGCCGCCGAGCAGCAGGAACCCGCCGAAGGCGACCGCGTAGGCGCTGATCACCCACTGCAGGTTCTGGGAGCTGAAGCCGAGTGCGGAACCGATCTCGGGGAGCGCGACGTAGACGATGTTGTAGTCGATGGAGATGATCAGCTGCGCGAACGCCAGCAGCGCCAGGAGGAGTCCAGGGCGCTGGCGCGTCGCCTCTGTGGCGGCGCCTGTGGCCGAAGACGGCATGACTGTGCCTTTCACTACGGGGTCGGATTCGGCGCGCGGGGGCGCCACCGCAGGGGAGGGGCCCCGGCGGTTACAGGGGTGCGCTAGTGGATCTCAGTTCCGGTCGAACCAGCGGCGGACGTGGTCGGGAGCGGCGGGGTTGGCCCGGCGCACCGCGTCCGCCAGGTCGGCGATCGTCTGCTCGGCGAGCCGACGCCGCCAGGCCAGTTCCGCGGCGGAGAAGGCCTGCGCCACGGTGCACGGGGTGCTGCCGCCGCCGGAGCCGGTGATCCGGCCGGCCGGCCCGTGGTGACGGATGCCCGTGCACAGGAAGGCCCGTGCCGAGCCGTCGATCGCCGTCGCCACGTCCATGAGGCTGATCTCCCGCGGCCTGCGGCCGAGACGGAATCCGCCCCGGGGGCCGGACCGGGACGAGACGATGCCGGCTCGTCCCAGCGCGTTCATCTGCTTGTTCAGGTAAGCCGTGGGCAGGTCGTGGAACGCGGCCAGTCTGGCTGCCGGCACCGACCTGTCGGGAGCGATCCACGACAGGTTGATGCAGCAGTGCACTGCCCACTCCACGCCCTCTCTCAGCTTCATGTCCTGGACATTACGCATCGGCAATGTCCGCCAGAAGGGCCCGCTGTTTTTAATGTCAAGTCGCCTCAGGCGCGCCCGTCGTGGCTGGTCAGGACGGCTTTCAGCTCGGCTTCCAGGTGCCCGAGGTCGGCCTCGTGCCCGTGCGCGGCCACGTGTCCGTCCGGCCGCACCAGCCAGTAGCCCCCACGGTGGCAGCCGGTGGCGAAGGCGCTCTCGCGCCGCCGCAGCACGACGGTGCGCAGCAGCCGCCCGTAGCGGGCCGTGACGTGTCCGGCCTCGGCGCGCCAGGCGTCCGAGGGCGGTGCCACGACCAGGGTCCAGGCGTGCGGGTCGACGTCGGGTCCGCTGACGCCGTGCGCGAGCGCGGACCGCCGGGGGAAGACGGCGCCGTCCTTCAGGCCGCCGGGGATCCTGCCGCGGACCTTGCAGCCGGACGGTCCCGAGGGCCGCTGCGTGGCGCGCACCGGCGGGTACGCCAGACGGCGTCCGGCCATCACCGGCGTGTAGAAGCGGGACACGACGCCGGTGCGGTCCAGCAGCTTGAAGGCGGTGTCGCGGGCGAGCACCTTGGCCCGGCTGCCCGCCACCCACGCACGGGTCTGCAGATCGGTGTCGCGCAGGATCTGGCGGGTGGCCTCCGAGCGCTCGACGCCGTAGCCGTCGAGCAGCGAGGCCGGCGAGGTGCCCCGGATGACGGCGGCCAGCTTCCAGCCCAGGTTCTGGGCGTCCTGCAGGCCGTTGTTCATGCCCTGGCCGCCGGCCGGGCTGTGCACGTGTGCGGCGTCACCGGCCAGGAAGACGCGCCCGACGCGGAAGTCGGAGGCGCGGCGGGCGTGCACCCGGAAGACGGCCTGCCACACGGCCTCCGTCAGCCGCACCCCGCGCGGTCCGCGCTCCTCGAGGATCTCCTGCATCATCTCCAGGGAGACCTCGTGCCGTCCCTGCGGCATCACCGACAGGAAACGGTGCACACCGCCGGGCATCGGCACGACCACCAGGGCACCGCTCGGCGTCTGGTAGAAGAGGCACTCGTCGTCGGGCAGGTCGCCCTCGACCCGCGCGTCGACGAGCGCGAAGGCCATCTCGTAGGTGCTGCCCTGGAAGCCGATGCCGAGCTGGCCCCGTACCGCGCTGCCGGCGCCGTCGGCGCCGACCACGAAGGGCGCCCGGATGCGGTCGACGCTCCCGTCGGACCGTTCCACCACGGCGGTGACGCCGTCGGTGGCGGTGATGTCCCCGGAGAAGTCCACCCCCTCCAGGGCCAGCAGCCGCACCCCTCGTTCCACCTTGCCGCCCAGTTCGCCCAGGCGTTCGGCCAGCAGGCGCTCGGTGACGTGCTGGGGCAGCACCCGGCAGGCGGTGTCCTCGTTCAGGGCGAAGGAGGCGAGCGGACTGCGTTCGGAGAAGTAGCTGAGCCGGTTGATGAGCACCGACTCGCGCCGTATGCCCTCGGCGAGCCCGGCGTCCTCGAGGATGTCCAGCGCCCGGGGCCACACGGACAGCGCCTTCGGGGTGGTCGACGGCTCCTCGGCACGGTCGACGACGCGGACCCGGACGCCGCGGCGCAGCAGTTCCACGGCCGTCAGCAGGCCGGTCGGGCCGGCGCCGACGACGAGGACGTCGACGTCGGACGCCGGGCTGACGTGGTTGTCGCTCATGGCTGTCATTCCGTCCGCACTCCGGCGGTCACGCCGAGGCCCGGCTCCTTCGGCAGCCGCTCCAGGCTGACGCCGAAGTACTTCTCGTACGCCTCGAACGCCTCGGCCTCGCCGTCCAGGGTGCGCTTGCTGCGCTCCCGGCCGTCGACCATGCTCATCTGGGTGTTGCCCTTGAGCGTGACCAGGCCGTCGGCGGTGCGGATGGAGCAGAACACCGCCTGCAGGAACGAGGAGTCGGGCGAGGTGCGGTACCACCACAGGGTCGGCGCGAAGTCCTCGATGCGCACCGGCCGGTCCGCCACCCGGTACAGTGGCTTGCCGCCGAGGTGGACGTCTATGACGCCGTCGGCCACGTCGTGCAGCTGGTAGTCGCCGTGCGGGTCGTGCTGCACCTCGCGGGAGGCGAGCCGCAGCGGGAAGCGGCTGTTGCGGCCGAAGCCGACGTCGACCAGCCAGTCCTCGCCGTCGGCCTTGACGCGCAGCGCCAGGTGGCCGAGGAAGGGGCCGAGCCCGTCCGGGCGGTGCACCCAGCCCGGCAGGATGTCGACCTCGTAGCCGAGTGCGGTCAGCAGGAACGACAGGGCGGGGTTGACCTCGTAGCAGCCGCCTCCGCGGTTCTTGTGGACGATCTTCTCGAGGACGCGCTCGTCCATGAAGATCTCTTCGTCCAGGTGGTAGTCGAGGTTCTCGAAGGGGACCGACAGCAGGTGACGCTCCGTCAGGTGCCGCAGTCCCGCCAGGTCGGGGCGCTCGGGTCGGACCGCCTTGATCCGGCGCAGGTAGTCCTCCATGATGCCGTCCAACATCACCGTCTCCTTAGGCTTGCGTGGTGCTGTGCGAGGGGGTGGGACGCTGCCAGCGCAGCAGCGACAGGCCCATGGCCATGCCGCCGCCGAAGCCGGCCAGCAGGACGAGGTCCCCGTCGGCGAGCTCGCCCGAACGGGCCGCGCGGTCGAGGGTGACGGGGACCGACGCGGCTCCGGTGTTGCCGAAGTCCTCGTAGGTGACGCGCATGCGGTCGGCGGGGATGCCGAGCCGGGCCGAGAGGTCGTCCAGCATCCGGCCGTTGGCCTGGTGGGGGACGAAGTGGTCGACGTCGCGGGCGTCGAGGCCGACGTCCCGCAGGAACGTGTCGATGGCCGGGGTGACGGTGGTGTCGACGAACTCGCGCACCCCGCGCCCGTTCATGGTGAAGAAGTGCAGGCCCTCGGCCAGGGTCTGCTCGCTGGCCGGCAGGCGGCTTCCCCCGGCCGGCACCTCGATCAGGTCGCGGTCGGCCCCGAAGCCGGCCAGCCGGGACGCCAGCAGACCGCGTTCGGGTCGGGCCGGGCCGAGGACCACCGCTCCGGCGCCGTCCCCGAAGAGGATCGCGGTGCGCCGGTCGGTGGGATCGAGGATGCGGGAGTAGACGTCCGCGCCGATGACGAGGGCGTAGGAGGAGTCCGCCGCCCTCAGCACGTGCTCGGCGGTGCTCAGCGCGAACACGAACCCGCTGCACACGGCGTTGACGTCGAAGGCGGCGGTGCCGTGGCCGGCGCCGAGCCCGTCGGCGACCACGCTGGCCGTCGGGGGCTGGGGCGAGTCGGGGGTCGAGGTGGCGACGACGATCAGCGACAGGTCCGCCGCGGTGATCCCGGCGTCCTCCATCGCGGCCCGGCCCGCGGCCACGGCCAGGTCCGAGGTGGCCTCGTCCGGTTTGGCCCGGCGCCTCGCCCCGATGCCGGTCTTGCGGCGGATCCACTCGTCGGTGACTCCGGCCGCGGCCGCGACCTCGTCGTTGCCGACCACGTGGGACGGCAGGCAGGATCCTGTGCCCAGGACGGCGACGCCCGCAGACGTCCGGCCGGACCGGGCCGTACCGGTGGTGATCATGGTGTGACCCTTCTTCGGTGATTCGGGCGGGCCTTCCCGCACCGCGATGCTCCAGGGCCGCGCGACCGGGCGGCAAAGGCGGTCCGCCGAACCCGTCAGGTCGCCGGCGAGTACGTCAGATGGCGGCCGACCCCGCCGCCGGAGCGGGGCCGGCCGCCGGGTGGTTCAGTCGGCCAGGGCCAGCGACGAGCCCTCCAGCAGACCGTGGACCAGGTCGCCGGTGATGCTCACCCCGTTCTGGGTGAGGACGGACTCGGGGTGGAACTGCATCGACGCGAAGTGGGGGCCGCGCAGGGCGTGGACCTCGTGGCTGTCCGGGTCGCGGGCGACCTCGACGATGCCGACGCCGTCCACCTCCGCCTTGTCCTCCGCGCTCACGGCCGCGAACGTGTTGTAGAAGCCGACGCGTTCGCGGCGCCCGAACAGGTCGATGTCCCGCTGCACGCCCTGGTTGGGCACGTCCCTGCGGGCCAGGCCGAGGCCGAGACGGCGGCTGAGCACCTGGTGGCTGAGGCAGATCGCCAGGAACGGCCGCCGTTCGCGCAGCAGCCGGGCGACGGCCCCGTCCAGGTGGGCGATCTTGGGGTGGGAGGTCTCGCGCGGGTCTCCCGGGCCGGGCCCCATCACCACCAGGTCGTAACCGGCCAGGTCGTACGGCTCGTCGAAGCGGCGCACCGTCACCTCCAGCCCCAGAGACCGCAGTTGATGGCCGATCATCGAGGTGAAGGTGTCCTCGGCGTCCACCACCAGCACCCGGCGCCCGGAGAGCACCGCCGCGCCGTCGTCGGCCGGAGCGTCCCCGGCGAGCCAGAAACCGGCGATGGTCTCGTTGCGCCGCTCCAGCGCCCGGCGCACCTCGGGGTGGGCCGCGAACCTCGTCGTCCCGCCACCCTCCAGCGCGGTGAGCAGGCCGGCGGCCTTGGCGCGGGTCTCGGCCACCTCCGAGTACGGGTCGGAGTGGCGCACCAGCGTGGCGCCGACCCCGATGCGCGCCCGGCCGGCGGCGTCGATGTCGGCGGTGCGGATGCAGATCACGGAGTCCATGGCGGTGGCGCCCCGCGCGTCCCGGCCGATCAGCGCCAGCACACCGCTGTAGTAGCCGCGGCCCTGCTGCTCGTAGCGCTCGATGACGCGGCAGGCGCTCTCCAGCGGGGAGCCGGTCACGGTCGGCGCGAACATCGTCTCCCGCAGCACCTCGCGCGGGTCGCGGTCGGTGTGGCCCTCGATGAAGTACTCGGTGTGGGCCAGGCGGGCCATCTCCTTGAGGAAGGGCCCGGTCACCCGGCCGCCGCCGCGGCAGATCCGGGCCATCATCTTCAGTTCCTCGTCCACCACCATGTACAGCTCGTCGGTCTCCTTGCGGTCGGCGAGGAAGTCCATCAGCTCCGGCAGTGTGGGACCCGACGCCGGGTAGCGGTAGGTGCCGCTGATGGGGTTCATCACGGCCCTGCCCTCGTGCACGCTGATGTGCCGTTCGGGCGTGGCGCCGACCAGGGTGCGCTCGCCGGTGTGCACGACGAACGTCCAGTACGCGCCCTTCTCCCGCTCCAGGAGCCGCTTGAAGAAGGTCAGGGCGCTGCGCGGGGTGTAGCCGGAGATGTCGACGGTCAGCGTGCGCTTGATGACGAAGTTCGCGCCCTCGCCGGTGCCGATCTCGTCGGCGATGATGCGCCGGACGGTCTCCGCGTAGGCGTCGTCGTCCACGTCGAAGTGCGCGCCGACGGTGCGGATCGGCTCGTCGGGCAGCCGTCGCAGGACGGTGGCCAGGTCGGCGGTCTCCTGCGCGGCGATGCTGAGCGCGACCAGCGGGGTCCCGTCGTCGTGGCCGGCGAAGCCCCGCTCGGCGATCTGCCGGTAGGGCACGAGGGCGAGCACCTCGTGCCGCGGGGCGTCCACCGGGCCGGCGGATCCGGGCAGCGGGATGCCGGCGAGGGTCTCGGCCTGCGAGACCGTGCCGACCAGGACGTCGAGCACGCCCGGCCCGTTCGTCTCGGGACGGTGCAGCAGGGCGAACGGCGGGGGTTCGGGGCTGAGGATCGCGTCCAGCAGGCCGCCGTCCTGCCGGTCGGGTCCGGTCGGGTTGCCGGTCATGCCAGGACCTCCTTGGCGGTGGTGACCACGGCGCAGCGCGCGGCCGCGTACTCGACCGCCATGCGGTGGTGGCCTTCGTCGAAGTCGGCGACGGCGTCGGCGACCAGGAACGTCTCGATGTCGTGGCTGAACGCCTCGACGCCGGTGACCAGCACACCGACGTGGGCGTAGACCCCGCACACGATCAGCTGGTCCCGCTGGTGGAAGCGCATCCGGGTGAGCAGGTCGGTGTGGTGGAAGGCGCTGTAGCGCCACTTGGTCACCAGCCAGTCCCCCTCGCGCGGGGCGAGCTCCTCGACCACGGCGCGGTCGGCGGGGGCCGGGCGCATGCCCGGGCCCCAGAAGTCCTTCAGCAGGCCCCGCTGGGGGGCGGTCATGCCGCCGGGCTGGGCGGTGTAGGCGACCGGGATGCCGAGTTCGGCGCACCGCTCGCGCAGTTCGGCCGCGTTCCGCACGAGCTGGGTGCGCAGCGGGTCGGGGAAGGGCTGGAGGAAGTAGCGCTGCATGTCGTGCACGAGCAGGACGGCACGCTCGGGGTCCGCGGTCCACGGCGCGGTGTTCTCCGGCAGCTCCGGCGCGGTGGGCAGGGGGTAGGACTCGATGGTCGGAAGGCCGGCCATGACGGTGGGTGTCCTTTCTCGACGGAGGCGGGTGGGGCGGGGCGGTCCGTCAGGCGCCGAGGGCGGCGCCGCCGTCGACGGTCAGGGTGTGCAGGGTGACGTGGGAGGCCTGGTCGGACAGCAGGAACGCGACGGCGTGCGCGACGTCGGCGGGGCGGGCGAGCTTGCCCAGCGGGATGCCGACGCGGAAGGTCTCCGGGTTCCCGGCGAGGGTGGCGCGCCGGCCGCTGTCGTCGTGCCACATCGAGCTGAGCATCGGGGTGTCGGTGGAGCCGGGGGCGACGATGTTGCAGCGGATGCCGTGGCGCGCGACCTCCAGACCGAGGCTCTTGGTGAACATCTCCGCCGCCGCCTTGGAGGCGGCGTAGGCGGCCATGCCGGTGCGGGGCGTGGCGGCCGCGTTGGAGGCGACGGTGACGACGGCTCCGCGGCGGCGCGGCACCATGCGGCCGACCACGGCGCGCGAGAGGTGGAAGACGCCCGTGGTGTTGACGGCGAAGGTGCTGCTCCAGTCCTCGTCGCTGAAGTCGGTGACCTCGCCGAGGCGCAGCACGCCCGCGGTGTTCACCAGGTAGTCGATGGGACCGAGACGCCGCTCGACCTCGGCGACGAGCGTCTCGACCGCGGCGCTGTCGGTCACGTCGGACGGGAACGGGGTCACGGGCAGGCCGTCCGCGCCCAGTTTCGTCACCACCTCGTCGAGCTGGTCGGGGTCGCGGTCGACCGCGGCCACCGCGATCCCCTGCTCTCCCAGGACGCGGGCCACGGCTGCGCCGATGCCTCCGGCGGCACCGGTGACCAGGGCCAGTCTGTTGTCCATGTCGTGCCTCTCCTTCGATTGCCGTGCGGGTGGGGAGGTGGGTCGTGCGGCGGGGGTCACCGGTGCCATGCGGACACCACGGAGACGGCCTGGCCGACGTTGAGCCGCGGGTCGCAGAAGGTCTCGTAGGCGTCGCCGACCAGGCCGTCCGCCCGCGCGTCGGGAACGCACTCCACGACGGCGTCGGGCGTGGTCTCCAGGTGCAGTCCCCCGGCGGTGCCGCCGTGCCGCACGACCACGTCGTGGAAGACGGCGACCTCCCGTGCGGCGGACTCCACGTAGCGGGTCTTGAATCCGTCGGCGGTGGTGACGGTGTTGGCGTGCAGCGGGTCGGTGAGCCAGATGACCGGGTGGCCGGCGTCGCGCACCGCCTCCACCAGCGGGGGCAGCGCGTCGGCCACCCGGTCGGCGCCCATGCGCGCGATGAGGGTGAGCCGGCCGGGCTCGCGCCGCGGGTCCAGGCGGCGGCACAGCTCCAGCAGGTCGTCCCGGGTGATGCCGGGGCCGACCTTGCAGGCCACCGGGTTGACCACCCCGGAGAGCAGCGCGACGTGCGCGCCGTCGGGCCGGCGGGTGCGTTCCCCGATCCACGGCCAGTGCGTCGAGGACAGCAGCAGCCCGTCCTCCGCGCGCCGCAGCAGCGGGACCTCGTAATCGAGCAGCAGGGCCTCGTGGCTGGTCCACACCGCCGGGTCGATGCCCCCCGCCGGCGGGGTGCGGTGCCATCCGAGGTGGCGGATGATGTCGTCGGCCGCCATGTAGCAGGTCAGCAGGCGCAGCGGGTCGGGGCGGCGGCCCTCCGGGGTGGGTTCGGGGTCGTTGACCATGTGCCCGCGGTAGACGGGCAGTTCCAGGCCGGCGATGTGTTCGGTGGGGCGCGAGCGCGGTTTGCCGAACTGTCCGGCGATGCGGCCCACGCGGATCACCGGCTTGCCGGTGATCAGCTTGAGCGAGCCGGCCAGCAGGTCGAGCACGGCCGCCTTGCGGGCGACGTCCCCGGCGGTGCACTCGGCGGGGTTCTCCGCGCAGTCGCCGGCCTGGACCACCAGCGCCTCGCCCGCGGCCACCCGCGCCAGGTGGCTGCGCAGCAGGCGTACGTCGTCGGAGCGCACCAGCGCGGGGCGGCCCGACAGGTCCGAGCGGACGCGCAGTACCTGGGCCGGGTCCTCCCAGTCCGGCTGCTGGGAAGCGAGCTTCAGATCGATGTCGAGCAATGATTTGTCCACGAATGTCTCCAGACGAGAGCGAGGGCGGTGCGATGAGGGCCTCGGTGCGCACGAGGGAGGACTGAGGGGGGCTTCACCGGGTCCGGGTGGTCGTCCGCCGCGTCGAAGCGACGCGTGTCACAGGCGTGGTGTCCAGCCGACCGCGTCCCAGAAGCCGAGCTGGGCGAGTTTGGGGGTGTGGACGACCTCGGCGGTGGCGGGGCCGCCCAGGACGAGGGTGCTGGGTGCCTCGGGGGTGAACGCGGGCCAGTCGGGAAGGTCCGGGGAGCTTGGCCGGGAGGTCCGGGCGAAGGCCGCCACCGAGTCGATGAGGAGGTCGGACAGCAGGTGTTCGGTGCGGCCGCGGCCGAAGACGTCGGCGAGCCGGGGCAGCCGGTGGGTGCCGAAGAGGAACGGCGAGGTCGCCTCGTGCGGGGTGCCGAAGTGGGGGGCGCGTGCCGGGTGGGCGAACTCCATGGCGTACAGCGCGGTGCGGCCGTGGCGGGCGTGCCGTTCGGAGAACCGGACGATCTGATGCCGGAACAGCGCGTCGCCCCAGATCTCCGTCCACAGCGACAGCGCGTCGGCGGGCAGGTTCCCGTCCCGGGCTGCCGTCCGGTAGGCGCTCAGGCAGGCGTCGGCGAGGTCGTCGCCGGCGTCCGGTTCGGCCAGGCGCAGGACGGAGCGCACGGCCCGGCGCAGTTCGGCCTCGTCGCGGGGGGCGGGTGCCGGCTGCGGGGATCCGGGACCGGTGTAGAAGGAGCCCTCCGTGCTGGTGTGGACGGACAGCACCGGCACGTCGGGCGTGGGCAGCAGGTGGTCGTAGCCGGGCATGGTGCGCCCGTCGAGCACGGGGCCGCGATACCAGCGTCCGCTGCCGACGATCCGTCGCCCGGGCGGCGCCGCGAAGATCTCCTCCCACGCCCCGGTGAGCGCGGCCGCCGGAACGTCGCGCAGCCCGGCGACGGTGGTGCCCAGGCGCCGGGCGACGGCTTCGTAGGCGGTGCGCGCGTCGTCGGGGGTCAGCGCGGTCGCGGGCGGGGTGACGTGGCTGGGGCTGATGGAGACGATACGGCGGATCAGGCCGCGCAGTTCGGGCAGCAGTGCCAGCTGCCAGGCGCTGGCGCCGCCGGCGGAGGTGCCGCACACGGTGATGTTCCCGGGGTCCCCGCCGAAGGCGGCGGCGTTGGCGTGCACCCAGTGCAGCAGCGCCCGCTGGTCCTGCAGGCCCCAGTTGGCGAAGTGCCCGGTCTCCGGGTCGGCGAGGTCCTCGTGCAGGCCGAATCCGAGGACGCCGAGCCGGTAGTTGAAGGTGACGACGACGAGGTCGCCGCGTTCGGCCGGGCGGGCGCCGTCGTAGACCGGCAGGCTGCCGGCGCCCGCCTGCCAGCCGCCTCCGTGGATGTAGACCAGGACGGGTCGGGCGCCCTGCGGATCGGGCGTCCAGACGTTGGCGTACAGCGAGTCCTCGCTGCTGGGCGGCACCGGACGGTTGGGGACCGCGCTCTGGAAGGAGACGTCGGTGAACCTCAGCGCCGGGCGGACGCCGTGCCAGGGCAGCGGCGGCCTGGGGGAGGCGAAACGCAGCTCGCCCAGCGGCGCCCGGGCGTAGGGCACGCCCCGGAAGACGGTGACGGCGCCGACGCGCTCGCCGGCCACCGGCCCGCCCGAGGTGCGCACCACGACCCGGGCCCCGGTCCCGGCAGGCGTGGAGGGCTCGGCCGGAACGAAGGCAGGGGTGCCCCGCACGCCCGCGGCCTGCGGCTGGCTGGTCATGATGAACTCCTCGCACACACGGACGGATTGGTCCGCCGATCGTGTGACGGGAGTTCCGGGGGCATCAAAGCACGCCGGGGCAATACGTCAGCTCCGTGGCTGGATCACCACCACAGCTGACGCAGCGGCTGACAAGGAGGCTGACAGCAGTCGCTCAGGCAGCGTACGATGCGCCGCTCCCAGCGCTCACGAGGCCTGGGCCACCTCCATCTCCGGCTGGGCCGTTCCCGACAGCACCGCCACGGCGTGCGCCGCCGAGGCGAGGGTGGCGTGACGGTGCCAGCCGTTGTAGGAGCGGCCGGAGAAGTCCCGTATGCCCACCCGTTCGGCGACCTCGGCGAAGTCCCGGTCCACACGCTGGAGGAGGCGGCTCAGCCGCAGCAGCTGGGCGGGGCGCAGATCGGCGATGTCGGTCAGCCACAGTTCGGCCGGCCAGCGGCCGCCGTTCTCGCCGACGCCGAGCAGGAGCAGGTCGCGGTGGGAGGGGCGCCGTGCGGTGTGCCGGGACAGCCGCACCCGGACGGCGGCGGTCAGCCCGGTGTGGACGGCGCCGCCGCCGGGGCCCGGCTGACGCTGGATGACCGGCTGGCGCAGCGGGCGGGCCATGAGCATGATCTGGTGCGCCGCCGTCTCCAGGCCTGCGGCGGTGCGCGGCATTCCCGGATCCACGGCGGTCAGCCGCAGGTTGGCGCTGACCCGCAGCAGCATCGGGGCGCCGGCGGCCTGCAGCATGCGGACGGCGCCGGCGGCGTCCGACTCGCGGGCGTCCATGACGACGGGGCGCACGGGCAGGCCCCAGTCGCGGGTGATGTCGAGATAGGCCTCGATGCCGGCCTGGTCGAGGGTCTCGGGGAGCACGCTCTCGGGGATCGCCGCCCGGCGGCGGCGGGCCTTGTCGTCCAGCCAGGTCTCGGGCAGGTGCAGGCGCCAGTTGACGGGGGTGCTGTGCTCGTCGGAGACCGCCCAGACACCCACGGCCTGCTGGGCGTTCATCGTCTGGCCCTGGCTCGGGCAGAAACGGCGGTCGACACCCACGGAGTTGTCGCCCGCCTTGGGTATCACCATCGGCCGCAGCACGTAGGCGCGGGTCGGGGAGACCTCCTCCAGGTGGTGGGCCAGGGCCCGCCGGACCGGCTCCCAGTCCCATGTGGACACGCTGATGAAGTGGTGCAGGCTCTGTTCGGCTGCCTCTCCTCCGAACAACGAGGAGATGTTCCGGATCGACTTGCGGCCCTCGACGCCGAGCAGGCCCTGGAGGTACTCCATCCCCCGGCGGCGCTGGTCACTGCGCGGGAGGGACTTGAAGAGCACCGAGGTCAGTTCCTCCAGGACGTTCTCCTGGGGGGTCTCCCGCACCAGACGGGACAACTCGGCATCGTAGACACGCGTGTGCGTCCTGGTCTGCATCCCCGTTCCACCTCACCACTTGGTCGGCGGGCCCCGGCCGCTCGGCCAGGCCTGCGTCTGTGCGGTTGACACCGGGTGGTCATCGATCTGAAGACGGCCCGGCTGGATCTGGCTGTGTCGGCAGCCTCGGAGGGGGCATCCAAGGAGAGACCAAGGCGTAGGAAACGTGCAGGTCAACAGCTGTTTCTCCACTCACGGGCGCGAGCGGTCCGCCGTGGGGGAGCGG
This sequence comes from Streptomyces sp. NPDC018964, assembly GCF_044390325.1. Classification (NCBI taxonomy): domain Bacteria; kingdom Bacillati; phylum Actinomycetota; class Actinomycetes; order Kitasatosporales; family Streptomycetaceae; genus Streptomyces; species Streptomyces sp. NPDC018964. Next base: position 92,838 of record NZ_JBIRYZ010000023.1, read on the forward strand.
ACCGGACGGGCGCGGTCGTCCGGCTGCGGAGGGCCGTGGAGGCGTCCGGGCGCGACGGAGGGGAACCGGACAGATCTGCCCGCGGGCGACGAAGGGGCGCGGTCTTCGGCCACGGGGGGGCAGCTCGGGCGGCCGGGCGGGGAGCGCGGTGCTGCCGTCGGTGTTGGGCGGTGCTTCGCCCCGCCTCGACCGGGCGGGCCGAGGCTCGGGGCGACGACGCACACGCACCGTCCTGAACGGCCCGACGACGAGGGAGGCGGTATGCGATCCGAGGAGAACGGGGCGCTGTCGGCCCGCTGGCTGATGGTTCCCGCGGGGCTGGACGTCGAGATCACCTCGCCGCGCGGCGCCCGGCAGAGCTCGGACGGCGGGCGCTCCCCGTCCGAGCGGCCCGGCGGGCGGGTGCGGCAGCTGCCCCGCCGGGCCGGGCCGGGACCGTACGACAGGCTCGCGGAGCGTGCGGACGTGCGGGAGGCGGTGGCCTACCTGGCGAGCGAGGCGTACGGCATCCCCGTGACCGTGGGAGGGAGCTGGGCCGAACGCCACTGGGCGGGCGGCGTACCGCTGATCAGGACCGACGAGTGGGTCTTCACCGCCGTTCTCGACCCGGAGCCCGGACGGGTCGGCGGTGACGCGTCGCGGCTGCTGGCCGGACTGCTCCTGCTCTTCCCGACCGAGGCCCGCAGGGAGCGGTTCGAGCGCGGCACCCTGCTCCGCGGGAAGGTCCCGGCCGGCGGCTGGCACACGGACTGCGTCCCCGGCCTGGAGACGGGCCCGGGCTCGGGGCCGGTCCCGTCGTTCCCGTACGGCGGAAGGACCCGCCTGCCCCCGGCCGCAGCCGGGGGCGAGGACCTCGAGGGCCGGGCAGCCGGCTGAGCCGGCCGGGGAGCCGTGTCGGCCGTCGCGCACTGGCCCGTCCGGCGCCCCGGGGTCCTTCCTGGACCGGCCCGGTACGTGAGGCGGTTTCGAACCCGCTGGAGAGTCGCTGGGGTCGCTTCGGTCGCTGGCCCCGGAAGGTCCCGGAGGCGGGCGTTCCGGCGTTCCGGAGGCGGCCGGGGGCGGTGAGCGACTGAAGCGCAGCGACCGTCTCGGGGAAGGGTCTCCTTCGGTCGCTTATGGAAAAGCGCAGGTCAAGCGTCTTGCTTGAGCTGCGGTAGCGACTGAAGCGACCGAAGGCCCCTATATATGAGGCCACTGGAGTGTGTGCGTATGCGCGTGCGCGTACGCGTGTACACGTTATATATAGACCCCTTCAGTCGCTTCAGTCGCTATTGGATCAATCGCAAGCCTGTGACCTGCTGTTTTTCGCAGCTACTGACGAAGCGACCGAAAGTCGTCCAGTCGCTGGCCCCGGTCCGGTCCGGTCGCTCGGGCGGAAAGGTGTCCGGAATCGTTTCTCCACACAGGCTCCTCCTTCGTCACTCGCGATTCGCTAGTCTGTTCCTCGTTTTGAGTCGCTTCGGTCGCTGACGGGGGAGTTGCATGGCCGATGAACTGGGGTTCTCACGCAGCGACTTACCCGAGCCCGCGCACGCCCGGCAGAGCCCTTCCCGTTCGCTGGCCACCGCCCGGTGGTGCGCGGGCCGAGGCTGGCCGGTGCATCCACTGGCCCGGGGACGCAAGACGCCCCCGGGCAACTGCGCGGCCTGCCGGGAGCACGGGCACACCTACCGGGGCTGCCGCTGCCCGGCGGCCGGCCGCTGGTGCCACGGGTTCCGGGCCGCCACGCTGGACTTCGCGCGGATCGAGCAGTGGTGGGGGGCCAACCCCGGCTTCGGGGTCGGGATCTCCTGCGGTCCCGCGGGCCTGGTCGTCGTCGACGTCGACGCGCACGCGCGCCGGCTGCCCGACCGGGACCGGCTGCTGCCGGGCATCGAGATCTCCGAGGCCGTCGACCTGACCGGACTCGCCAACGGCTTCCACACGATCGGCGTGCTGGCCGCTCTGCGGGGCGTCACGAGCCCGGCGGAGGACGAGACGACCCTGAGGGTGCGTACGCCCTCGGGCGGTCTGCACGTGTGGTACAGGGCCCATCGGGGGCACCGGTGGCAGAGCTCCGCCGGTTCCGGCGGCGGCCGTGCGCTCGCCTGGCAGGTCGACATCCGGGCGCACGGCGGTTACATCGTCGCCCCGGGCACCGTGACAGAGGCGGGCGCGTACGAGCCGGTGGGACGGGTGCGTGAGCCCGCGCCGCTGCCGGACTGGCTCGCCCGTGAACTCCAGCGCACCGGGCACCTGCCGCCCGCGCACGTGCCCGCGCCCCGCCCGGTGCCGCCGCGCGCCCGGCAGGCCGTCCTGGCCGCCGGAGGCGGGCGCTTCGCCGCGGGACGCGCGCTGACCGTCCTCCTGGCCGACGTGGCCGCCTGTGCCGCCGTCCCCGAGGGAGCGGGCTTCACCGAGAAGCTCAACCGGGCGGCCTACACCGCAGGCGGCCTGGTCGCCGCGGGCCTGCTCGACGAGGAGGAGGCACAGCGGCTCTTGACGGAGGCGGCCGCGCGCGCCCGGCCCGGGCAGCGCCGGCGCTACGGCGCCGTCATCCGCGGCGGTCTGAGTGCGGGCCGGACGCGTCCGCTGTCCCTGGGAGGCACGCATGACCTCCGGTGACGACGACGTCCTCTTCGACGCCCGGTCGGTCGCCGCGCAGATCCTGGCCCAGCCCCCGAGCCGGGCCCTGCTGCAGCCCCGCGAGCAGGCTCCGTACACACCGGAACCGGTCGGTGAGGCCACGGCCGCCGGGCTGCTGCCGGACACCCTGACCGACCGCGGCAACGCCAAGCTGTTCGTCAAGCTCTACGCCGACGACTACCGGCACGTCCCCGGTCTCGGCTGGTTCCGGTGGGACAGCACCCGCTGGCAGATCGACGAGGACGACACCGTGCTGTGGGCGGCCGGGGACCTGGCGGAGGCCATCGCCACCAACGACCCGCGGGGCGTCCACAGCACGGCCGCGCTGCAGCAGCACCGCCGTCGTGCGCTGAGCACCAGCGGCATGAACGCGATGCTCGCCCAGGCCAAGTCCGCCCCCGGCATGGTGCTCAACGCGACGCTGCTGGACACCGACCCGTACGCGCTGTGCACGCCGGCCGGGATCGTCGACCTGCGCACCGGCCTGGTGCGCAGACCCGACCTGAACAAGGACTTCCACTCCCGCTCCACCACCGTGGCCCCCGAGCAGATGCCCACCCCCCGCTGGGACCGGTTCCTCACCGACACCTTCGGCGGCGGTCCCGAGGGCACGGAGATGATCGACTTCCTGCACCTGCTGCTCGGCTACTCCATCACCGGAGATGTCGGCGCACAGGTCATGCCGTTCCTGTTCGGCTCCGGCAAGAACGGCAAGTCGGTTCTGCTGGACGTCCTGATGAAGCTCCTGGGCGACTACGCCGACGCCGCCCCGCCCGGCTTCCTGATGACCAGGCCGTACGAGGGACACCCCACGGACCTGGCCGAACTGCACGGCCGGCGCGTCATCGTGTGCAGCGAGGTGAAGCCCGGCGACCGTTTCGACGAGGCACGCGTCAAGCTGCTCACCGGCGGCGACCGCATCAAGGCGCGCCGGATGCGCCAGGACTTCTTCAGCTTCCAGCCCACGCACAAGCTGTGGCTGCTGGGCAACCACCGGCCGGAGGTCGGCACCGGAGGGTTCGCGTTCTGGCGCCGGATGCGCCTGATCCCCTTCGAGCGCGTCGTCTCCGACGACCACAAGATCGACAACCTGGCGGACATCCTCGTCACCGAGGAGGGGCCGGGCATCCTCAACTGGCTCATCACGGGCGCACGCCGCTATCTGACGGGGGAGAAGGACCTCACCGGACCCGAACGCGTGCGCATCGCCACGACCGTCTATGCCGAGACGGAGGACCACACGGGCCGGTTCCTGAGCGAATCCTGCCGGGTGGAGCCCTCTTTGCGGGCGGAGCAAACCCGGCTCTACGCGGTCTACCGGACGTGGTGTCAGAATGAGGGGGCCCCGGCCGTCTCGTCCCGCGCGTTCGCCGCGCGCGTCCGAGAGACGGTGGGACTGGCGTCGCCCAAGGAGATGATCCTGTCCAACCAGCGGAAGTACTACCCCGGTATCGGACTGGTCGCGGACGAGGAGACAGCATGAGCGCCCTCATCGCAGAGGACGAGATCGTCGACGAGATGGAGCTCGTCTGGCTGGAGGACATAGCCGGGCTGGACTACGTGCGCCAGAGCCTGGACCGGCTGCCGACCCGCCGCGGCAGGCCCGCCTACCACCGCGACGGGCGCATGGTCGGGTACGCGCTGCTCGGCCCGGAGGCCAAGCCCTCCCGTTCCTCGGGCACCTTCCGCCGGCGCGTCTTCTGGCTGCTCCCGCACGACCGCGACACCGCCCCCGAGGGCCTGTACGCCACCGGGGCGCCCGCGGAGGCCGTGGACCCGCGCACCCTCGCCCCGGGCAGCAAGGGCTGCAAGACGGAGCGTTCGGAGGGCGGCCCGCCGTCCTCGGCGATGCGGGAGCTGGGCATCACCCTGCCGCTGTGAGCGCCCCGCCCTACAGGCCGGTGCCTCCGGACGCGTCGATGCACTGACCCGTGATCCAGCGGGAGTCGTCCGAGGCGAGGAAGGCCACGATGTCAGCGATGTCCCCGGGGTGCCCCATCCGGCCGAACACGGACAGCGCGGCGTGCGCGGCCTCCTCCTCGGGCGTCGACCAGCGCCGCTTGTTCAGGTCCGTCTTCACGAACCCCGGAGCCACGCAGTTCACCGTGATCCGCCGGGGCCCCAGTTCCTTGGCGAGGGTGTGCGTGAGCGTCTCGACCGCGCTCTTCGCCATGGAGTACACGAGCGAGGAGGGCAAACCCACCCGGGTGGCCGCCGAACTGATGTTGATGACGCGGCCCCCCTCCCGCAGCCGCGACAGCCCCTGCTGCACCAGGAACAGAGGCGCTTTGGCGTGCACGGCCATCAACCGGTCGAAGTCCTGGGGAGTCACGTCCGCGACACCGCCGCGGACGTTGAAGCCGGCGTTGTTGACCAGGATGTCCAGGGCCGCCGGTTCACCCAGCCGCTCGAGCCCGGAGTCGAACCGCTCGTACAGCGCCTCGACGTCGCCGGGCACGCCGAGGGGGGCGCACACGGCGAAGGCGCGCCCGCCGCGGTCCTCGATCAGTTCGACGGTCCGGCGGGCCGAGGCCTCGTCGCTTCCGTAATGGACGGCGATGAGCGCGCCGTCCGCGGCCAGCCGGCAGGCGATGGCCCGGCCGATGCCCCGGCCCGACCCCGTGACGAGAGCCGTTCTGCCTTTCAGCGCATTCATCATCGCCCCCTGTTCCCCCGGCGCCGGCAGGTCACCGGCAGCCCGCGCCAGTCTTCCAGTTCATGCACACGTTCGTCGAAGGAGCGCGCGCCTGCTTTCGGGGTGCGGTTCCTGAGGACGGGGCGGACGCAGAACGCCCGGGCCCATTGATAAAACCGCACGCCCGGTTTAATCTTTTCCGCGGGCGACCCGCCGCCGAGGTGATCGGCGCAGCTCGTCGCCCGACATCATCAGGCTCCGCACGCGGTGTCCGTGCGGCTCGACGCTAGGCGGTCCCCAGTGTCCTTCCGACAGGTGCGTCTGATCGCGGTCAACATCGACGGAGTGTTGCTGAACGACACCTTCAGTCCGGTCATCCACCGGTTCGTGGTGCGCCACGGCGGCGTCTACACCGCCGAACTGGAGCGGGCGGTGCTGTCGCAGTCGCAGCTCCGGGCCGCGGCCGTCCTGGGCCTGCCGGGGACGCCCGAGGAGGTCGTGCGGGCGTACTTCGAGGAGCGGGAGCGGTACCTCGAGGAACACCCGGTGCGGGTGCTCGACGGCGCCGGCGAGCTGCTGAGCCGGCTGCACGCCACCGGGGCGTCCCTGGTGTGCTACGGGGGGCTCGGACGCGCCCACTTCGACCGCCACCTGGCGCCGTTCGCCGGGTACTTCGACGGGCCCGGATACGTGTGCACCGACGCGTTCCGCCCCGGCGTCCGGGAGATCGCCGAGGACGTCTTCGGGCTCCGCTGTGACCAGGCGCTGTTCATCGACGACGTCGCGCGGGTGGCCGAGACCGCGCAGCGGCTGGGAGCGGCCTTCATCGGGCACCCGACCACCTACGAGCACAGTTTCCAGAGGCAGTTGATGCGCGAGGCCGGGGTGCGCCACATCGTCGGAACGCTCGACGCGATAGACGCGCGGCTGTTGCGGACCGTCGACGCCGAGGTCGCCGAGGGCCGTCTGTGGCGGTCGCCGGCCGAACCCGCCGCGCAGCGGGTCCCCGCACTGTCCTGACCCCGGGCGCGCCCGCGGCCCCGCATGGAAACAAGCACTCCGGAATTTTTTACCTGCTGCGCCGTTCCCTCCTCGGGGGACGGCGCAGCACGCTTCGACCGGTCCCTCTTCCGGCGACCTGACCAGTGGGATTCCGCTGTCGTCCGGCCGAGTGGCGCTCTCCCGGAACCGGTGCGGGAGGGCGAAGAGAACTTGGACACCCTGGTGCAGCGGTTGACGAAAGCCTAAGGTACCTTCTAGACGGTTTTTTATGAGCGATCGTGCCCTGCAGCAGAGTGCGGTTGGCTGAAGGGGAGGTCCAGTGGCGCAGCAGGAACGAGCGATCAGGACCCGCCGGGCCGTGCTGGAGGCGGCCGCGACGGTTTTCGCGGAGCACGGATACACCGCGGCGACCGTCGCGGACATCCTCAAGACGGCTGGGGTCACCAAGGGCGCGCTCTACTTCCATTTCGACTCCAAGGAAGCGCTTGCGCAAGGCATCCTCGAGGTGCAGACGGAGCAGCGGGTCCCCGAACAGGAGATCAAGCTCCAGGAGTTGGTGGACATCGCCATGACGGTGGCGCACCGGATGGTGCACGACCCCCTCCTGCGGGCCGGCGCCCGGCTCTCGGCCGATCCCGTCGGCCGCAAGTACTACGGAAGCGCCTGGACGCAGTGGGTCGACGTGCTGACGGAGGTCGTGAGCCAGGCCCACCAGCGCGGTGAGACCCTCTCGCACGTGGTGCCGCGGGAGGTCGCCGAGATGGTGGTCGGCGCGTTCAACGGGGTGCAGCTGTACTCCCAGCTCGAGACCGGCCTGCAGGACGTCGAGTACCGGGTCTCGGTCCTGCTGAAGCACCTGCTCCCCTCCGTCGCCTCGCCCCCGGTCCTGATGCGTCTGGACGTGGCCCCGGACCGCGGAGCCCGGGTGGACGGCGAGATGGAGCTCGCGCCCGCGTCGGCCTGACGCGGGCGGTGCACGGCCGAGGACCGCTGCGGTGGGGGGCCCCCCCCCCCCCGGGGCGCCCCCCCCCCCCCCCGCGGCCCGCCCCCCCCGGCCCCCCCCCCCCCCCGGGAGGGGCGCGCCCCCCCGCCCCCCACCGCCCCCCCCGCCCCCCGCACCCACCA